>NZ_JBHLVH010000028.1:0-107475 GCF_042433515.1 Kytococcus schroeteri | reverse complement strand
GGTTGCGCGCCGAGGAGGTCCTCACGGTCAGGGCCCAGAAGCTCTCGGTGCGGGCGTTGCGGCGCGCGGCACGCCGCGTCCTGGAGGACCTCGGCTACACCACCGCCGTGGCTGACACCCATGAGAACACCCGGGTGGCTGCCCAGGAGGACAAGGCGTGGGCGGCCGCGTCGTTCTGGATCCGCGAGGAGGGTGACGGGACGATGACCGGACGGTTCACCCTCCCGGTCCTCCAGGGCCGGATGCTGGCCAAGGTCCTGCAGGCCATGACCAGCCCCCGCCGCCTCGCACGCCACCGGACCACCACCACCACCGCGACCACCGACGGGCAGGAGGGTTCCTCGTGGGGTGATCGCCAGGTGGACTGGGCCCACGAGCAGGGCAAGGCCTTCGCCGAGCTCGTCTCCCACCTGCCCACCGACCACCTGTCCACACCCTCGACCGCGATCCTGCTGCTGCGCACCGACCTGGACACCCTCCGCGGGGCCACTGACCGGGTCGGGGTCACCGACCACGACGAGGAGGTCTCGGCCGGGCAGGTCCGCCGCCTGGCCGCCACGGCCGGGATCGTCCCGGTGGTCATGGGCACCGACTCGGCCGTCCTGGACCTGGGCCGGCAGACCCGGGTGTTCACCGACTCCCAACGCAAGGCCCTCGCGGTCACCTACTCCACGTGCGCCGAGGAGCACTGTGATCGACCGTTCGCCTGGTGCGAGATCCATCACGACACGCCTTGGACACCCCGCAGGACGCCCCGGGCAGCAGCCGAGGGGCCGCCACCGGGCACCGGGGCCGGTACGGCACCACCCAGGAACGACCCCGATCACCCCGATCACCCCGATCACCGCGGTGACCGCGGGGCGAAGGACACCGGTGGCAGGACCGACCTGGCCAATGCCATCCCGTTGTGCGGACGACACCACCGCCGCCTGGACGACCCCCGGTACACGCACACCACCACGACCGGACCCGACGGCGCCACGACCGTCCACTTCCACACAGCACACCCATGACCAGCCACCGACAGGGCGGGGGAGAGCCCCGGCTGCCGCGTAGGGTGGCCCGCATGTCCCGCAGCACCCCGCCGATCGCGGCCCGCCGCCCCCATCGCCGTGAGCACCACGGGCACGTCGTGGACGATCCGTGGCAGTGGCTGCGAGACCCGGAGGACCCGCAGGTCGTCGCACACCTCGAGGCGGAGAACGCCTGGACCGAGGAGCGGCTCGCCGGGCAGGAGGGGCTCCGGAAGCGCGTCTTCGACGAGATCGTCGCCCGCACGCAGCTGACCGACGTGTCCGTCGCGGCCCGGCACGGGGACTGGTGGTACTACACGCGCACCGTCGAGGGGGAGCAGTACCCGGTCCACGCCCGGGTGGCGGCGCGGGGGGAGTACGCGGTGCAGCGCCCCGTCCTGGAACCGGGACAGGTGCCGGCCGGGGAGCAGGTGCTGCTCGACGGCAACGCTGAGGCCGGCGACGCGACCTTCTTCTCGGTGGGCGGCTTCACCACCAGCCGGGACGACCAGCGCCTGGCCTTCGCCACCGACACCTCGGGGGACGAGCGGTTCAACGTCACGGTCGTGGACCTGGCCACCGGCGAGCGGATCGACGAGTCGATCAGCGGCGTCGGGTACGGCCTGTGCTTCGACCACGACGCCACCCACCTCTACTACGTCCGCGTGGACGAGGCGTGGCGGCCCCACCAGGTCTGGCGCCACGCCATCGGGGCGGACCCGGCCACCGACGAGCTCGTGCACACCGAGGAGGACGAGGCCTGGTGGATGGGCATCGACACCTCCGGCGACGACCGCTGGCTGCTCATCGGTAAGGCCTCCAGCGACTCCAGCGAGTGGTGGGTGCTCGACACCACCGACCCGGCTGCCCGTCCGCAGGTGGTGCAGGCGCGCGTCGACGGTCTCGAGTACGACGTCGACGTGGACGGCGACGAGCTGCTCCTCGTGCACACCGCGAACACTCCCGAGGGGGAGTTGGCCACGGCCACCGTCGCGGCGTCCGGCCGGGAGCACTGGCGTGCGGTGCAGCCCCCGGCCGAGGACGAGCGCCTCCTGGGGGTGGACCTCTACGAGCGCTTCGCCGTGGTCTCCCTCCGGCGGGACGGTCTCACGGCCCTGCGGGTGTACCCGCGCACCGCGGGCCCGGACGTGCCGTTGGGCCTGGGTGCGCCGCTCGACCTCGTCCCCGACGAGCCGCTGTGGACGATCGGTCTGGGGACCAACCCCGACCACGCCACGACGACGCTGCAGGTGGTCACCGAGTCGCTCGTGACCCCGCCCACCACGAGCGAGTACGACCTGGGGCCGGTGCTCGAGGGGGGCGAGCTCGCGCCGCCCACCGTGCTGCGGCAGCAGCCCGTCCTCGGCGGGTACGACCCGGCCCAGTACGTGCAGGAGCGCCTGTGGGCCACGGCGGCCGACGGGACGCGCATCCCGGTGTCCCTGGTGCACCACGTGGACGCTCGGCCCGACGGGACGGCCCCCGGGCTGCTGTACGGGTACGGCGCCTACGAGGTGTCCACCGAGCCCGACTTCCGTACCAGCCGTCTCTCGCTGCTGGATCGCGGCGTCGTCTTCGCGATCGCCCACGTGCGCGGCGGCGGCGAGATGGGGCGCCACTGGTACGAGGCCGGCCGTCTGGCGCAGAAGCAGAACTCCTTCACCGACCTGAACGCCGCCGCGCACCACCTCGTCGACGCCGGGTGGGTGCACCCCGACCGCCTCGCCGCGGAGGGCGGCTCCGCCGGCGGCCTGCTGCTGGGAGCGGCCATCAACCTCGAGCCCGGCCTCTACCGGGCGGCGCACCTCGCGGTGCCGTTCGTGGACGCGCTGACCACCATCCTCGACCCCTCCCTGCCGCTCACGGTGGGCGAGTGGACCGAGTGGGGCAACCCCCTGCACGACCCGGCGGCCTACGAGCTCATGGCCGCGTACTCGCCCTACGAGAACGTGCGGACCGCGCAGTACCCCGCGATGCTGGCGACCACCAGCCTCAACGACACCCGGGTCGGGTGCGGGGAGCCCGCCAAGTGGGTGCAGGCGGTGCGCGAGCGGGCCACCAGCGACCCGGTCGAGCGTCCCGTGCTGCTGCGCACCGAGATGGTCGCCGGCCACGGTGGCCGTTCCGGCCGGTACGACGTGTGGGGCGACCGCGCCCTCGAGCTGGCGTTCCTGCTCGACGCACTGGGGGTGGAGGCATGACCGACAGGACGGGCACCGGTACGGGCGCCACGGAGGCGGAGGCCCGGGCGTTGGACTGGAGCGGCACGGAGATCGCACGCCTGCGCGTGCTGGACACGGTCTGGTCCGTCCGTGACCACGCCTCCGGCATCCAGGACGACGTGCCCGCGCTGTGGTCCCGCTGTATCACCGACGAGGAGCCCGACGTGCCGCTGCACCTCGTGGCCGTGGGGGA
This sequence comes from Kytococcus schroeteri, assembly GCF_042433515.1. Classification (NCBI taxonomy): domain Bacteria; kingdom Bacillati; phylum Actinomycetota; class Actinomycetes; order Micrococcales; family Kytococcaceae; genus Kytococcus; species Kytococcus schroeteri. The sequence goes on along the minus strand of NZ_JBHLVH010000028.1, from coordinate 104,047 downwards.
GGCGCCACCCGCAGGGGAGGCGGTCGTGGTCGCCGGGGAGCAGGGCGGGTACAGCCTGGCCTCGTGGTTGATCGCCGCCTCGATCGGGCGCCACATCGGGCAGTCGCTCATGGTGCACGCCGCGGCGCTCACCGCCCCCGGGACCGACCGGGCCCTGTGCCTCGTGGCCGCGTCGGGGACGGGCAAGACGACGGCCAGCCGCGTGTTGGCCCAGGCGGGGTGGGGCTACCTCACCGACGAGTGCGTCGCCGTCGACGACGGCTACCGGGTGATGCCCCTGGAGAAGCCCCTCTCGGTGGTCACCGACCCCCGGGGCAACCCGCACCACAAGCACCAGCTGGGACCCGACCAGCTGGGCATGGCCCGTGCGCCCGAGGGGGCCCGGCTCACCGGACTGGTGCTCCTCCACCGCCTGCGCACCGAGGAGCAGCGGGAGGCTGACCCGGGCCCGCTGCCCCGCCTGGAGCCGGTGCCGGCCGTCGAGGCCCTGCCGCTGCTCGCGCCGCAGACCTCCGCGCTGAGCCGCACCCCCGGCGGCCTGTCCACCCTGGCCCGTGCGGTCACCGACCTCGGGGTGCAGCGCCTGGTGTACTCCGAGATCACCGAGACCACCGACCTGCTCGCCGACCTCGCCGCGCAGGGGGCCCCGTCCCCGGCCGAGGAGCTCACCGCGCTCCAGGGGGACGCGCCGTGGGACGCCGTCCCTCCCAAGCCGTTGGACGACCCGGACACGACGCCGGGAGCCCGCTGGGAGCAGGCCCCGTTCTCCTGGGCCGTGGTGTGCGGTGAGGGGGACGTGGTGCTCATGGTCGGGTCGTCCGTGCTGCAGCTCGGCCAGCTCGGCGCGACCCTCTGGCAGGAGCTCGCGGACTCGCCGCGGACCGTCGGTGAGCTCACCGCGCTCCTCGTCGAGACCTTCGGCCCCCACCCCGACGCCGAGCGCCTGGCTGCCGAGGCGGTCGCGGCCCTCTACCGGGTCGGGCTGGTCCGCCCCGCCTGAGCCGCCCAGGCACAGGAACGCGCACGCCCGGGGACGCCGACGGGGCCGGTCCCGCAGGACCGGCCCCGTCGTCACACCGTGGTCGGCGACTCAGATGTGGTAGTAGAGCTCGTACTCGAAGGGGTTGGGGCGCAGGCGCATCGGCGCGATCTCGTGCGTGCGCTTGTAGTCCACCCAGGCCGCAATGAGGTCGTCGGTGAACACGTCGCCCTCGGTGAGGAAGTCGTGGTCGGCCTCCAGCGCCTCCAGGGCGGCGTCGAGCGAGAACGGCAGCTGCTCGATGTTCGCCTGCTCCTCCGGCGGCAGCTCGTACAGGTCCTTGTCCACCGGCTCCGGCGGCTCGATGCGGTTGCGGATGCCGTCGATGCCGGCCATCAGCTGCGCCGCGAAGCACAGGTACGGGTTGGCCGACGGGTCCGGCACGCGGAACTCCACGCGCTTGGCCTTCGGCGAGGTGCCCGTGATCGGGATGCGGATGCACGCCGAGCGGTTGCGGGCCGAGTACACGAGGTTGACCGGCGCCTCGAAGCCCGGCACCAGGCGGCGGAACGAGTTGATCGTCGGGTTGGTGAAGGCCAGCAGCGCCGGGGCGTGCTTGAGCAGGCCACCGATGTACCACCGCGCGGTGTCGGAGAGCTGGCCGTAACCGTTCTCGTCGTGGAACAGCGGCTCGCCGTCCTTCCACAGGCTCTGGTGGGTGTGCATGCCGGAGCCGTTGTCACCCATGACCGGCTTGGGCATGAAGGTGGCCGAGCGGCCGTCCTCCCACGCGGTGCCCTTGACGACGTACTTGAACTTCATCATGTCGTCGCCGGCGTGCAGCAGCGTGTTGAACTTGTAGTTGATCTCCTGCTGGCCGGCGGAGCCCACCTCGTGGTGGCTGCGCTCGACCTCGAGGCCGACCTTCTCCATGTTGCGGCAGATCTGGTCGCGCAGGTCGGTGTAGTGGTCGGTGGGGAACACCGGGAAGTACCCGCCCTTGGTGCTCACCTTGTAGCCCTGGTTGCCGCCCACCTCCTCGCGGCCGGTGTTCCAAGCCGCGGCCTCGGCGTCGATGCTGTAGAACGCGCTGCCCGGGGTGGTCTCGTAGCGGACCTCGTCGAACACGTGGAACTCGGCCTCGGCGCCGATGAAGACGGTGTCGGCGATGCCGGTCGTCCTCAGGTACTCCTCGGCGCGGCGGGCGATGGTGCGCGGGTCGCGGCCGTAGGGCTCGTCGGTGAAGGGGTCGACGATGGAGTAGTTCATGACCAGCGTCTTGGCGTCCCGGAAGGGGTCGATGAACGCGGTGGCCAGGTCGGGCAGCAGCTTCATGTCGGACTCGTGGATGGCGACGAAGCCGCGGATGGACGAGCCGTCGAACATCTGGCCGGTGGCCAGCGCCTCGGCGTCCACCGTGGAGGCGGGCACATTGAAGTGCTGCATGACGCCCGGAAGGTCGCAGAACCGGATGTCGAGGAACTCCACCTCCTCGTCGCGGATGTAGTCGATGACCTCTTGCGGGCTGCTGAACACTGCTGTGCCCTCCTGGGAGCGGGAGTGGTGGCCGGCACCGCCGGGTCGGCGGTGTCGCGGAACGGACCCAGCCTATCGACTGGCCCCTGCCGTGGAGTCACTCCCACGTCACCGGGTGGCCACGTGTCGTCGGTGGTCTCGGACACGCGCCACCCACCGGCCCGCCCGCGCTCCGCCCGGTCCGTACCCTGTGCGCGTGGACAGACGTGAGATCGGCTCCTGGCTCAGCGGACCCCGGGCGGCGCTCCCCGACGACGAGCACCCCAGCCCCCAGGACCACCCGGGTCAACGCCTCGGCCTGCCGGCCACCGGCCCCGGGTCCATCGCCCGCCTCGGCCCGCGCCTGGTCGCCTTGTTCATCGACTGGTTCGCCTGTCTGGCCATCACGGCCGCCACGTGGGGCCACCTGGGGCCGGGCGGGTCCGGCCAGCTGGTGACGCACGGGATCTTCCTGCTGGAGAACCTCGTGCTCGTCGCCGCGGCCGGCGGCACCCTCGGCCACCGCATCATGGGCCTGCAGGTGATCCGCCTCGACGACCGGCCGGTCACGCTCGTGGACTCCGCGGTGCGCGCGGTCCTGCTCTGCCTGGCCCTGCCGGCCCTGATCTGGGACCGCGACCAGCGCGGCGCACACGACTGGGTGCGTCGCACCGCCATCGTCCGCGGGCGCTGAGGCGGGTCAGGGCCTGACGGGCCCGGTGACGACGCGGGTGCCTCAGGGCCGCACGTACACGCGGTACCGCGCCAGCACGAGGGCGAGGGCCACCCAGAAGGCCAGGAACGCGATGCCGAAGACCCACCGGCCGGCGTCTGGACCCATCAGCCGCACCACCCTGTCGGCCACCGAGGGGTCGCCGGCGGTGAGCTGGTGCAGCACGAGGTGCGAGCCGAAGTAACCGAGCAGGGCGTTGCGGCCGAGTGCCTCGGGCACCGGTCGCACCAGCGATGACGCCGGAGGGGCCCCGTCGGCGTCGAGGAGCAAGTACGCACCCAGCAGCACGAGCAACCCGGGCACGGCCGTGAGCAGGGCGAAGGACGGGGTCCACAACCGCTTGACCACGGGCACGCCCAGCAGGTGCAGCACCAGCCCTGCGGCCAGGCAGGCGCCCACCAGCAGCAGGATGAGGGTGATGATCCGCCCCCGCGCCCCGGGGGTGCCGTGCAGGGTGCGCACGGTGGCGCCCGCCACCAGGCCCACTCCCACGGTCACCAGGGCACCGGCGAGCGTCACCACCCCCTCCGGGTCGTGGCCTCGCGCACCACCCCGGTAGGCGTGCGCCCCCATCCACGGCAGGTCGAGCGTGCGCGAGGGATTGCAGGTCGGGGTCACGCCGCCGCAGTGCGCACCCCAGGCCAGGTGCAGCGCGGTGAGCGCCACCGTCAGCACGGCCACCGCGACCGCCCACGCCCGGGGGCTGCGTAGGCGGGTGCTCGCCACGGCCACCACCGGCACCAGCACCGCGTAAACCTGGAGGGGGCCCATGAGGCGGAACTCCGCGGGGGCCGGCCAGTCCAGCACCACCGCGTTGTAGAGCAGCCCGGCTGCCCACAGCACCACCGAGCGGCGCAGGACCACCCACCACGAGGGCGTGCGGGCGTAGGCGAAGGCCATGCCGGCGCCCGAGAGCACCACGAAGGTGGGGAAGACCAGGTCCACCAGGTGGATGCCCTCCCAGTGGGCGTGCACCAGCGCGGTCGGCAGCGGGGGCAGCACCGCGATCATCAGCAGGTTGAAGACCACCGCGGCGCCGCGCGACCAGTCGAGGGAGACCAGGCGGCGCCGCGCACCGGGCCCGATGCTGCTCACCCGAGCACCGCCGACCGGTGGTCCGCCGCGCGCAGGTCGTCGAACAGCCCGCTCACCGACCGGTGCCCGAACGGTGCGTAGGCGGCGTCGGCCCGGCGGGCGGCCGGCAGGTCCGGGCAGTCCCAGATCCGTCCGCCCTGTGCTCCCGGCGGCAGCGCGGTGCGGCTGCGGTCGCCGGCGAGCCGGCGCACCACCCGGGCCACGACGCGGTGGTCGGGATGGTCGTCGTCGGTGGCGCAGGCGGCGGCCACCACGGCGTCGGGGTGTTCCTCCAGGACGGGGGAGAGGGCCTCGGCCACCGCGGACTCGGTGAGACCACCGTCGGGCAGCTCCAGGTGGGTGATGGTGCCCCGTTCGCCGGTCAGCGCGGCCCAGGCGTCCTCCAGCTCCGCCGAGCGCACCGCCTCGAGGCGCTCGGCGCTCCACGAGGCGGGGGCGGCCCCGCTCGCGGCGCCCCGGGTCACCGCCACGAGCACCAAGTGGTCGCCCCGGTCGCGCGCGTGCAGCACGTAGCCCGACAGACGCAGCGTCTCGTCGTCGGGGTGGGGGCTCACCACCACGAGCGTGCCGGCGTGCCCGCACCCGGCCACCGGCACCAGTCCGGCGAGGGCGACGCCCAGCACGAATCGCCGACGGGAGGGCGCCACCACGGCGGGTCTCAGCGGATGGTGGAGCGCTTCGCCGTCCGTGCACGGCGCGGGTCGATGCCCTTGGGCATGCCGGCCTGCTGGGCCATGCCGCCCATCGCCGTGAGGCGCTTGTGCACGGCCTCGGCCTCCGCGTCGGTCATCTGCTTGGGCAGCTTCTTGGCCTCGCGGATCACGTCGGTCATGGGCGTGCGGTCCTCGCCCTCGCCGAGCAGGTAGGTGGTCACGGGCACCTCCGGACCGGCGATGCGGTGCACGAACTTCTCCTGCGAGGCCAGCAGCCGCTGCGCGCCCCCCTTGGGACCCTCGCCCAGCAGCACGACGCCCCGCCGGGAGACGCCGCGGAACACCATCGCGGCCTTGTCCATGTCCTGCACGCCCCGGGCACGGCGCGGCATCTCGGCGGCCACCGGCTCCTGCTCGTAGTACCAAGTGCGCCCCAGCGCCTGCAGTGCGGCCCCGCCCTGCCCGGGCTGGCCCTCCACCTGCGCGTAGGCGGCCTTCTGCGCCAGGCGGCCCAGCGTGAAGGTGGTGGCCAGGATGGCCACGAGCAGCCCCAGCAGCACGAAGTAGACGAACATGTCGAACAGCAGGCCCAGCAGGCCGAACAGCACGAGCACGCCCAGGAACACGGCCAGCAGGACCAGCGGCGTGTTGGGGTTGGCGCGCCGGGTCATGCGGTAGACCTCGCCGACCTGCGAGCCGTAGGCCTTCACGCGCTGGCCGAGCGTCCGCTTGCCGGTGCCGTCGCGGCGGGCGCCGCGCGGGGTGTCCTTCTGTGCCATGGGGCTGGGGTTCCTCTGTGTCAGGGCGGGGGAGTGGGGCGGCGTCAGCCGGTGGCGCCGAGGCGCTTCTCCACGAGGGTACGGGCCTCCTGGCGGGCCCCGTCGTCGACGGCCTCGCCGAGGTGGGCCAGGTGCTCGGGGATCTCGCGGCCGAGCTTGCGCATGGTCTGCGCCCACAGGCGGCCGGCGCGGTAGGACGAGCGCACCAGCGGGCCGGCCATGATGCTCATGCCCAGCTCCTCGCCGTACTCGCTGAGGGCCACGAACTCCTCCGGCTTCACCCACCGGTCGATGGGGTGGTGCAGCTTGGAGGGGCGCAGGTACTGGGTGATGGTGAGGATGTCGCAGCCGGCGTCGCGCAGGTCCACCATCGCCTGCTTGATCTCCTCGTCGTTCTCGCCCATGCCCAGGATGAGGTTGGACTTGGTGAGCAGCCCGTCCTCCTTGGCCATGGAGATCACCTTGAGCGACTTCTCGTAGGTGAACGCCGGGCGGATCTGGCGGAAGATGCGCGGCACGGTCTCCAGGTTGTGGGCGAACACCTCGGGGCGGGCGTCGAAGACCTGCTGCACCAGCTCGGGCTTGGCGCCGAAGTCCGGGGGCAGGATCTCCACGCCGGTGTTCGGGTTGCGCTCGTGGATGGCGCGGATGGTGTCGGCGTAGAGCGCGGCGGCGCCGTCGGGCATGTCGTCGCGGGCCACGCCGGTGACGGTGGCGTAGCGAAGGCCCATCTGGGCCACGGAGTTGGCCACCTTCATCGGCTCGGCCGGGTCGAGCGGCATCGGCTTGCCGGTGGCGATGTCGCAGAAGTCGCAGCGGCGCGTGCACGTGTCGCCACCGATGAGGAAGGTGGCCTCGCGGTCCTCCCAGCACTCGAAGATGTTGGGGCAGCCGGCCTCCTGACACACCGTGTGCAGGCCCTGCCCCTTGACCATGGAGTTCACCTCGCGGTACTCCGGGCCCATCTTGGCGGTGGTGCGGATCCAGGAGGGCTTGCGCTCGATCGGCGTCTCGGCGTTGCGCGCCTCCACGCGCAGCAGACGGCGACCTTCGGGGGCGATGGTCACGGATTGACTCCCTGCACTCGACGTGGCGTCCCGGCGGTGTCTGCCGGGGCCTGGTGGGCGGCGGTGGACGCCGCACGCAGCACCACAGGATACGCCGGGTGGGGCGGGGTGCCGGCGGGTGGGTTCAGGCGGCGTCGTGCCCGGCGGTGGTGGCGGCCGGGCGCGCCACCTCGACCGCGCCGAGTACGTCGCGCAGGTGCGCCTCCACGCGCGGCAGGGCGTCGGCCACGGTCGCGCCGGCGGCGTCCTCGCCGCGGCGGCGCAGCTCGGCGGCGATGCTGGTCACGCCCGCGTCGGAGATGCCGCACGGCACGATGCCCTCGGCCCAGGTGAGCGGGCAGTCCACGTTGAGGGCGAAGCCGTGCATGGCCACGTCGCGGCTCACGCGGATGCCGACGGCGCCGATCTTGCGGTCCTGACGTCCGAACTCGTCCTGCGCGGCGGGGTCGCCGAGCACCCAGGCACCGCTGCGCCCGTCCACCCGCGTGGCCTCGATGCCGTACTCGGCCACGGTGCGGATGAGCACCTCCTCGAGGCGGCGCACGTGCGCCACCACGTCCACCGGGTCCGGCAACCGCACGATCGGGTAGCCGGTGAGCTGGCCGGGGCCGTGCCAGGTGATCTTGCCGCCGCGGTCCACGTCGACCACGGGGGTGCCGTCCAGGGGGCGCTCGTGGGGCTCGGTGCGCTTGCCGGCGGTGTAGACGGCCGTGTGCTCCAGCAGCAGCACGGTGTCCTCACCACCCTCGACGACGCGCTGGTGCACCTGCTTCTGCAGGTCCCAGCCCTCCATGTAGTCGACGGTGTCCGGAACCAGGCCCACGTGCTCGAAGCGCATACGCCGAGGGTACGCCTGTGGACGACGCCCGACACGCCCACCCGGATCCGCGGCAGGCTGCACCCATGGTTCGAGTGCAGGAACTGGTGCAGGAAGGGTGGGAGCCGTCGCCGCAGGAGGTGGCCCGGCTCCTGCGGGAGGTGGGGGCCGACCTGGTGCGGCTCCACGAGGGTGGCGCGGTGCACGGTGGCGTGAGCACCGCGGTGGTGGGGGTGGGGGCCGACCACGGCTTCCACCTGGGGCCGCCGGTCCCGGCCGGGGACGACCCCTGGCTGCGGGAGCCGCCGGAGGTGGTGGACGGCGACGCGCCCACCCCGGCGAGCGACACCTACGAACTGGCCGCGGTGGTCCGGGACCTGCTCGACGTGGTGACGTGGGAGCTGCCGGAGGAGCTCGTGGTGGCCGTGGAGCGCGGCCTGCGCGACGACCCGTCGGGACGTCCCACGGTCACGGCCCTGGTGGTCTGTGCCGCCGGCGCCCTCGAGGAGGTGGCCGGGGCCAGCACGCCGCCCGACGGCCCGGTCGACCTTCCGCCCGGGCCGGACGAGCCGGAGGCGGCGAGTGCGGCCCCGTCCAGCCCCCTCCCGTCCAGCCCGGCTGCCGAGCGTGTGGAGGCGCCACCGTTCGCCCTCGGGGACGAAGGCGCGGAGGACGCGGACCCCGCGGACCGGCCGGGCACCTCCTGGCCGGACATGGTGGTCCACGGCTCGGCCAGCGGCGACCAGGACCGGATGGCCGCCCTCCGCGAGGCCTTCGCCGCTGCCGCCCAGGAACCGGAGCGGTCCGGTCTGCGGTCGCGCCTGCACCCGGTGGGCACGCGCCCGCTGGTGCTCGGCGCCGTGGCGGTGCTGGCCCTCGGCGGCCTCTGGGCGGTGGGTTCGCAGGGGGCCGACCCGGCCGTGGCCGAGACCCCGGTGGCGGCGCCCGGTCCCTCCGGGGCGCCGGCCGATCCCTCCGCCGTGTCGGACCGCCCGGCCGGTGGTACCGCCTCGCCCACGCCTGCCCCTGCACGCACGCGCACCGCGCCGGAGGCGGGCGCGCCCGTGGCCCTGCCCACCGCCGAGGAGGTCGACGATCTGCTCACGACCCGGGCGGTCGCGTGGGTGGCAGGGGACCGGGAGGCCCTGGCCCGGGTGGTGGTGCGCGACAGCCCCGCCTGGCGCCGCGACACCGGGCACCCCGCGCCCGAGGGCCACTCGGTGGCGGCCCGCTACCGCGTGAGCGACGTGCGGCCGGTCCGGGCAGACGGAGGGAGCGGCGCGGGCCGGGTGGTGCTCACCGCCAAGGTGGCCGCCCAGGGAGGGGACCCGCGGACGGTCCGGCTCGAGCTCGAGCCCTCGGGGAAGGACGGCGGCCCGATCTCCTGGCGGCTGGCCGACTGGCGGGTGCTGGCCGCCTGACCGGGAGCGGGTGCGCGGACGGGGCCCCACACCGTGTGGTGCGGGGCCCCGTCGTGTGCAAGGGCTGTGCCGGCCGGGCGGGCCGGACCGGCGTCAGCGGGTCAGACCTCGAACTGGCCGGCCTCCAGGCGCTCCTTCATGGTGCCCAGGAAGCGGGCGGCGTCGGCGCCGTCCACGATGCGGTGGTCGTAGGACAGGGCCAGGTACACCATCGAGCGGATGGCGATGGTCTCCAGACCGTCCTCGTCGCTCACCACGACCGGGCGCTTCACCACGGCACCGGTGCCGAGGATCGCCACGTTCGGCTGGTTGATGATCGGCGTGTCGAACAGGGCGCCGCGCGAACCGGTGTTGGTGAGCGTGAAGGTCGCACCGCTCAACTCGTCCGGGCCCACCTTGTTGTCGCGGGTGCGGCTGGCCAGGTCGTCGATCTTGCGGGCGATGCCGGCGATGTTCAGCGACCCGGCGTCCTTGATGACCGGCACCAGCAGGCCCTTGTCGGTGTCCACGGCCATGCCCAGGTTCTCCTGGGCGTGGTAGACGATCTGGTCGTCCTCCACCGAGGCGTTCACCGTCGGGTGCTCCTTGAGCGCCTCGATGGCGGCCTGCGCGAAGAAGGGCAGGAACGAGAGCTTGACGCCCTCGCGGGCCTGGAAGGCCTTCTTCTCGCGGTCACGCAGGCGGGCGATCTTGGTGACGTCCACCTCGACCACGGTGGTCAGCTGCGCGGAGACCTGCAGCGACTCCAGCATGCGCTGGGCGATCACCTTGCGCAGGCGGGTCATCTTCTCGGTGGTGCCGCGCTTGGCCTGCAGGTCGCCCAGGGCGCCGGAGGACTTCTGCGCGGAACCCGAGGACTGCGCCGCGGGCTTCTGCGCGGGCTGCTCGGCCGGCTCCTGCTCGGCCTTCGGCTGCTCGGCCGGGGCTTCGGCGGGCGCCTCGGCCCCCTTGCCCTTGGCGGGCGCCTCGGCCCCCTTGCCCTCGGCGGCGGCCAGCACGTCCTGCTTGCGGATGCGGCCACCCACGCCGGAACCCTCCAGGGTGGAGAGGTCCACGCCGTGCTGCTTGGCCAGCTTGCGCACCAGCGGGGTCACGTAGGTCTCGGAGTCGGAGCCCTTGTCGGAGGACTCGGCCTTCTTCGGGGCCTCCTTCGCCGGGGCCGGCTCCTGGTCCTTCTTGTCCGCGGCCTTCTTCTCGTCGGCCTTCGCAGCGGCCTGCGGGTCCTCGGTCTCGCCCTCGGCAGCCACCTCCTCGGCGGACCCGGCGTCCATCGGCTCGGCGTCGGCGTCCTGGTCGGCCTCGTCCTCGGAGGAGTCGTCGCCACCGGCCTCGCCGCCGATGACACCCAGCTCGCCGCCGACCTCGACGGTCTCGTCCTCACCGGCGATGATCTTGGAGAGCACGCCCGCGTAGGGGGAGGGGATCTCGGTGTCCACCTTGTCGGTGGAGACCTCGAGCAGCGGCTCGTCGACCTCGACCTCGTCACCCTCGGCCTTCAGCCAGCGGGTCACGGTGCCCTCGGTCACGGACTCGCCGAGCTCCGGCATCGTCACGGTCTGGCCCTCGCCGCCGCCGGAGGACTTCTTGGCCGGCTTCTCGGCCTTCTCCTCCGTCTTCTCCTCGGCCTTCTTCGGCTCCTCCGCCTTCTCCTCGGCGGGCTCCTCGTCCTTCTCGTCGGAGGAGTCGTCGGACCCGCCGGAGGCCTCGCCGTCGCCGATGACGGCCAGGTCGCCGCCGACCTCGACGGTGTCGTCCTCCTCGGCAAGGATCTCCTGCAGCACACCCGCCACCGGGGAGGGGATCTCGGTGTCCACCTTGTCGGTGGAGACCTCGAGCAGCGGCTCGTCGACCGCCACCTCGTCACCCACGGCCTTCAACCAGCGCGTCACCGTGCCCTCGGTCACGGACTCGCCGAGCTCCGGCATCGTCACCTTCTCAGACATTCCCTGTCTCCTCGGTCGTTCGTTGAGCGGTCTGTACTGCCCTTGCGCAGCCATTCTCCACACTGGGCGGTGCCGCGCACCACCCGGGGCGTGCCGTGTACGTCACGCGTGGGCGTGCAACGGCTTGCCGGCCAGCGCCAGGTGGGCCTCGCCGAGGGCCTCGTTCTGGGTGGGGTGGGCGTGGACGAGGGCGGCGACCTCCTCGGGCAGGGCCTCCCAGTTGTAGATGAGCTGGGCCTCACCCACCTGCTCACCCATGCGGGCGCCGACCATGTGGATGCCCACCACCGGGCCGTCCTTGCGGCGCACCAGCTTGACGAAGCCCTGCGTGGCCAGGATCTGGCTCTTGCCGTTGCCGCCGAGGTTGTACTCCAGGGCCTCCACGGCGTCCTCGCCGTACTGCTCCTTGGCCTTGGCCTCGGTGAGGCCCACCGACGCGATCTCGGGGTCGCAGTAGGTGACGCGGGGGATGCCGGCCTCGTCGATCGGGGCGGGCTCCAGGCCGGCGATCTTCTCGGCCACGAAGATGCCCTGGGCGAAGCCGCGGTGGGCCAGCTGCAGGCCGGGCACGATGTCGCCGACGGCCCACAGGTGGTCCACGCCGGTGCGCAGGTCGGCGTCGGTGACCACGAAGCCGCGGTCGAGGGTGACGCCGGCCTCCTCGAAGCCCATCCCCTCGGTGACCGGGCCGCGACCGATGGCCACGAGCAGCAGGTCGGCCTCCAGCGTGGTGCCGTCCTGCAGCCTCACGGTGACGCCGTCCTCGCGGTTGTCCACGGACTCGAACATGACGCCGGTGCGGACGTCGATCTTGCGCTTGCGGAAGGCGCGCAGCAGCGTCTTGCTCACGGCCTCGTCCTCAGCGGGCACGATGCGGTCCAGGCCCTCCACCACGGTGACCTGGGCCCCGAAGCTGGTGAACACGCTGGCGAACTCCACGCCGATGACGCCGCCACCGAGCACCACCACGGACTGCGGCACGAAGTCGAGCTGCAGGGCCTGCTCGGAGGTCATCACCCGACCACCGATCTCCAGACCCGGGATGGACCGCGGGCGCGACCCGGTGGCCAGCACCACGTCCTTGCCCACGAGCTCGCGGCCGTCCACGGTGACGGTGTTGGGTGCGGTGAGGCGGCCCTCGCCCTCCACGTACTCCACCTTGCGCGCCTTCACCAGGCCCTGCAGACCCTTGTGCAGCCGGCCGATGACGCCGTCCTTGTAGGCGTTCACGCGGCCCATGTCGATGCCCTCGAAGGTCGCGTTCACGCCGAAGCTGGCGCTCTCGCGGGTGCTGTCGGCCACCTCGGCGGCGTGCAGCAGCGCCTTGGTGGGCACGCAACCCTGGTGCAGGCAGGTGCCGCCCAGCTTGCCCTTCTCCACCAGGGCCACGGTGAGGCCCAGCTCGGCCGCGCGCAGGGCGGCCGCGTAGCCGCCGCTTCCGCCACCGAGGATGACGAGGTCGTGGGTGGGCTGGCTGCTCGACATGGACGCTCCTGGGGTGGATGTCGGGGGACCGGGCGGTGTGGCCCGGGAGAGGTCGGGGTCATCGTGCCATGTGGCGCAGGCCACGTCAGGTGGGCTCCCGGGTCGGTCGGGCCGCGGCCCGTCGGCCGTGGGAAAAACGGTGGACGCCCCCTTGGTGGGGTGCCACGCTGGGCGCAGTCGAGCACCGCGGACCGGCCGCGGCCCTGGCATCGGCGGGAAGGAGGTCACGTCATGACGAACGAGCACGTCACCGACGAGACCAGGCGCAAGTTCGAGGAGGCCCTCGCGGCCAAGAAGGCCCACGGCGGCACCGACGTGTCGGCCGAGGGGGGCCACGGCAAGGTGGAGCACCCCCACGGGCCCGAGACCTCGGGCGCCCAGCAGATGTTCCGGCGCAAGAGCGTCTGAGCACCCGCAGCGCCGTCCGCGCGCGTGCGAGGAGCCCCCACCCGGTGCACGGCACCGGGTGGGGGCTCCGTCGTGTCCGGCCCCCTCGCTCCCCGGCCCGGGGCGGGCGGGGGAGCGGGCCCGGGTGGGCGCGTCAGGCCAGCGGCACGTCCTCGACGGCGGCCAGCAGGGTGCGCAGGCCGGAGCCGGTGCCGCCGGCGGGGGTGTAGCCCCACGGGCTGCCCTCGTGGAAGGCCGGGCCGGCGATGTCGATGTGGGCCCACGGCAGCTGCTGGGCGTCGCCCGTGACGTGGTCCTTACCCTGCGTGGAGCCCACGAAGCGCATCAGGTAGGCCGCGGCGGTCTGCATGCCGGCCGGCTTGCCGTAGCCGATGATGTTGCGCAGGTCGGCCACGGGGGAGACGAGGCCCTCGTGCACCTCCTCGGGGATGGGCAGGCCCACCAGCGGCTCGCCGGTGCGCTCGGCCAGCCCCACCACGCGCTCGCGCAGGGCGTCGTCGTTGGCCACGACGCCGGCGGTGCGGTCGCCCAGGGCCATCACCGCGGCACCGGTGAGGGTGGCGATGTCGAGCACCAGGTCGGGCTTCTCGCGGGTGGCCAGCACGAGGCCGTCGCACATGGCCAGACGGCCCTCGGCGTCGGTGTTGAGCACCTCCACGGTCAGGCCGTTGAGGGCGGTCACCACGTCACCGGGGCGCTGGGCGTCGCGCGAGGGCATGTTCTCGGCCAGGCAGAGGATGCCGGTGACGGCCGTCTGCACGCCCAGCTCGGCGGCGGCGAACACGGCGCCGGCCACGGCGGCCGCGCCACCCATGTCGCACTTCATGGTGGTCATGCCCTGCGGCGGCTTGAGGGAGAGGCCACCGGTGTCGAAGGTGATGCCCTTGCCCACCATCGCCACGTGCTTCTGGGCACCGGCCGGGCGGTAGCGCAGCACCGCGATGCGGGGACCGCGCGCCGAGCCCTTGCCCACGCCGTGGATGGCGCCGGCGCCCATGGACTCCAGCTGCGCGTCGTCGATGACCTCGACCTCCACGCCCTGCGGCGCGCGCTCGGTCACCGAGGCGGCGAAGGACTCGGGGTAGAGGAAGTTGGCGGGGGTGTTCACCAGGTCGCGGGCGTAGGCCATCTGGCGGCCCAGCACCAGGGCGCGCTGCAGCCCGGTCTCCACCTCGGCGGCGTCCCCGGCGGGCACCACGGCGATGCTGCGCACCTCGGGGGCCTCGGCCTCCACCTCGTCGGTGGCCTCCACCGAGCTCTTGAAGCGGGTGTCGGCGTAGGCGCCCAGCACGGCGCCCTCGGCGGCGGCGACGGTGCCGGTGGCGTCGGTGGCCGGCAGCGCCAGCACCACACGGGTGGCGCCGGCGGTGGCGCGCACGGCGGCACCGGCGGCGCGGCGCAGGCGGTCGGTGGTCGCGTCGGCCTGCTTGCCCAGACCTGCCACCACGACGAGGGTGGCGGACACGCCGGGGGCGCCGGCGAGCACGGTCGTGGAGTCCACGGCGCCGGTGGCCTTGAGCGTGGTCAGGGCGGCGGCCAGGGCCTCGGTGGCCTCGGCGGGCAGGTCGGCGGCGGCCAGCTCGGCCTTGCCGTCCACCTGCCAGGCGCCCAGCACCAGGGCGTCGGCGGTGGCCTCGGCCGGGGCCTCGGTGGCCGTCGTGAGCTCGAGGTCGAAGGGGGACAGCTCGAAGGGCACGCTCGTCATCAGGTCTCCTCGGATCGGGATCGGTTCGCGCTCCAGACGGCCCGGCGACTCGGCCGCCGGGCCACAGTGGCACCGATCGTACGCGCGGTGCGATCCACGTCACGTCCGGGCGGGTACGGTGCGCACATGACCGACTCCTCCCTCCGTCACTCCCCCCTCCACGAGGCCCACGTCGCCCGCGGCGCCAAGATGGCCGACTTCGGTGGCTGGGACATGCCCATCGAGTTCCCCGGCGGCGGCGTCAAGGCCGAGCACAACGCCACCCGCGAGGCCGTCGGGCTCTTCGACGTCTCGCACATGGGCAAGGTCCGCGTCTCCGGTCCCGGTGCGGCGGCCTTCGTCAACTCCTGCTTCACCAACGACCTCACCCGCATCGAGCCGGGCAAGGCGCAGTACACGATGTGCTGCAACGAGTCCGGTGGTGTCGTCGACGATCTGATCCAGTACCTGCGCTCCGAGGACGACGTGTTCCTCGTGCCCAACGCCGCCAACGCCACCCAGGTGGCCCGCCTGCTCACCGAGGCCGCGGCCGAGCGCGCCCCGGAGGTGACCGTCTCCGACGAGCACACCCAGCACGGCATCGTCGCCGTGCAGGGCCCGAAGGCCGACGAGGTCATGACCGCCCTCGGCCTGCCGGTGGACCACCCGGACTTCATGTCCTTCCTCGACGCGCAGTGGAAGGGCCACGAGGTGGTCGTCTGCCGCTCCGGCTACACCGGTGAGAAGGGCTACGAGCTGGTCTGCCCCTGGGACGCCACCGCCGAGCTGTGGGAGGCCCTCGTGGCCGCTGCCGCCGAGGTGGGCGGCCTGCCCGCCGGCCTGGGTGCCCGCGACACGCTGCGCACCGAGATGGGCTACCCGCTGCACGGCCACGAGCTCTCGGTGGACATCTCCCCGGTGATGGCCCGCAACGCCTGGGCCGTCGGCTGGGACAAGGAGGCCTTCTGGGGCAAGGAGGCCCTGGCGGCCCAGCGCGCGGAGAAGTCCGGCCGCCTGAACCGCGGCATCAAGGTGACCGGTCGCGGCATCCCGCGTGAGGGCAACGAGGTGAGGGCCACCGACGGCACGGTCATCGGGGTGGTCACCTCCGGCACCTTCTCGCCCACCCTGGGCCACGGCATCGCCATCGCGCTGGTGGACCGCTCCCACACCTTCGGTGACGAGGTCGTCATCGACGTGCGCGGCCGTGAGGTGGCCGGCGAGCTCGTGAAGCCGCCGTTCGTGGAGGCCGGCGTCCGCGGCTGACGCGGCACCCCATCGCACGGCGGCGGGGCCCCGCCGGGGGNGTGGTCGGGGGAGTCCGGGGCGTCGTCCACCGGGTCGGGTTCCGCCTCCGCTCCGGGGGCGTCGGCGGCGTCCTCGGGTGCGGATCCGCCGGTGCCGCGGCGCGTGCGCAGCTGCTCGGCGAGGGTGTGGCGGAACCCGCTGCCCCGTCCGGCGGGGAGCGGGCGCAGCAGCATCCAGAGCCCGCCGGCGAGCAGGGCCAGGGCCAGGGCCGTCACGTACCAGGGCACGAGGGCGCCGTCCGGTGCCTCCCGTCGCTCGGGGGCGGCCGGGGCGTCCTCGCCGGCGGTCGGTGCCGGGCCCTCCCCGGCGGACTCCTCGCCGCCGGAGGGGGACGGGGAGGCCTCGGGGGAGGGGGTCGCCGCGGGCGCCGTGTCCGGGTCGGTGGGCTCGGGGGCCGTGCGCCGCACGGGCTCCACCGGCTCCTCGGTGGCCTCCAGCACGGCCGAGTCCGCGTCGGCCACGCGGTTGGCCGAGCAGCCCTCGGCCGGGTGACCGTCGACGGCGCACACCATCGGCGGGGTGCCCTGCACGTCGAGCGCGTGGCGCACGGTGGCGACCAGGGTCGCGTCCACCGGGGCCACGGCGCAGGCCGTCTCCACCTGCGGGGCGTCCTGCGGGCGGGAGGCGGACTCCTCGGGGCGACCGTGGTCCACCACCACGCCGACCCGCTTGGTGCCGGCCTCCGGCGCGGTCCGGCCGCACACCTCCTCGAACGACGGCGTCGCGCGCGGGGAGCGACCGTTGGTGGCCGACGCCGGGAGCAGGGCGAAGCGCAGCCCGACGACGGATCCGTCGGCGGGGACCTCCTCGGTGGCGCTGCGCTCGGGCACCTGCCAGCTGGTGCCCTGCAGCGTCCAGGTCGACCAGTACCGGTGGGCGGGCTCGGCGTGGGCGGGGGAGGCCGCCGAGAGGGCGGCGGTGACCGTGAGGGCCAGGGCCAGCGCCGTGCGGGGGCGGCGGGGCCCGGGAGCGTCCCGGCGTCCTCGGTCCGTCGTGCGGTCCATCGTGGTCCCTCCCCCTCGGTGGGTGCGTTCGGTGCCGGCTGGTCTGCGTCGCGCAGTATGTCACCACGTACCCTTCGCCCATGGCCCACCGAGACACCGTGCAGACCGAGGAACCCCAGCCCGTGGAGGAGGTGGACACCCGCCCCGAGGGCCAGCGGAAGAAGGGGCGCCCCACCCCCAAGCGACGCGAGGCGCAGGCCGCCCGCCGCAAGCCGCTGGTGGTGACCGACCGCAAGGCCGCCAAGGAGGCCGAGCGTCGCGAGCGCGCCGAGGAGCGGGCCCGTGCCCGCCAGGGGATGCTCGACGGGGACGACGCCTACCTGCCGGCGCGCGACCGTGGTCCGGTGCGTGCCTACGTGCGTGACCGCGTGGACTCTCGCTTCACCGTCGGGCAGGTCATGCTGCCGATCCTGCTGGTGACCCTGCTGCTCACCGTCGTGATGATCGCCCGCCCGGAGCTGGCCGCCACCTTCCGCCTGCCGATCTTCGTGCTCGTCTACGGGATGCTCGTCGCCGGGCTCGTGGACGGTTGGCTGCTGGCCCGCCGCCTGAGGGGCGAGGTCGCCCGCGTGTTCCCGCGCCGGGCCGAGGAGGGCAAGGGCCTGGCCACCTACGTCATCCTGCGCTCCTTCCAGATGCGCGGCGCCCGCACCCCGCGCCCGGCCGTGGGCCGCGGCGAGAAGCCCCGCGCCCTGCGCTGAGCGCCCGCGGGCACCGCATAGGGTCGGGGACATGACCCAGAACACACCCGCCCCCGCACCCCGGCGCGACGACGCCGCCCTGCGCCAGGCCGTCCTGGACGGCATGCCGCAGGTGATCGACGAGCTGGTGGAGCTCGCCCGCATCCCCAGCGTGTCGATGCCGTCCTTCGACCAGTCCCACGTGCAGGCCTCCGCCGAGGCCACCGCCCGCCTGCTGGAGGGCGCCGGCCTCGAGGTGGAGATCGTCACCGAGGGTGGGGCGCCGGCGGTCATCGGCACGCTCCCGGCGCCGGAGGGCGCCCCCACGGTGCTGCTCTACGCCCACCACGACGTGCAGCCGCCCGGGGACGAGGCCGACTGGGACACCCCGCCCTTCGAGCCCACCCGCAAGGGGGACCGCCTCTTCGGCCGCGGGTGCGCCGACGACAAGGCGGGCGTCATGGCCCACGTCGCCGCCCTGCGGGCCCACGACGGACGCCCGCCGGTGGGTGTCACCGTCTTCGTGGAGGGGGAGGAGGAGTACGGCTCCGAGAGCCTCCCGGACATCCTCGAGAAGCACGGCGACAAGCTGGCCTGCGATGCCATCGTCCTGGCCGACTCGGCCAACTGGAAGGTCGGCGTGCCGGCCCTGACCACCTCCCTGCGCGGCATGGTGCGCGTGCAGGTGACGGTCTCCACGCTCTCCCACGCGGTGCACTCGGGTATGTACGGCGGCCCGGCCATGGACTCGCTCACCGCTTTCTCCCGCCTGGCCGCCAGCCTGCACGACGAGGCCGGCGACGTGGCCGTCAAGGGCCTGGCCGTCGACCCGGTGGGGGACCTGGATATGGACGAGGCCGACTTCCGCAGCGAGTCCGGGATGCTCCCCGACAGCCGGCTCGTCGGCACCGGCAGCCTCACCGAGCGCCTGTGGGCCAAGCCGACCGCCAGCGTCATCGGCGTGGACGCCCCGCGGGTCTCCGAGGCCTCCAACACCCTGCTGGCCAGCACCACCGGTCTGCTGTCCTTCCGCCTGGCGCCCTCGCAGGACCCGCAGGCCGCCTTCGAGGCCATCGAGGCGCACCTCCGCGAGTACGCGCCCTGGGGTGCCACCCTCGAGGTGACCCTGCAGGACGCCGGCAGCGGCTTCCGCGCCGACGCCTCCGGCCCGGCCTACGACGCGGCGCGCAGCGCCTTCGGCGCTGCCTGGGGCACCGACGCCGTCGACATCGGTCTGGGCGGCTCCATCCCGTTCATCGCGATGTTCGCCGAGAAGTTCCCCGAGGCGTCCATCCTCGTGACCGGCGTGGAGGACCCCGACACCCGCGCCCACGGCGCCAACGAGAGCCTGCACCTGGGGGAGTTCGAGAAGGTCTGCGTCGCCGAGGCGCTCCTGCTCTCGAGCCTCGCCGACTGACCGGCGTCCCCGCCGCCTCGTCCCCGTCGGGAATGCCCGGCGGGGACGAGGCGTACCCTTGAGGACCCATCAAGCCGCACCCCGAGTGAGGACAGACATGACCGTCCAGGACCAGACCACCTCCGAGGCCACCCACGGCGTCACCCTGACCCCGGTCGCCGCCGACAAGGTCAAGAGCCTGCTCGCCCAGGAGGGCCGCGACGACCTGCGCCTGCGCATCGGTGTGCAGCCCGGTGGGTGCTCCGGCCTGATCTACCAGCTGTACTTCGACGAGCGCACGCTCGACGGTGACCTGACCCGTGACTTCGACGGCGTCGAGGTGGTCGTGGACCGCATGAGCGCCCCCTACCTCGACGGCGCGTCCATCGACTTCGCCGACACCATCGAGAAGCAGGGCTTCACCATCGACAACCCGAACGCGGGCAGCTCCTGCGCCTGTGGTGACTCCTTCAGCTGAGTCCGGGCACCGCACGGCTCACCCCCACCGGAGGGGGTGAGCCGTGCGTCTGCGGTGCCGTCTGGACTTCGCGGCCGCGGTCGCCAGCGCCGTGCCGGGGGACGACCTCGTCGGCGTCGGGGGCGACCTGGCCCCGGAGACGCTCCTGTCGGCCTACACGCACGGCGTGTTCCCGATGGGGGTCGGGGGAGGCGGCAGCGGGCCGGTCGGCTGGTGGTTCCCCGAGGAGCGGGGGGTGCTCCTGCCCGGGGGGCTGCACGTGAGCCGGTCCCTGCGCCGGTCGATGCGGGCGTTCACCCTGACCACCGACGCCGCCTTCGACGACGTGGTCGCCGCCTGCGCCGACCCCCGGCGCGAGGGCGCGTGGATCACCCCGACGGTTCGGCGGGCCTACGGCCGGTTGCACCGGCTGGGCCACGCCCACAGCGTGGAGGTGTGGCAGGAGAGCCGGCTGGTGGGCGGCCTCTACGGGGTGGGGATCGGGGGCTTCTTCGCGGGGGAGTCGATGTTCCATCACGTCACGGACGCCTCGAAGGCGGCGATGGTGGGCATGGCGCGCGTCATGGACGTGGTGGGGGAGCGGGGGCTGGTCGACGTGCAGTGGCGCACCGACCACCTCGCCTCGATGGGGGTGACCACGCTGCCGCGCGCGGAGTACCTGCGGCGCCTGGACGCCGCCACCGACGAGGATGATCCGTGGCGGCGAGCCGCCCCCGTGGCGAACTCCGACGTTGGGTAGGATGATGGGGCAACTGCAGTGCATGCCCCTGAACCGCGTGCACTGACGACACAGCTTCACGGAAGGTGGCATCGAGTGCACAGGCACCCCGATCACACACGGCGCTGGAAGCGCCCCGCGGTCCTGGCCGGAGCGGCCACCATCGGTGCGATGGTCCTGAGCGCCTGCGGGAGCTCGGACCAGATCGCCCGCGGGTACCTCCCCGAGGGCGCCAGCGAGAATGCCGACGGCGTCATCTCGTTCTGGGTGGGCATGTGGATCGCCGCCCTGGCGGTCGGCATCCTGGTGTGGGGCCTGATGCTCTGGTGCGTGCTGGCCTACCGCCGCAAGAACGACGCCGAGGTCCCCAAGCAGTTCCGGTACAACGTGCCGATCGAGATCCTCTACACGGTCGTGCCGATCGTCATGGTCGCCGCGCTCTTCGTGCAGAACGTGAAGACCGAGGACGCGCTCATGAGCGTCGAGCAGGAGCCGCAGAACATCGTCAACGTCGCCGGCAAGCAGTGGAGCTGGGACTTCAACTACCTGAGCGACGACGTGCACGACTCCGGCCAGCAGGCCGTGCTCACGGGCAAGGACGGTGTGGCCGACAAGCTGCCCACCCTGTACCTGCCGGTCAACGAGCGCACCGAGTTCGTGCTCACCTCGCGCGACGTCATCCACTCCTTCTGGGTGCCCCAGTTCCTCCAGAAGCTGGACATGATCCCGGGTGTGGTGAACCGCTTTCAGGTGACCCCCACCAAGGTGGGCACCTACCAGGGCAAGTGTGCCGAGCTCTGCGGCACCTACCACTCGGAGATGCTCTTCCAGGTGAAGGTGGTCGAGCGCGACGAGTACGACAAGCAGATGAAGAAGCTGGCCGACGACGGCAAGCAGGGCTTCCTGGACACCGGCTACGACCGCAAGGAGCTGATCCAGGGTGAGAAGGGCGTGCACGAGCGCGACCCGAAGCACAACGAGTGGATCAGCAAGGGCGGGAAGGACAACTGATGGCTACCATCTCTCACCCCGGGGTCGCCCCCCGCGTGGCTGACGAGGCGCACAGCGTGGCTCGTCCGCAAACGCGGGCCGGTGCCCTGGCGGTCAAGTACCTGACGACCACCGACCACAAGGTGATCGGAAACCTCTACTTCATCACCACCGTGGCGTGGTTCTGCCTCGGCGGGCTCATGGCGCTGTTCATCCGCGCCGAGCTGTTCGACCCGGGCATGCAGGTCCTGCAGTCCAAGGACCAGTTCAACGCGCTGTTCACCATGCACGGCACGATCATGCTGCTGCTCTTCGCGACGCCGCTCTTCGCGGGCTTCGCGAACGCGCTCATGCCGCTGCAGATCGGCGCCCCGGACGTGGCCTTCCCGCGTCTGAACATGTTCGCCTACTGGCTCTACCTGTTCGGTGGCCTCATCGCCGCCGCCAGCTTCCTGTCCCCGGACGGCGCTGCCTCCTTCGGCTGGTTCGCCTACCAGCCGCTGGCCGGCCCCACCTACAGCCCCGGGCTGGGTGGTGACCTCTGGGTCATGGGTCTGGGTCTGAGTGGTTTCGGAACCATCCTTGGTTCGGTGAACTTCATCGTCACGATCATCTGCATGCGTGCGCCGGGCATGACCATGTTCCGTATGCCGATCTTCACCTGGACCGTCCTGGTGACCTCGATCCTGGTGCTGCTGGTCTTCCCGGTGCTGACCGCCGCCATGTTCGGCATGGCCGCCGACCGCATCGTCGGCACGCACATCTACGACGTCTCCAACGGTGGCGCCATGCTGTGGCAGCACCTGTTCTGGTTCTTCGGCCACCCCGAGGTGTACATCATCGCCCTGCCGTTCTTCGGCATCATCAGCGAGATCGTCCCGGTGTTCAGCCGCAAGCCGATCTTCGGCTACAAGACCCTGATCATGGCGACGATCACCATCGCCGCGCTGTCGATGTCCGTGTGGGCCCACCACATGTTCGGCACCGGCCAGGTGCTGCTGCCCTTCTTCTCCGTGATGACCATGCTCATCGCGGTGCCCACCGGCGTGAAGTTCTTCAACTGGATCGGCACCATGTGGGGCGGCTCGCTGAGCTTCGAGACCCCGATGCTGTGGTCGCTCGGCTTCCTCGTGACCTTCCTCTTCGGTGGTCTGACCGGCATCGTCCTGTCCGCCCCCGCGGTGGACCTGCACCTGACGGACTCCTACTTCGTGGTGGCCCACTTCCACTACGTGATCTTCGGAACCGTGGTGTTCGCGATGTTCGCGGGCTTCTACTTCTGGTGGCCCAAGTTCACCGGCAAGATGCTCAACGAGACCCTGGGCAAGATCCACTTCTGGATCCTGTTCTTCGGCTTCCACATCACCTTCCTGGTGCAGCACGTGCTGGGTGTCGAGGGCATGCCGCGTCGTTACGCCGACTACATGGTCGAGGACGGGTTCACCTTCCTGAACCAGATCTCCACGGTCGGTGCGTTCATGCTCGCCGTCTCGATGCTGCCGTTCTTCTGGAACGTCTACATCACCGCCAAGAAGGGCGAGAAGGTCGACGTGGACGACCCGTGGGGCTGGGGCTCCTCCCTCGAGTGGGCCACCAGCTGCCCGCCGCCGCGCCACAACTTCAACGCCATCCCGCGCATCCGCTCCGAGCGCCCGGTGTTCGACCTCAACCACCCCGAGGTCGCCGCGCTGGACGCCCCGACCCCCGACTCCGGTGTCATGGGCCAGCTGGCCGACGCCCCGGACGAGGGCGGCGTCAAGGAGGACGGTCGCCACGACAACGCCGACTACGGTGACGCCCGCGCCACCGTTCGCACCACGGACAAGTGAGGAACGCCCATGAAGGTTGAAGGCAAGCTCTTCTGGTACCTGGTTCCTCCGTTCCTGGCCTTCTGGCTGCTGTACGGCTTCTGGAGTGGCTGGAACGAGCCGGTCGGCTGGGTCGGCCTGCTGCTCTGCGCCGGCATGGTGGGCATGATCGGCTGGTACATCGGCGTCACCGCCAAGACCCTCCCGGCCACCCGCCCGGAGGACGACCGCTACGGCCACATCGACCAGGTCGCCGGTCACTACGGCAACTTCGCGCCGTACTCCTGGCAGCCGCTGTGGCTCGCCCTGTCCGGTGCCGTCGTCTTCATGGGCGTGGCCATCGGCTGGTGGATGGTGGTGCTCGGCATGGCCATGCTGATCTTCTCCGTGATCGGCTGGACCTACGAGTACTTCTCCGGTCCGCACCACGTCTGAGGCCCAGCGCCGCACACACGAAGGAGCCCGCCCCCTGGACAGGGGGCGGGCTCCTTCGTGTGTGCCGGAGGAGGATCGGAGGGGGCTCAGCCCACCGAGGTGCCCACGAGCGCGCCGACGCCGTAGGTGATGGCCATGGCCAGGATGCCGCCGCCGACGTTGCGTGCCACCGCCCGGCCGATGGCCGCGCCGCCCAGCACGGCGCTGGACCAGCCGGCGAGCGCGAGGGCCGCGGCCGCCGCGACGGCGGTGCCCGCCACGCGCACGGAGGGAGGCAGGAGCAGGATCGTGAGCAGGGGGATGAGCGCCCCGAGGGTGAAGGCCAGCATCGAGGCAGCGGCCGCCTGCCAGGGGTTGGTGAGCTCGTCCTCGTCGAGGCCCAGCTCGACCTCCGCGTGGGCGCCCAGGGCGTCGTGGGCGGTCAGCTGGACGGCCACCTCGCGTGCCAGCTCGGGGTCGAGGCCCTTGGCGGCGTAGAGGGCGGCCAGCTCCTCCAGCTCCTCCTCGGGCATGGTGGCCAGCTCGTGGCGTTCCTTGGCCAGCAGCGCGGTCTCGGTGTCGCGCTGCGTGGACACCGACACGTACTCACCGACCCCCATGGAGAGGGCACCGGCGGCCAGTCCGGCCATGCCGGCGGCGAGGATCGCCGAGTCGGAGGCCGAGGCAGCCGCCACGCCGATGACAAGGCCAGAGGTGGACACGACGCCGTCGTTGGCGCCGAGCACCCCTGCGCGGAGCCAGTTGAGCCGGGAGGCGGCGCTGGCGGCGTGGGGCTCCCCGGGGTGCCCGGTGGGTGGGTCGGTGCGTTCGGGGTGCCGCGCTGCGGGAGTGTCCATGGTTCCTCCTGGTGGTGTCCTCATCGGGCGCTGGTGGCCCGGGGTCGTGGGGTGGGGCCCGCCGCTTGCGTGACTCGTCAGCCCCAGCCGAGTTCGTGCAGCCGGTCGTCGTCGATGCCGAAGTGGTGCCCCACCTCGTGCAGGACGGTGACGGCGACCTGCTCGCGCAGCGCGTGGGGCGTGCGGAAGGCCCGGGAGAGGGGGCCGCGGAAGATGAACACGCGGTCCGGCACGTGGGGCGGGTGGAAGCCGCTGCGCTGGGGGAGCGGCACCCCCTCGTACAGGCCGAACAGGGACGTGCCCTGGCCGTGGGCGCCCGGCTCGCGGATGCTGGCGAGCTGCTCTGGCGTGGGCTCCTCCTCCACGAGGATCACCACGTTGTCCATGCGGTCGACGAGGCGCTCCGGGAGGCGGTCCAGGCCGTCGCCGACGGCCTCCTCGAACTCCTCGCGGGAGAGGGCGTACCGGCGGCTGTCCATGGTCGGAGTATCTCAAGGTGGGCACCGTCGCGCCGGGCAGGCGAGCCTGTCCCGGCAGCGCCCGGATGAGGCGCCGGCAGCGCCCGGACCACGAGGGAGGAGGGCGGGGACGCGGAACGGGCCGCCCTCCCGGTGGGAGAGCGGCCCGTTCAGGGGTGGTGTCGCGTCAGTGGCGCTTCTGGCCCTGCAGCGACTCCTCCACGACGGCGACCTCGTTCTGGGCCTGGACGGCCAGGTGGTGATCGTGGGCGTGGTGCTCGTCGGCGTGCGCCTCGGCCAGCTCGGCCGGGGTCACCGCGGGGATGCGGTCCTCGAAGAAGAACGAGGTCATGCGGGCGCGGGCCTTGTCCATGAAGGACGGGTCGCGCTGCACGCCGTTCTCGTCGGTGCCGGCGATCTCCTCGGCCGTGAGCGCCCGGTAGTCCGGGTGCTGCACGAGGTTCCAGCGCTCGTAGTCCGAGAGCTCCTCGTGCGCCTCGAAGAAGCGACCCTCCGGGGTGCGGACGATGCGACCCGACTCACGGCCGTGCAGCACCTTGTCGCGGTCGCGACGCTGCAGCGAGAGGCAGATGCGCTTCACGACGAAGAACACGACCACCGGCCCGATGAAGAACAGCGCGCGCAGCACGTTGGTGACGTCGTTGATCGACAGCCCCAGCTTGATGGCCATGATGTCGTTGCCGGCCGCGGCCCACAGCACCAGGTAGACGGTGAAGAAGGCGGCACCCAGACCGGCACGCACCGGCGCGTTGTACGGGTACTGCAGCAGGTGGTGCTCACGGTCGTCACCGGTGACCCACGCCTCGAGGAAGGGGTAGACCATCGCGATGCCGTACATGAACGGGATGAGGAACAGCGAGCCCGGGAAGATGTTCATCGAGAAGGTGCGGTCGAACAGCACGAACTCGAAGCTTCCCGGCAGCAGGCGCAGGGCGCCGTCGGCGAAGCCCATGTACCAGTCGGGCTGAGAACCGGCCGTCACCTGGGTGGGCTCGTAGGGGCCGTACGCCCAGATCGGGTTGATCGTGACCAGGGCCGAGATCAGCACGATGAGGCCGAAGACGATGAAGAAGAAGCCACCGGCCTTCGCGGCGTACACCGGCATCACGCGGAAACCGACGACGTTGTCGTTGGTCCGGCCCGGTCCGGGGTACTGGGTGTGCTTGTGCACGGCCACCAGGATGATGTGGGCCGCGAACACACCCACCAGGATGGCCGGGATGATCAGCACGTGGAAGGCGTAGAAGCGGGGGATGATCATCTCGCCCGGGAAGCCACCGCCGAACAGCATGTACGACAGGTAGGTGCCCACGATCGGGGCCGACATCAGGAAGCCCTGCATGGCGCGCACACCGGTACCCGACAGGAGGTCGTCCGGCAGCGAGTAGCCCATGAAGCCCTCGAAGATGGCGATCATCGACAGCATGCAGCCGATCACCCAGTTGATCTCACGCGGCTTGCGGAACGCGCCGGTGAAGAACACGCGCAGGGCGTGCAGCATGATGGCGACGATGAAGATCAGCGCGGCCCAGTGGTGGATCTGCCGCATGAGCAGACCACCCTTGATGTCGAAGCTGATGGCCAGCGAGGAGTTGTACGCCTCGGAGATGCCGATGCCGCGCAGCGGCTCGTAGTCGCCCTCGTAGACGGTGTGCGCCATGGAGGGGACGAACCACATCGTGAGGAAGACACCCGAGACCAGGCAGACCACCATCGAGTACATGGCGATCTCACCGATCATGAACGACCAGTGGTCCGGGAACACCTTGCGCATCAGGTACCGGGTGAAGCCGGCACCACCGGTGCGGGCGTCCACCCAGGTGGCGACGTTCTGGATCGGGCCGCGCTGCGTCGGCGCGACGACCGGTGCGGGGCGCGTCGTACGCGCCGTGCGGGACTCTGCAGCGGTGCTCACAGCTCACGCTCCCAGTAGCTCGGGCCGACCGGCTCGGTGAAGCCCTGGTCGGCGGTGAGGTAACCCTCTTCGTCGACGGAGATCTTCAGCTGCGGCAGCGGGCGCTTGGCCGGGCCGAAGATGACCTTGCAGTCCTGCGTCACGTCGAAGGTCGACTGGTGGCAGGGGCACAGCAGGTGGTGGGTCTGCTGCTCGTACAGAGCAACGGGGCAACCCACGTGGGTGCAGATCTTGGAGTAGGCCACGATGCCCTCGTAACCCCACTCGCGCTGCTTGTCGGACTGGATGTCGTCCGGGTTCAGGCGCATCAGCAGGACGGAGGCCTTGGCCTTCTCGTCCAGCGGGTGCTCGGCCTCGTTGATGCCCTCGGGCAGCACGTGGAAGACCGATCCCTTGCTCACGTCGGCGGCCTTGATCGGGATGCCGTCGGGGTCGGTGACCAGACGCATGCCCTTGTCCCAGAACGTCTCCTCGAGGTCGTTGCGGGGGAGCGGGCCCATCGAGCCGACCAGCTGGATGCCCAGCGGGAGGGCGAACAGGCCCAGCGCGCCGCCGAGCGTGTACTTGATGAGCGGGCGACGCATGATCTGCGAGGACTCCAGGCCCTCGGCGATCGTGTCGCCGAAGCCCCGGCGGGTCTCGGCGTCGGAGGCCAGCACGTGGCGCTCCTCGGTGACCTCGTGGTCGTCCATGAGGGTCTTGGACCAGTGGACGACACCCAGGCCGATGCCGAGCAGGGACAGGGCCATCGTCACGCCGAGCACCAGGTGGTACAGGTTCTGCGCGCCGATGCCGGGCACGGTGCCGACGGCGTCCTGGTCCATCCAGAAGTACGCGACGATGAAGGCCAGCGTGCCGATGATGGACAGCAGGAAGAAGCCGGCGACCTGGCGCTCCGCGCGGCGCGCGGCGGCAGGGTCGACGTCGGCCCAGCGCAGCACGTGCGGCGGGTGGCCGGGGTTCTCGAAGTGGTCGGGCACCACGTCGTGGTGGGAGTCACCCTCGTGGCGGGCCAGGGGGTGGGAGCCGTGCGACATGGCGTCCTCTCCGTGGGCAGGGATGTGGGCGGGGGGCATCAGCTGGACTTCCGGGTCAGCCAGTAGGCGGCACCCAGGAACAGGCCGATGCCGAGGGTCCAGATGAACACACCGTCGGCCACCGGGCCGAGGTTGCCGAGGTCGTTACCGCCTTGGTTGGGCGAGGAGTGCATCTCGTCCAGGTAGGCGGCGATGTCCTCCTTGTCCTGGGGCGAGAGGTTCTGGTCGTTGAACACCGGCATGTTCTGAGGGCCGGTCTCCATGGCCTCGTAGATGTGCTTCGGCTCGACGCCCTCCAGCGTGGGGGCGAACTTGCCGCGCGTCAGGGCGCCACCGGAGCCGTTGAAGTTGTGGCACATGGCGCAGTTGACGCGGTAGAGCTCACCACCGTGGGCGGGGTCGGCGCCCTTGAGGTCGGTGTACTCGGCCTCGGGGGTGGAGGGTCCGTTGCCGAGGCTCGCGACGAAGGCGGCCATCTGGTCGATCTGCTTCTGGTCGAACTGGGGGGCCTTGCGCTTGGCCTGCACGCCCGGGCCGCTCAGCGGCATGCGGCCGGTGGCGACTTGGAAGTCGACCGCGGCGGCGCCGACGCCCACGAGGGACGGGCCGGCATCGGTGATGCCCTCGCCGTTCTTGCCGTGGCAGGTGGCGCAGTTGGCCTGGAAGAGCTTGTCGCCCTCCTTGACGTCGTCGGCGGAGGCAGCGGCGGGGGCCTCGGCCTGGACGTCGGTGGGCTTCAGCGCGGTGTAGAGGCCACCCATCACGGCCAGTGCCGCGAGCAGCAGCACCAGGATGGCAGCCGGGTGGCGCCGGAGATCGAGGAGGGAGTTCATCGGTCGGACCAATCGTCGAGGGACGCGGGGGCGGAACGGGGGGTGGACACCGAGGGCGTCACTTCAGCAGGTAGATCGACGCGAACAGGACGATCCACACGACATCGACGAAGTGCCAGTAGTAGCTGGTGACGATGGCGCCCGTGGCCTGCGAGTGCGAGTAGTGGCGGGTGGTGAACGTGCGGCCGATGATCAGCAGGAAGGCGATCAGACCGCCCAGCACGTGGATGCCGTGGAAGCCGGTGGCCAGGTAGAAGATCGACGTGTACGAGTCGGTCTGCAGGGTGAAGCCCTCGTGCACGAGCTCGGCGTACTCCAGCACCTGACCGGCGATGAAGATGGAGCCGAAGACGTAGGTCAGCACGTACCACTCGCGCATGCCCCACTTGCCGATCTCGAACAGGCCGCCGGTGCGCGAGGACTGGCCGTGCTCGGCCTTCATCACGCCGATCTGGCACCACACCGAGGAGATGACCAGGATCATCGTGTTGCCCAGCGCGAAGGGCACGTTCAGCTCCGGGGTGTGCAGGTCCCACAGGTGGGGAGCAACCGCACGGAGCGTGAAGTAGATCGCGAAGAGACCGGCGAAGAACATGAGCTCGGAGCCGAGCCACACGATCGTTCCGACCGCGGCCATGTTCGGACGCGTCACCGGGCCGAGAGCGTTCGAGCGGATCTCGGCTTGCGCAGGGGAATAGTTCACAGTCGCCACGCGAGCATTATGGACCATGGCCCCAGCCGTTGCGGGGAGGGGCCGGCCCGCTACGACGGCGCGTCGCAGATTTGCCGCCTCCTGCCGCGCCACCGCGCGCGACACGCACGGTCGGGAAGGCCCCTGGGTGACCGTGCCGGGCCTTGGGGTGCGACGTCGGTGACGGCCGTGGGGTGGCCATAGAGTGCGCCCATGGCGAGCGCACCCGGTGACCGGACCTGGCGGACCGTCCTGACCGACCTCCTGGCCGGTCGGGACCTCGATCGTGCCACCGCCTCCTGGGCCATGGACGAGGTGATGTCCGGCCGCGCCACGGACGTGGAGGTGGCGGGCTTCCTGGTGGCCCTGCGGGCCAAGGGGGAGACCGTGGAGGAGGTGCGCGCGCTGGCCGACGTGATGGTGGGGCACGCGGTACCGCTGCCGGTCGAGTCCGGTGGGCGCCCGCTGGTGGACATCGTCGGGACCGGCGGCGACGGGTACGACACCGTGAACATCTCCACGATGGCGTGCGTCGTCGCGGCCGCGGCCGGCGTGACGGTGGTCAAGCACGGCAACCGGGCGGCGTCCTCGAAGTCCGGGGCGGCGGACGTGCTCGAGGCCCTCGGGGTGGACCTCACGATGGAGCCCGAGGACGTGGCGCGCGTGGCCGGGCAGGCCGGCATCTCGTTCGCCTTCGCCCAGACCTTCCACCCCTCGATGCGCTTCGCGGCGACGGCCCGGCGCGGGTTGGGCATCCCGACCGCCTTCAACATCCTGGGGCCCATCACCAACCCGGCCCGCCCGCAGGTGTCCGTGGTGGGGTGCGCGCAGGAGCGGGCCATGGAGATCCTGTCGGGCGTGTTCGCCGACCGGGGCACCACCGCGACGGTGATGCGCGGGCGGGAGGGCCTGGACGAGGCCAGCCCGGCCGGTCCCACCGACGTGCGGTGGGTGCGAGGGGGGCAGATCACTTCCTTCGTGCTCGAGCCGGAGGCCGTGGGGGTGCGGCGTCACACCATCGAGGAACTCCGGGGCGGGGACGCCGCCCACAACGCCGAGGTGGCGCGCCGGGTGCTCGCCGGTGCCGACGGTCCGGCCACCGAGGCCGTGGTGCTCAACGCCGGGGTGGCCCTGGCGACGGCCACCGAGGCCCCGCAGGAGCTGGACCAGGACGGCTTCGAGCGGCTCGTGGCCCGCCACGTGGAGGTGGCCCGGGAGACCATCGGCTCCGGTGCGGCCGCTGGCGTTCTCGCGGAGTGGGTCCGGGCGACCCGGCCGGGAGCCGCCTGAGGGGCGGCGCCCCGCCCGACGGTCAGTCGTCGAGGCCGATGGCGAAGGCCTCGGCCTCGTCCTGGGCCGAGTAGGTGCGGAACGCGATGTGCGTCTCGGTGTCGGTGATGCCCTCGACCTTGTTGAGACGATCGGCGATCACGTCGGCGAACTCCTCGTGCTTCTCCACCTTGACCACCGCGATGAGGTCGACCGCGCCGGCGGTGGAGTAGACCTTCTCGACACCCGGGATCTCCACGATGCTCGTGGCCACCTGGGGGATGCGGGCGGACTCTGCGTGGATCAGGACGATGGCGGAGATCATGCCGCCACCCTAGCCCCGGCCCCGCCGGCCCGGGGCAGGCAGATCCGCCGACACCGCGGCGTCGAGGACGCCGGTCACCGCGGCCGCCGAGTGGATGGGGGAGGCCCACCCTCCGCTGGAGGTCACCAGGCGGACGCCCTCGCGCTCCAGCCAGCCCAGGACGAGGTCGGCCTCGCCCGGCAGGGCGGCCGGGGAGCCGTCGGGCCGCGGCGCCACCACCTCGGCGGTGGCGCGCAGCGAGTCCACCACCGGCATCGGGTCGGTGCCGCGGGGCGCCAGGGCCGTGCCGGCGAGTCGGCCGTGGCGGATGCACACGAGCTCCCAGCCCCCGGCGGTCATGGGGGCGGCGGCGACCAGCTCCTCGAGGTCCGCGAGCGCCTCGTGGCGTTGCCTCCGTGCTGCTGCGCGCAGGTAGGACCGCGCTCCGTCGCGCAGTGCGCGGGCTTCCTCGAACCGCTCACTGGCGGCGAGGGACTCCATCCGGTCGCTGAGGTGCCGCCAGGCGGCCCGGTGGTCGTCGCGCAGGGCGTGGCGTGCCTCCTCGGCGACCAGCGCGTACTCCGCGCGCGAGGTGGCGCCCGTGCAGGGGGCTCCGCAGCGGCCCAGGTCGGCCAGGGCGCAGGCGGTGGTGGACCGGGCCGCGGAGGCCTCGGTGATGCGCTGCGTGCACTGCCGCAGCGGCAGGGCGCAGTGCAGGGCGGCCACCGCCTCGCGGGCGGCGGAGGTGCTGGGGAAGGGGCCGATGTGCGTCGCGCCGTCGGTGGACACCGCGCGCACCACCGAGAGGCGGGGGAACGGCTCGTCGGTGAGGCGCACGTAGGGCAGCGAGCCCGCCTTCCGACCGGCGCGGTTGTAGCGCGGCTGGTGCTCGTGGATGAGGCGCAGCTCGCGGACCGATGCCTCCAGGGCCGTGGGGCAGACGATGGGCACCACCTTCTCGGCCAGCCGCACCATGTCCTCCATGCGGCGGCGGGTCTCCGAGGCGGTGAAGTACTGGCCCACGCGGCGGCGGATGTTGACGGCCGTGCCCACGTAGAGCACCTCGCCCTGCGCGTCGAGGAAGCGGTAGACCCCCGGTGCCTCCGGGAGGTCTGCGGCGAGGGAGCGCTTGCGGCGCCGTGCCTCCGGGACGCGGCGGGTGTAGGCCAGCAGCTCCTCGAGGGAGTGGACGCCCAGCGGCCCCACGCGCTCGATGAGGCCGTGGAGGACGTCGACCGTGGCGCGGGCGTCGTCCAGGGCACGGTGGGTGGGTGTGGTGCGGGCCCCGAGGTGCTGGGCGAGCGTGGACAGCTTGTGGTTGCGCACCTCCGAGCGGGGCAGGAGCTGCCGGGCCAGGTGGACCGTGTCGAGCACCGGGTTGGTGGGGGCCCGGCGTCCCTGCCGCTCGCAGGCGTGGCGCACGAAGCCGGTGTCGAAGCGGGCGTTGTGGGCCACGAGCACCGCGTCCCCGGCGAACTCCAGGAAGGTGGGGAGCACCTCCTCGATGGAAGGGGCCCGGGCCACCATCGCCGTGGTGATGCCGGTGAGCACCTGGATGTACGGCGGGATGCCCCGGGCCGGGCGTACGAGGGTCTGGAACTCGCCGAGCACCTCGCCGCCGCGGACCTTGACGGCACCGAACTCCGTGATCTCGCTCTCGGTCGAGTTGGTGCCCGTGGTCTCCAGGTCGAACACCACGAAGGTGACGTCTGCCAGCGGGGTCCCGAGGTCCTCGAAGGTGGCCTGGACCCCGTCGGTGAGGGCGGGGGAGCTGGACATGCCGGCACGGTAGGTGGCGGCACCGACAACCTCAGCACCTGCTGTGCTCGCGGGGGTGCCTTCGTGCGGTGTCCGGCGCGCCACCGGCGCCTCTCGTCCACAGGTTGCGGACAGGTGGACGGATGTTGTCGGTCACCTGTTCTAGTCTCGTCGGTGTCAGGGCGGTTCCGCCCGGGCGTCGGATGCGAACGGGCCCTTGGGGCTCGCAGGAGGTGACCATGGACGAGGTGGACCGGACCGCTGGGGTCCGACAGGCGGAGTGTGTGGGTGCGGCGCTGTCGACGGCCGCGCCGTGCGTCGGGTGTGGTGCGGGAACCGGGGGTCCGGGGACTGCGGGGGCGGCTCTGGATGCCCGTGAGCAGGAGGCGGTCGCAGCCCTCGTGCGGTCCGGACTCGTGGGTCTCGGCACGGCGCTGGGCGCCCGGGCGGAGGTCCTGCCCCTGACCGGGCTCGTCGGGGCAGGCTCCCGGGGCTAGGGCCGGGGGCCAGACTGTGCCCATGCGACACGACGGACCGACCCGGCGGGGTGTGCTGGCCCTCGGTGTGGCCGCGGCGGCTCCCCTGGTCGTCGCGGGGTGCCGCGGGGCGGGACAGGGTGAGGGGGCCGTGCGCGACGGTGGATCGGGTGAGGTGCCTGCGCTGGACGCCACGGGCACGCCCTGGGGCCAGGAGGTGCACCGTGCGGACGACGCGGTCCGTGAGGTGTGGCGCTCGCGTCCGGGAGACCGTCCGGTGGTGGTACGCCTGGCTGCAGGGCGGCGGGAGTTCGCGGCCGCCGGGGGCTCGGACGAGGTGCCGGGCATCACCCGGGGTCTCCGCGTGGTGCCGGGGCGGGCCAGCCTGGAGCCTGTGGACCGTCGGGGCCGGTCGGGCGGCGGGGGCGTCGCGTCCGCGTCCGCCGAGGGCGAGGGGGTGGTGGAGGTGGTGCTGCACCCGCACGTCACCGCCCTGGGCTCGGCGGACCGGGGTCTGGTGCTGCGGCACGAGCTCGTGCACGCGCGCTTCGACCAGGTGGTGTCCCGCGCCGAGCCGCTGTGGTGGCGAGAGGGTGTGGCGGAGTGGGTCGCCCACGGTGCGATCGGGGGTTCCCAGGTTGGTGACCGTGCAGTGGACGTCGAGGTGCGCCCCAGTGAACCTCGTGTCGAGGGTCAGGGATCTGGTGCGCGAGCGGCCCGGTATGCCGCGGCGCGGCGGTCGGTGGAATTGCTGGCGCGCCACGACCGGCGCCTGGTGCGCCGTGTCGACGCCGCCTGGGGGTCCTCCCAGCTGCCCGGTCCGGGCTCCCTGCGCGACTTCCTGACCAGGCAGGGCGTGCCGGGGCAGGTGGTGCGGGAGGTGCTCGTCGCAGGGGTGCGTGATGCAGACTGGCCTGCCGTGGGCTGATCCACCTGTCGGAGCCCGCCTGACGCGCCGGGTCGTCCGCGGACCGGCCACCCGTCCACCACGACCTGACCCACCTCGAGGAGACCCCCCCATGAGCCTGGCCATCGGAGTCGACATCGGCGGAACGAAGATCGCCGGCGCGCTCGTCCGGGAGGGGGTGGTGCTCGAGCGTGCGCGGGTGGAGACGCCCGCGGAGGACGTCGACGCCATCGCCGAGGCCGTGGTCGACGTGCTCGACCAGCTCCAGGGTGCCGCCGGCGACCAGGAGGTGGTCGGTGCCGGGATCGCCTGCGCCGGGTTCGTGGACCGCGAGGGCGAGACCATCCTGTTCTCCCCGAACCTCGCCTGGCGTGACGAGCCGTTGCGCGCCCGCCTCGCCGAGCGCACCGACCTGCCCGTGCGTCTGGAGAACGACGCCAACGCCGCGGCCTGGGGCGAGTTCCGTCACGGTGCCGGCCGCGAGCACCGCACCATGACGCTCATCACGGTGGGCACCGGCATCGGCGGTGGGGTGGTGGACGACGGGCACCTGCTGCGCGGCTCGTCCGGCATCGCCGCGGAGATCGGTCACCTGCGTGTGGTGCGCGACGGCCTGCGCTGCGGGTGCGGCAACCGGGGGTGCTGGGAGCAGTACGCCTCCGGCAGCGCCCTGGTGCGCGAGGCCCGCGAGCTGGTGCGCAGCGGGACGCCGATGGCCGGCCGCCTCGTCGAGGCGTGCGGAGGGGACCCCGAGCGGCTCGAGGGCACCGACGTGACCCGCCTGGCCGAGGAGGGGGACCCGGCAGCCGAGGAGCTGCTCCACGAGCTGGGGGTGTGGCTCGGGGAGGGCGCGGCCAGCCTCGCGGCCGTGCTCGACCCCGGGGCCATCGTCATCGGCGGTGGGGTGAGCGCTGCGGGCGACCTGCTGGTCCAGCCGGCGCAGCGCGCCTTCCGGCGTCAGCTCACCGGGCGGGGGCACCGGCCGTGGCCTGACGTGCTGCTGGCCTCCCTGGGCAACGACGCCGGGGTCATCGGGGCCGCGACCATCATGAGCGACCGGGCCCGGGGACGTTGAGGCTCAGCCGCTGATGCGGCGGACGAAGTCCACCGACTCCTGGTGGACCCGCTCGGCGTCGAGGTCCACCGTCGCGACGTGGAAGCTGTTCTCGAGCACGACCTCGGTGACGTCGCGGGAGGAGATCCGGCGCAGGATCGTGGCGCTGCTTCGGGCCGGCACCACGTGGTCCACCCGGGAGCGCATCAGCAGCACCGGGCAGGTGACCTCCGCCGCGCGGCGCCGCACACCCCGCCACAGGGCCCGCTGGGAGTCCAGGGCGTGCATGGGCACGGTGTCGTAGGCCAACTCACCGGGGGAGTCCGGGTCCGCGACGTCGCCGGCGATGCCGGGCATGCCCGGGCGGACCCGGCGCACGAGCGGCGTGAGCGGGACGAAGGGGTTGACCGCCGCCACCGCGGGGTTGACCAACATCACACCGGCCACCCGGGCCGGGTGGGCGATGGCCAGGGCCAGGGCGAGCGCGCCCCCCATCGACAGGCCGCCGACCACGGCGGGGCGGCTGCGGCTGGCGCGCAGCAGCGAGCGCTCGGCCACGCGGTACCAGTCCTCCCACCCCGTGCGGTTGGCCGCCTGCCACGTGCGGCCGTGCCCGGGGAGGCGCGGAACGTCCACGGCCACACCGGCATCCGCCAGGGCGTCCGGCCACCGGCCGAGCGACTGCGGGCACCCGGTGAAACCGTGGAGGAGCACGGCCTGCGGCGCGCCCACCGGTCCGGGCAGGGTGCGCGCCCCACCGCCGGGCAGCGGTGAACGCACCGAGACGAGGGCGCTGGGGGAGGGCTGCATGGTGGCCATCCTGACACGCTCGGGCGCGGTGGCCCGTGAAAGGATGCCCCGTGCGCAGCGGCCCCCACGCCGCCCGGTGGGTCGGTCGCGACCGCCCACCGATCGAGTCGAGACGCAGGAGATCAGGTGCTCTACTGGACGTTGAAGAACGTGGCCCTGGGGCCGGCGCTGAAGACGCTGTACCGCCCCACCGTCCACGGTCTGCACCACGTGCCGACCAACGGCCCGGCGATCCTCGCGGCCAACCACAGCAGCTTCTTCGACTCCATCGCCCTGCCGCTGGTGGTCCCCCGCCAGCTGCGCTACCCGGCCAAGTCCGAGTACTTCACGCAGCCCGGCCTCAAGGGGCGTGCGATGGCCGCCTTCTTCCGGGGCGTCGGGCAGATCCCCACCGACCGGTCGGGTGGCCGGGCCAGCCTCGCGGCTCTGGGTGAGGCCGAGCAGGTGCTCAAGGACGGCAACCTGCTGGGCATCTACCCCGAGGGGACGCGTTCTCCCGACGGGCGTCTCTACCGAGGCCGCACCGGCGTGGTGCGCCTGGCGCTGTCCACCGGCTCGCCAGTGGTCCCCGTCGGCCTGGTGGGTACCACCGAGATCCAGCCCATCGAGGCCGCGGTGCCGAAGGTCCGCCCGTTCACTGCCACCTTCGGTGAGCCGTTCGACGTCACCGCGTTCGTGCAGTCCCGTCACGCCGACGCCACCCCGGAGGAGCAGGCACGCGCGGTGCAGCGGCCCAGCCGCGACGACCTGCGCGCCGCCACCGACGAGATCATGCGGCGCATCCAGTCCATCACCGGTCAGGAGTACGTCGACGAGTACTCCAGCGTCGTCAAGAGCAGGAAGGCAGCTCACGGAGCATGACCACCCCCTTCGTCCCCGCATCCCGTCCCCTCAACGCCGTGGGCATCGGTGAGCCGGCCCTGGAGTGGCCCGACCTGGTGGCCAAGCAGCAGCCCACCTGGGACGACCCGGCCGAGGCCGAGCAGGTCACCGCATCGCTGCGGCGTCTGCCCCCGTTGGTGTTCGCCGAGGAGTGCGACACCCTCCTGGAGCACCTCGGTGCGGCCGCGCGCGGCGAGCGCTTCGTGCTGCAGGCCGGCGAGTGCGCCGAGACCTTCGACCAGGTGACCGCCAACCTCATCCGCGACCGGGTGGGCGTGCTGCTGCAGATGGCGGCCGTGATGACCTTCCAGGCGGGCGTTCCCGTGGTGAAGCTCGGCCGTATCGCCGGCCAGTTCGGCAAGCCACGCTCCAGCGACACCGAGACCCGCGACGGCGTCGAGCTGCCCGTCTACCGCGGCGACATGGTCAACGGCTTCGCCTTCGACGCCGAGACCCGCCGCCACGACCCGCAGCGCATGCTCGCCGCCTACAACGCGAGCGCGGCCACGCTCAACCTCGTGCGCGCCTGGACCACCGGCGGCTACGCGGACCTGTCGAACCTCAGCACCTGGGGCACCGAGGCCACCACCGAGGCCACGCGCGAGTACACCGAGGTGAGCCGCGGCATCGAGCAGGCGCTGCGCTTCACTCGCGCCGCCGGAGCCGACCTGCTGGCCTTCCGCTCCACCGAGTACTTCGCCAGCCACGAGGCGCTCGTGCTGGACTACGAGAAGGCGCTCACCCGCATCGACTCGCGGACCGGCACCCCGTACGCGACCTCCGGCCACTTCTTGTGGTGCGGCGAGCGCACCCGCGACCCCGAGGGCGCGCACATCGACTTCCTGGCCCGGGTGCGCAACCCCGTCGGCGTCAAGCTCGGCCCCACCACCACGGCCGAGGACGTGCGCCGCCTGGTGGACCGCCTCGACCCGGAGCGGACCCCCGGTCGCCTGACCTTCATCACCCGTATGGGGGCCGGCCGGATCCGCGAGGTCCTGCCGGAGGTCGTCGAGGCCGTGAAGGCCATGGGCGCCCATCCGCTGTGGCTCACCGACCCGATGCACGGCAACACGTTCACCAGCGCCTCGGGGCACAAGACGCGCCGCTTCGACGACATCGTCGACGAGGTGCAGGGCTTCTTCGAGGTGCACGGCGCGGCCGGCACCGTGCCCGGCGGTCTCCACGTGGAGCTCTCCGGCAGCGACGTGACCGAGTGCATCGGTGGTGTGGTGCCGGTGCTCGAGGACGACCTGGGGCAGCGCTACGAGAGCCCCTGCGACCCGCGCCTCAACCGCAACCAGAGCCTGGAGCTGTCCCTGCGGGTGGCGCAGATGATCACCGACGACCCGACCCTCGGAGGCGACTGAGATGGCCCAGGACCTGTTCGACACCATCGAGTGGCTGACCATCCCGGACGTCGTGGAGCGGACGGGGCTGGGCGTCAGCCAGGTGCGTCAGCTCGTCAAGGACCGCGAGTTGCTGGCGGTGCGTCGCGGGGAGAACGACACCCTGCAGGTGCCCGCGCGCTTCCTCGACGGTGGCGGCGTGCTCAAGGCGCTGCCGGGCACCATCACGGTGCTGTCCGACGGGGGGATGTCCGACGAGGACGTCATCCGCTGGCTGTTCGAGCCGGACGAGACGCTGCGCGAGGGCTCGGCGATCGAGGACCTGCACGCCGGGCACAAGACGGAGATCCGCCGGAGGGCGTCCGAGACCGCCTGGTGATCCTCAGGCGCTGCGCGCGGTGGTGACGTACGCGAGCTGCTCGAGGGCGGTGGCGGCCGCCGGGTCGATGGAGTCCCGGGCGGCCGCCAGCGCGTGCAGGGCGGCGTCGCGGTCGGCATCGACCTGGGCCTCCACGGCCGCCAGGGCGCCGGTGGAGGTGATGAGCCCGGCCATCCACTCGGTGTCGTCCGGGGACAGGTCGGGAGTGCCCAGCAGGGCCTCGAAGCGCGCGGCGTCGGCGGGGGAGGCGGCGTCGAGGACGCCCACCACGAGGGCGGTGCGCTTGCCCTCGCGCAGGTCGTCGCCGGTGGGCTTGCCGGTGAGGGCGCTGTCGCCGAACACGCCGAGCACGTCGTCGCGCAGCTGGAAGGCCAGGCCGAGGTGGAGGCCGTAGGTGCTCAGGTGCCCACGGGTGGTGGGGTCCACCCCGGCGGCGTCGGCGCCGATGAGC
Source organism: Kytococcus schroeteri (assembly GCF_042433515.1). Taxonomy (NCBI): domain Bacteria; kingdom Bacillati; phylum Actinomycetota; class Actinomycetes; order Micrococcales; family Kytococcaceae; genus Kytococcus; species Kytococcus schroeteri. Next base: position 65,224 of record NZ_JBHLVH010000028.1, on the reverse strand, counting down.
AGCGGGTGTTCGATGGAGTACTTGGCGCTCTTGTAGGTCATGACCCGGCGCACCCGCTCGGTGCGCGCGGGGGCGTCCTCGTCGTCCCACGGGCGGGCGGCGTTGAGGATGTCGAGGAACTGCCCGCCCATGAGCTGGGTGCGCATGAGGTTCCAGGTGGGCACGGCGCGGCGCATCTGCTCGGGGGACCAGCCGCAGCCGGCGAAGGCGGCGTCGGCCCACACCAGGCAGAGGTCGCCGGCGAGGATGGCCCCGGCCAGGCCGTGGTCCTCCGGTGAGCCGTCCCAGCCCTGCTCGCGGTGGCGGGCGGCCCAGGCGCGGTGGGCGGTGGGGGCGCCGCGGCGGGTGTCGCTGTCGTCCATGACGTCGTCGTGGAGCAGGGCGGCGGCCTGGAAGAACTCCATGGCGGTGGCGGCGCGCAGGGTGGCGGGGGAGGCCTCGCCGCCGGCCGCGAGGTGGCCCCAGTGCAGGAACCCGGCGCGCAGGCGCTTGCCGCGGGCCATGAGGAGCCCGATGGCGTCGGCCAGCTCGTCGGCCGCGGGGTCGATGGGAGCGAGCTGGGCCCGGTGGTCGGCGACCTGCTCGGTGATGCTCGCGGTGATCGCGGCCTGGAAGGCGTCGTCGAGGGGGTTGGGGCTCACGGCGTCATCGTAGGTGTGCGGGTGCGCGGTGGTGGGCGCGGGTGGGGTGTCCCGGGTGGGTGGTGAGGGGGAGGCGCAGCGGCGTCCGCCGCGTCCTGGGGCGGGTCGGGGGAGGTTGTCGGTGTCGTATGGATGAATGGGTCTTGATCCGGAAAGTCGTACTCCAGTACGGTTGGTCCGGGTCGGTGAGATGACGACCCGACGGGAGGAGAGCGGCATGCGGCGGTGTGCGGAGACGGTGGAGGTGCGGACCCTGCGGGGTGCCTGCGAGGCGGCTGGGCAGCCGGACGCCTTCGTGTGGCGGGGGCGCCTGTACGTGGTGTGCGAGGTGCTGGACCGGTGGCGGCAGCGGCACCCGTGGTGGCGCTACGTGACCGAGGCCGAGGGGCTGGCCCTGGAGGCCGGTAGCGACCAGGAGGTGTGGCGGGTGGAGGCGCGCGCCGGGCGGCACAGTCCGGCCGGGGTCTTCGACCTGGTGGCCCCGCCGGCCGGTGTGGCCGCGGCGTGGCAGCTGGACCGGGTCGTGGACTGAGGCGACTGCGGCGGGACGACGACGGACGACAGGACGGCAGGAGGAACGACGATGACGACGATGACGAGCTCGGTCGTGCCGGTGGGCGGCGGTGCCCCCGCGGGTACGGTGCTGGACCTCATGGAGCGGTCCCGGGCGAGCCTGGCCGAGGCGTGCGCCTCCCCGGTGCCCGCCGAGCGCTACGAGGCGGCCCACCTGGGGGCGTTGCGGGCGGCGGCCGCCGTGGTGGCGGCACGCACCGTGCCCGGCCGGGCCTCGCGGCCCCGCAGCGTGTGGGACCTGCTGGCCACGGCCGCGCCGGAGCTGCACGAGTGGGCGGTCTTCTTCGACGGGTCCGCGCGCCGCCGGGCGGCCCTGGCCCGCGGGCAGGCCTGCTCGCAGCGCGAGGCCGACGACCTGGTGCGGCAGGTGGACGACTTCGAGCAGCGCGTGCGCGGACTGCTGGGCCTGCCGGTTCTGCCTGCCGCCACGGCCCTGCTGGTGGCCGGCTGGCCGACCGGGGACCGCTGATGTCCGCCGCTTTCGCCCACCTGCACGTGGCCTCGAGCTTCTCGTTGCAGTACGGCACCTGCACCCCGCAGGAGCTCGTGGACCGGGCCGCGGCGTGGGGCCAGGGCCACCTGGCCCTCACCGACCGGGACGGGCTCTACGGCGCCGTGCGCTTCGCCCGGGCCTGCACCGAGGCGGGTGTGGTGCCGGTGCTCGGGGTGGACCTGGCCCTGGCCCACGCCGAGGGCGAGGCGCCGGGGGCCGCCACGCCCACCCGTCGCTCCCCGGTGCGCGGCGGGGCGTGGGTGGACGAGAGCCACCACCGGGTGCGGGTGCTGGCCTGCGGGGGGCAGGGCGGGGGAGGCCACGGTGTGGGCTGGGCGGCGTTGTGCCGGCTCGTCTCGGCCACGCACGCTGCGGGGGATCGTGGGGAGCCGCGCACCACCACCGGTCTGGTGGCCGGTGCCGCCCCGGCGGTGCGGGTGCTGCTGGGGCCGGACTCCGACGTGGGGCGGGCCGTGCTGGCCCGCCGCCGGGCCGAGGCGCGACGCCTGCTGGAGGGCTGGGTGGACGCGGTGGCCCACCGGGTGGGCGACCACGTCACCGCGCGGCGCGTGGTGGTGGTGGAGCTGGTCTGCTCCGGTGCCCCGGCCGGGGAGCCCGGGTGCACCGACCAGGCCGTGGGCCTGTGGCACCTGGCCTCCGAGGTGGGGGTGCGGGCCGTGCTCACCGCCGCGGTGCGGCACGCCGACCCCGGTGACGTGGTGGTGGCCGACGTGCTCGACGCCGCACGGCGCCACGTGCTGCTCGACCCCCGGCACCTGGAGCAGCGCACCTCGGCGGCCCACCTGGCTTCCACCCCGACGATGGTGCGGGTGGCCCGGTGGCTCGCCGAGCGGGCGGCGTGGCCCGGGCCGCTGGAGCGGGCGGCCGACCGGCTGCTGGCCACCACCTGCGAGGTGGCCGTCGAGTGCGGGCTCTCGGCCCGCGACGACCTGGGCATCGGGTCGGTGCACCTGCCCGAGCCGGAGGTGCTGGGCTTCGCCGACGCGCAGGACGCCATGGCGGGACTGGTGCAACGCTGCCGGACGGCCCTGGAGGAGCTGTACCCGGGGGCGGCCCGGCGGCGGGCGGCCGACCGGCTGGAGGACGAGCTGTCCACCATCGGGGCGCTGGGGTACGCCACCTACTTCCTCACCGTGGCGCAGGTGTGCGACCTCATCCGCGAGGCCGGGGGACGGGTGGCCGCCCGCGGGTCGGGTGCCGGGTCGCTGGTGAACCGGCTGCTGGGCATCAGCGGGGTGGACCCGCTGCGGCACGACCTGCTCATGGAGCGCTTCTGCTCGCCGCTGCGGGCCGAGCTGCCGGACATCGACATCGACGTGGAGTCCGACCGGCGCACCGAGATCTATGAGCGGGTCCTGGAGCGTTTCGGCGACGGCCGGGTCACCTGCGTCTCGATGATGGAGACCTACCGGGTGCGCCACGCCGTGCGCGACGTGGGGGCCGTGCTGGGCATGCCCCCGGTGGAGGTGGACGCCATCGCCAAGGCCTTCCCGCACGTGCGGGCCCGGGACGCGCGGGCGGCGGTGCGGGACCTGCCCGAGCTGCGGGCCGCCGGGCTGGACGCCCCGCGCCTGCAGCGGATGCTCGACCTCGTGGAGCGGCTCGACGGGTTGCCGCGCCACATCGCCCTGCACCCCTGCGGCGTGGTGCTCTCCAACCTGGGCCTGCGCGACCGCACCCCGGTGGAGGCCAGCTGGCTGGGCTTCCCCATGAGCCAGTTCGACAAGGACGACGTGGAGGACATGGGGCTGCTCAAGCTCGACGTGCTGGGCATCCGCATGCAGTCGGCCATGGCCCACGCCCTGGACCTCGTGGAGGCCACCGACGGGGTGCGGATCGACCTCGACGACGAGGCCCAGGTGCCGCACGACGACGCCGAGACCTTCGGACTCATCGGCTCCACCCGCACCCTGGGGTGCTTCCAGATCGAGTCGCCGGGGCAGCGGGAGCTGGTGGGCAAGTTCGGGCCGCGGACCTTCGAGGACGTCATCATCGACATCTCGCTGTTCCGGCCGGGTCCGGTGAAGTCGGACATGATCACGCCCTTCCTGGCCGCCCGGCAGGGGTGGGCCGAGCCGTTGCTCATGCACCCGGCGCTCCAGGAGCACCTGCGCAGCACCGAGGGGGTGGTGGTCTTCCACGAGCAGGTGCTGCAGGTCATCACCGCCACCACCGGGGTGGACCTGGCGCACTCCGACGAGGCCCGCCGCGCGATGGGCACCGCCGAGGGGCGTGAGGCGGTGGAGCGCTGGTGGCGCCCGGCGGCCGCGGCCCGAGGGTTCACCGGGGAGGTGGCCGACCGCATCTGGGAGGTGCTGGCGGCCTTCGCCTCGTTCGGCTTCTGCAAGGCGCACGCGGCGGCGTTCGCGCTGCCCACCTACCAGTCGGCCTGGCTGAAGACCCACTACCCGGCGCACTTCATGGCCGGGGTGCTCACCCACGACCCGGGCATGTACCCCAAGCGGCTCATCCTCGACGACGCCCGCGAGCTGGGCGTGACGGTGCTGGGGCTCGACGTGAACGCCTCCGGGGAGGGCTACCGGGTGGAGCCGGTGGGGCAGGAGGAGCCCGACGACGACCTGTCCGTCCCCCTCACCGAGGTGGACCCCGACCGGGCCCTGGAGCGGGTGCGCCGCCGGGCCCGCCGGTGGGGGCTGCGGGTGGCCCTGTCGGAGGTGAAGGGCCTGGGGCAGGACGACGCGCGGCGGATCGTGGCCGGGCAGCCGTACGCCTCGCTGGCCGACTTCTGGCACCGGGCCCGGGTGGACCGCCCGCTGGTGGAGCGGATGGTGCTGGCCGGGGCGTTCGACGCCTTCGCGTCCCCCGAGCGGCGGCGTGACCTGCTGGTGGAGCTGGTGGACCTGGAGCGGTGGCGGGAGCCGCGCTCGCGGGGGCGTCGGGCCCGCCTGGCACTGGACCGGGCCGAGCAGGACCGCCGCGCGGCCGAGCGCGGCACCCAGCCGATGCTCGACCTGCCCGCACCCCGCGGTGTGGGGGACGCCGGGCTTCCCCCGATGGCCCGGGAGGAGCAGGTGGCCCACGAGTTGGAGGTGCTGGGCATGGACGTCACCGCCCACGTGCTGGAGCCGCACCTGCCCACCCTGCGGGCACTCGGTGCGCGGCCGGCCCGGGACCTGCTGGGGCTGCGGTCGGGCACCGAGGTGCTGGTGGCCGGGGTACGCGTGGCCACGCAGACCCCGCCGGTCCGGTCGGGCCGCCGGGTGGTCTTCGTGACCCTCAACGACCCCACCGGGGCCAGCGACGCCACCTTCTTCGAGGACGTGCAGGGCCCCTACGCGCAGGTGCTCTTCCAGTCGTGGTTCCTGCTGGTGCGGGGCGTGGTGCGCCGCACCGGCCCCCGTGGCGTCTCGCTGCGGGCCACCGGGGCGTGGGAGCTCTCGGAGCTGACCGGGGCACACCGTTCCGGCGGGGTCGACGGGCTCTTCGCCGCGTGGGAGGAGCAGGACCGCGTGCAGCACGAGCGGGCACGGGCCGGGCAGGAGGCCGCGGCCGCCCAGGGACCGTTGGGGCGGCGGGTGCTCGTGCACGCCTCGGGCTACCGGCAGTCGCCCTATGCCGACGTCGGCGCCGCCGGGCCCGCGGTCGGGGGCCTGGCCGCAGGAGCGCCCGGGGCGGGTCGGACCGGTCGCGCCGGTGCGCCGGGGACGGGCGGGATGCCCTCGCGCAAGCTCTGGCACAGCTCCCCGGGGAGCTCGGGATGGTGAGCGCGGTGCTGCACGTGGACATGGACGCCTTCTACGCCTCGGTGGCCCTGGTGGACCGCCCCGAGCTGCGGGGCCACCCCGTGGTGGTGGGTGGCGGCCACCGGTCGGTGGTGCTCTCGGCCACCTACGAGGCGCGGGCCTTCGGGGTCCGCTCGGCCATGCCCATGGCCCGGGCCCGGTGGCTGTGCCCGCAGGCCACCGTGGTGCGCCCCGACCACGAGCGGTACGCGGCGGTCTCGGAGGCGGTCATGGAGGTCTTCCGCCAGGTCACCCACACGGTGCAGCCCACCTCGGTGGACGAGGCCTTCCTCGACCTCGGTGGCACCGCCCGTCGGTGGGGGACGCCCCAGCAGGTGGCCGAGTGGATCCGCCGCACCGTGCTCGCCGAGCAGCAGATCACCTGCTCGGTCGGCATCGGCCCCAACCCCTTCGTGGCCAAGGTGGCCTCCGGCCAGGCCAAGCCGGACGGTGTCCGCGAGGTCACCCCGGCCGAGGTCGTGCCCTTCCTCCACCCGCTGGACGTGGGCGTGCTGTGGGGCGTGGGGGAGCGCACCGCCGAGCAACTGGCCCGGTTCGGTCTGACCACGGTGGGGCAGGTGGCCCACACGCCGGTGCCCACCCTCCAGCGGATCGTCGGCCACCACGCCGGGGCCGCCCTGGCCGAGCGGGCGTGGGGCCGTGACCCGGCCCGGGTGCGCCCGGTGGTGGCCGAGAAGACCATCGGCAACGGCCAGACCTTCGACCACGACGTCGACGACCCCCGCCAGGTGGAGACCCGGCTGCTGCTGCTCTCCGACCGGGTGGCCGCCCGGGCGCGTGCGGCCGGGTCGGTGGGCCGCACCGTGCAGGTGACGGTGCGCTTCGCGGACTTCACCACCGTGCAGCGCTCCACCACCCTGCGCCGCCCCACCGACGTGAGCCGGGAGGTGCACGAGGCGGCCCTGGTCGCCTTCCGGTCCCTGGGCCTGCAGCGTGCCCGCGTGCGCATGGTGCGGGTGGTGCTCTCCGGGCTCACCCCCGCCGAGAGCACCCCCCGGCAGGCGATGCTGGACGAGCCGGAGGTCGGGTGGCGCGAGGCCGACGTGGCGGTGGACCGGGCCAGTGCCCGGTTCGGGGCCGGCATCGTGCGGCCGGCCAGCCTGCTCTCCGGGGCCGGTCGGTGAGCCGTGCGCATGCGTAGACTGGACGGACCGCGGCGTGCGTCGGGAGCCGTCGACGGATCCGTGAGGTCGTGGACCGGAGCTGGAGGTGGCCGATGGCCCTGTCGGAAGACGAGCAGAGCCGACTGGACGCCCTGGAGCAGTCCCTGCTGGTGGAGGACGGCGACCACTCCCACATGCCCGAGGTCGAGCGAACCGCTCGCCGGGACTCCCACGAGGCCGACCTGTTCGCCGTGTTCGCCGGTCGCGCCACCGCGGCGGCCCCGCCCTTGGACGAGGACGCCCCGCCGACCGGTGCCCGCCCCCTCGACGGCCCCTCCGCCCGCCCCACCGGTCGCCGTTCCCGTGCCGGACGCCTGGTGGTGGGCCTGCTCGTGGTGACCGTGGCCATCGGGCTGTACGCACTGGCCGCCTGGGCCCGGCTGCCGTGGGTGGGGGTCGGGGGTTTTGCGCTGCTCGTCATCGCGGCCGCGCTGTGGATGCGCATGCCCGGCAACTCCTCCCGCTCCTCGTGGGGGGAGCACCGTCAGGCCCCTGCGCGGCCCGACCCGGGCGCGCCGCGTGGCCTCCTCGGGCGCGACCCCTTCGGGCGGGACCGCCCGGGCAGCGTCTGGGACGGCGGCCGACGGGTCACCGGGTCCCGGGTGGACGGTCTCCCCGGTCGCGCCGGGGGGTCCGTTGTCAGCGGCCGTGCCGGCACTCCCGGCCGTGCCCGGGCCACCCAGGGGTCCTTCATGCAGCGGCTCGAGCGCCGCTGGGACGCCCGGCGCGACGAGCGCGGCCGCTGACGCACCCGGCCGATTGCGCCCACGGCGAAACCCGGAACGTCCCGGCCCCGCCCCCTGTTGGCACGGGCACGGACCCCGCACCCGGGGACCCGGAACGACCTGCTGACACAGCAGCCATGACCCAGGAGGTACTCGTGGAGACTGCCGTCGCCCCCGTCCTGACCGCCGCCGACCGCTGCGACCGCTGCGGCGCCCGCGCCTACGTGCGCGTCACCCTCGCCGGCTCCCCGCTGCACTTCTGCGCCCACCACGGCCAGGAGCACCTGCCCGCCCTGCAGGACCGCGCGGACGTCGAGGTGCTCGACGAGACGCACCTGCTGCACGGCTGACGCCCATGGACTGGACCGTCCTGCTCGCCGTCCTCGTCGGCGCCGCCATGCTGGTCGGCCTCGTCGGCAGCGCGCTGCTCGTGCTGCCCGGCCTGGTGGTGGTGTGGGCCTCCACCCTGGTGTGGGCGCTGGCGGTCCAGTCCACCGCCGCGTGGTGGGTGCTCGGCATCGCCACCGTGCTGGCCGGCACCGCCACGGTGGTGCAGTACCTGGTGCCCGGCCGCCGCATGAAGGCCGCCGGCATCCGCACCTCCACGCTGCTGGTCGGCGTGCTCGGCGGCATCGTGGGCTTCTTCGTGATCCCCGTCGTGGGCCTGTTCGTGGGCTTCGTGGGCGGTGTCTTCCTCGCCCAGGCCCTGCGCGGCTCGTCCGGTGGGCTCACCCCCTGGCAGGCCACCCTGCACGCGCTCAAGGCCGTGGGCACCAGCATCCTCATCGAGCTGCTTGCCGGCATGCTCATCGCCGGCACCTGGCTGGCGAGCCTGGTGCTGCCCGCCCTGTTCTGAGGCGGACACGCCCCACCGCCTCACGAGGCTGTCGGTGGCGTCACCTAGGTTTGGCCCCGTGAATCCCCGCACTGCCAAGGCCTCGACCACCAGCAGCACCGGCTACGACGCCCGGCACCTCCAGGTGCTCGAGGGCCTCGAGGCGGTGCGCAAGCGGCCCGGCATGTACATCGGCTCCACCGACTCCCGGGGCCTCATGCACTGCCTGTGGGAGATCATCGACAACTCCGTGGACGAGGCCCTCGGCGGCTTCGCCACCGGCGTGGACGTCACCCTCCACGCCGACGGCTCGGTGGAGGTGGCCGACGACGGCCGTGGCGTGCCGGTGGACGTGGAGCCCCGCACCGGCCTGACGGGCGTGGAGCTCGTCTACACCAAGTTGCACGCCGGCGGGAAGTTCGGCGGCGGCTCGTACACCGCATCCGGTGGTCTGCACGGCGTGGGTGCCAGCGTGGTCAACGCCCTGAGTTCCCGCCTGGACGTGCAGGTGGACCGCGCCGGCACCACCTGGGGCATGAGCTTCCGCCGCGGTGAGCCGGGCGTCTTCGCCGACGACGCCTCGGGCCCCTCGCCGAGCAGCACCTTCGAACCGTTCACCACCGGCAGCGAGCTGCGGAAGGCCGGCACGGTCAAGCGCGGCGTCACCGGCACGCGCGTGCGCTACTGGGCCGACCCGCAGATCTTCCTGGCCGACGCGGAGTTCTCCTACCGGCAGCTCACCGACCGAGCCCGCCAGACCTCCTTCCTGGTGCCCGGCCTGCGCATCAGCATCACCGACAAGCGCCGCATCCCGGGCACGCCGGGGGAGAACGGCACCCACACCGAGACCTTCCTCCACGAGGGGGGCATCACCGAGTTCGCCGAGTACCTGGCGGCCGACGAGGCGGTGACCGACACCTGGCGCCTGCAGGGCACCGGCACCTTCACCGAGACCGTGCCGGTGCTCGACGACGCCGGCCACATGGTGCCCACCGAGGTGGAGCGCGACTGCGAGGTGGACGTCGCGCTGCGCTGGGGCACCGGGTACGACACGGTGGAGCGCTCGTTCGTCAACATCATCGCCACGCCCAAGGGCGGCACCCACGTGTCCGGTTTCGAGGCCGCGCTGCTCAAGGTGGTGCGCAAGCAGGTGGAGGCCAACTCCCGCAAGCTCAAGCCGGGCAAGGACAAGATCGAGAAGGACGACGTGCTGGCGGGCCTCACCGCGGTGGTGACCGTGCGTCTGGCCGAGCCGCAGTTCGAGGGGCAGACCAAGGAGGTGCTGGGCACCTCGGCAGTGCGCAGCATCGTGTCCAAGGTGGTGGAGACCGAACTCACGGCGCTGCTCACGAGCACCGCCCGCGGGCAGAAGCAACAGTCCGCGGCCGTGCTGGAGAAGATCGTCGCGGAGATGAGGTCCCGCGTCTCGGCGCGCATGCACAAGGAGACGCAGCGCCGCAAGAACGCGCTGGAGACCTCCTCGCTGCCCACCAAGCTGGTGGACTGCCGGTCCACCGACACCGAGGGCAGCGAGCTGTTCATCGTGGAGGGCGACTCGGCCCTGGGCACCGCCAAGCTGGCGCGCCAGAGCGACTTCCAGGCCCTGCTGCCCATCCGCGGCAAGATCCTCAACACGCAGAAGGCCTCGGTGGCCGACATGCTGAACAACGAGGAGTGCGCGGCCATCATCCAGAGCATCGGGGCCGGCTCGGGCCGCAGCTTCGACCTCGAGGCCTCCCGCTACGGCAAGGTCATCATCATGACCGACGCCGACGTGGACGGCGCCCACATCCGCACCCTGCTGCTCACCCTGTTCTTCCGCTACATGCGGCCCCTGGTCGACGCCGGGCGGGTCTACGCCGCGGTGCCGCCGCTGCACCGCATCGAGGTGGTGAACCGAGGCAGGGCCAACGACTACGTGTACACCTACTCCGAGGCCCAGCTCCACAGGGAGCTGGCGCGCCTGCGCAAGAACGGGCGCACGCTCAAGGACCCGCTGCAGCGCTACAAGGGCCTGGGCGAGATGGACGCCGACCAGCTGGCCGAGACCACCATGGACCCGGCCCACCGCACCCTGCGCCGCGTGACGATGGCGGACGTGGAGGCCGGCGAGCGCATCTTCACCCTGCTCATGGGCAACGAGGTGGCCCCGCGCAAGGAGTTCATCGTGAGCAACGCCGCGCAGCTGGACGCCGAGCGCATCGACGCCTGAAGGGGCCGGCCACCTCGCGTCGAGTGGCCGGTGGTGGCCGGAGGTCTCGCTCTGGCAACGAAATGCGTGTCGGCGTGGTGCCAGTCACACGCGATGCCGCACCATATGGTCCATGAGTACCGCCACCTCGCAGACGTCCCCGGTCCCGGACGGCTCGGCAGCCCCTTCCGGGGGCGAACCCGAGCTGAAGCGGGTCCTGGGCCCCAAGCTCCTGCTGCTGTTCATCATCGGTGACATCCTGGGCACCGGCATCTACGCCATCACCGGCAAGGTGGCCCACGAGGTGGGCGGCGCGGTCTGGGTGCCGTTCGTCATCGCCTTCGCGATCGCCATCATCACCGCCTTCGCCTACCTCGAGCTCATCACCAAGTACCCGCACGCCGGTGGTGCGGCCAACTTCATCCACCAGGCCTTCGGCATCCAGTTCCTCACCTTCATGGTGACCTTCCTGGTGATGGCCTCGGGCATCACCTCGGCCTCCACCGCAGCCAAGGCCTTCGCGTCCAACCTCTCGGCCGGCCTCGGTGCGGACTGGGCCTCGGACTCCCTGCCGGTGCTCCTGCTGGCCGTGGCCTTCATGCTGCTGGTGGCCCTCATCAACTTCCGGGGCGTGGCCGAGTCGGTCATGCTCAACGTGGTGCTCACCTGCGTCGAGCTGTCAGGTCTGCTGCTGGTGATCTTCGTGGGCCTGTGGGCTGTCATGGGCGGCTCGGACGCCCCGGTCGACTTCTCCCGCGCGATGATGTTCGAGACCAGCGGCGACAAGAACGCGTTCCTCGCCGTCACCGCCGGCACGTCGTTGGCCTTCTTCGCCATGGTCGGCTTCGAGGACTCGGTGAACATGGCCGAGGAGACCAAGGACCCGATCAAGACCTTCCCGCGCATCATGTTCACCGGTCTGGTCATCACCGCGGCGATCTACGTGCTGGTCTCGGTCACCGCCGTGGCCCTGGTGCCGGTGGGTGAGCTGGGCGAGGGGGACACCCCGCTGCTCAAGGTGGTCCAGGCCGGCGCCCCGAACCTGCCGATCGACACCTTCTACCCGTTCATCGCCATGTTCGCCGTGGCCAACACCGCGGTCATCAACATGCTCATGGCCTCCCGCCTGCTGTACGGCATGGCCAAGCAGGACGTCCTCCCGCGCCCGCTGGCGCTGGTTCACAGCGGCCGTCGTTCGCCGTGGGTTGCCATCATCGTGACCACCCTGCTGGCCGTCGGCCTGATCACCTTCGTCGGCAAGGTCTCCGCTCTGGGCGGGACCACCGCGCTGCTGCTGCTGGCCGTGTTCGCCCTGGTGAACGTCGCCTGCATCGTGCTGCGCAAGCGGGACCACGAGATCGACCACGACTACTTCAAGGCCCCCACCTGGATCCCGTGGGTGGGCGCCATCGCGTGTGCCTACATGGTGGGTCCGTGGACCGGTCGCGACACCGAGCAGTACGTCATCGCCGGGTGGTTGGTCGTCATCGCCGTGGTGGCGTGGGCGCTGACCTGGTTCCTCAACCGGGCGCTGTACGCCAAGCCGACCCGTCTGCGTCACCCGGAGGACCTCACCTGATCGGCCGGTCGGCCCACGTGGGCCGACCACCCTGTTCTGCCGATGCGGTGGTGCAGTGACGGGGGCCGCCCACCCGGGGCGGCCCCCGTCGGCGTCCTCGCCATGGGTCGCCTGCGCGTGGCGCCCGCCCGCGACGGTGCCCCCGTGGTGCAAGTTCTTGACCCATCACCGACGATGCCGAGGACGCGCCGTGCCCGCTGACGCCCCCCACCATGCCCAGACGACCGGTTCCCGTCCGAGGCGGTGGGCCCGCCGCACGTCGCTGCTGCTCCCCGGCCTCCTGCTGGCCGTGACGCTGTCCGGCTGCGACGTCGGCTCGCTGGGCAGCGAGGGTCGCTACACCGAGACCGGGGACGTCTCGCAGGCCGCGGCGGCCGAGCAGGGGTCCGGCTCCGGGGCGGAGACGACGGCGTCGGCGTCGAGCGGGTCCCCGACGTCTGCGGCGTCGAGCGCGTCCCCGACGCGCACGAATGCCGCGCGCAGCGCGGATCGTTCCTCAGCCTCCTCGGCCAGCGAGGGGTCGACGACGCCCACGGCCACCGTGGCAGCACCCAGCAGCGCGGCCACGGAGCGGGCGTCCGCCACGGCGGTGGACCCCACGACGACACCGTCGGCCACCCGCACCGCGGCGCCCGCGGCAGCCTCCACCCCGGTGGCCGCCGCTGCCGCTGCTCCCGCTGCTGCCGGGGCGTCCCGGGGCCCGGTGGTCAAGGTCGTCGACGGTGACACCCTCCACGTGCGTCTGGCCTCCGGGGTGGAGCGGGTGCGCGTCATCGGCCTGGACACCCCGGAGATCGGCGAGTGCGGCTTCCGCGAGGCGTCCGCCGGCCTGCGGAACCTGGTCGCCGGCACCACCGTCACCCGGGAGCGCGACCCCACCCAGGACAACCGGGACCGGTACGGACGCCTGGTGCGGCACGTCCGCATGGCCGGGGGAGACTCCGCTGCCGTGCGCATGATCCGCCAGGGCCTGGCTCCGGAGTACCTGTACGACGAGCCGTACCAGAACCGTGCGGCCCACCTGGCGGCCGAGCGGGCGGCCAAGGCCGAGCGGCTCGGCATCTGGGGGCGCAGCGGCTGCACCGCCCCCGCTCCGGCCCCCGCCCCTGCCCCGACCCCGACGCCCGCCCCGGCTCCGGCCACCACCGCGCCGCCGGCCCGCCTGGTGGACACCCCGCCGGCGCCGGCCGAGCCCGGTGGTGGCGCGTGCCGCATCAAGGGCAACATCTCCAGCAGTGGGGAGAAGATCTTCCACTCCCCGGGCCAGCGGCACTACACGCAGACCAAGATCTCGCCGGCCAAGGGGGAGCGGTGGTTCTGCTCCGCCGCCGAGGCGATCAAGGCCGGGTGGCGCGCCGCCAAGGTGTGAGGCACGCACGAGGGGCCCGGGCAGGCGCCCGGGCCCCTCGTGCGTGGTGGGGTCACGCCCCGGTGCCCACGAGCAGCATCGTGGCGGCCAGGACCACGCCCACGGTGACCAGGATCATCGTGGTGTAGCCCAGCACGTCGCGGATGCGGAGGCCGGCGATGGCCAGCAGCGGCAGGGCCCAGAAGGGCTGCACCATGTTGGTCCACTGGTCGCCGTAGGAGACGGCCATGATCGCCACCGCCGGGTCCACGCCGAGGCGCTCGGCGGCATCGAGCAGGATCGGCCCCTGCACGGCGATCTGCCCGCCGCCCGACGGCACGAAGAAGTTCACCAGGCCGGCCGAGAGGAAGGCCAGCAGCCCGAAGGTCTGCGGCGTGGAGGTGTCGACCACCGCGTCCGAGAGCACGGCGATGAGGCCGGTGCCGGCCATGATGCCCATGATCCCGGCGTAGAGCGGGAACTGCAGCAGGATCTCGCCCACGTTGGAGGCGGCGTCCTTGACCAGCTCCACCAGCTCGAAGGGATTGCGCACCAGCAGCAGCACCAGGCCCAGGAAGCTCCAGTTGACGACGTCCAGGGTGAGCGTGCCGCCGTCGGCGAAGTGCAGGCCCAGGTAGGCCACCACCAGCAGGCCGAGCACGGTGGTGGTCACCCGGGAGGCGTCCACCGCGTCGGCCGGGGTCTCCACCGTCCACTCCGGCCGGGCGGTCTCCAGCTGGTGCTCGGGCATCTCCACCACGTCCGCACCGGACTTCGGGGCCATGAGCGCCACGGTGGCGAGGATGACCAGCAACGCCACCGCGGCCGCGGTGAGGTTCCACCAGCTGAAGGTGGTCTGCGTGATGGGGATGGTGTGGCCCACCTGCTGGGCCACGAAGGAGCCTTCGGTGGCGGCCGTGAGCGGCGCCGAGCCGGAGTAGCCCATGTGCCAGATGCTCATGCCGGTGTAGCCGGTGGCCACGAGCAGCGGGAAGTGCACCTTCTCGCCGCGCAGCCGGGCCTGGGCGGCCACCTCCTTGGCCAGCAGGGCGCCGACCACCAGGCCCAGCCCCCACGTGACGAGGGTGGCCAGACAGGTCACCAGGGCCACGAAGACGTAGGGCATGACGCGGCCACGGGGCACGCGGGCCAGGCCGGTGAGCAGGGTGCGCACCGGGCCGGTGTGGGCCAGCACGTGGCCGAGCATGAGCACCAGCGCCATCTGGGTGATGAACGCCAGCAGCCCGGCCAGTCCGTCACCCCAGGCCGTGACCACCTCGCGGGGGCCGGCGTCGGTGAGCGCCAGCGCGGCGACCATCACCACGAGCGTCAGCACGATGGCGAACACCAGCGAGGAGGGGATGAACCGCTCCACCAGGTGGTTGATCGGCCCCATCACCCCCTGGCCGCGGCGGCGGTCCGGGCTGGGGCGGGTGGTGGCCGTGGACGCGGGGCTGGACACGGGTGGACCTCCAGGCGAGGGGACAGGGCACCCAGATGCTATGGGTGACCCCGGTCACACCGGGTACGGGGGTCCCGCCGCGCCGGCGGTCGAACCTCAGCCGATGCCGGGTTCGGTCATTCAGGCCTCGACCACCCGTGCGTCGTCGATGCGCAGACGCCGTTGGGTGAGGGCCTCGAGGTCCTCCGAACGATGGCTGGTCATGAGCAACGTGCCACCATCCGAGGAGAAGTCCCTCAGGAGGCCGGTGATGCGCTCGGCACTCGACTGGTCGAGTGCGTTGAAGGGTTCGTCCAGCAGCAGCACGCGCGGTCGTTCGAGGATTGCTTGGGCGATGCCCAGCTTCTGCTTCATCCCGAGGGAGAAGTTCTTCGCCTTGGTCGATGACGTGGGGTCCAGCCCCACGGCCTCGAGGGTTTCTCGGACGCGGGCCTCATCCGCGACCCTGCGGATGTGCGCCAGCTCGCGCAGGTTGTCCGCGGCACTCAGATGGCCGAGGAACCCGGGGGAATTGATCATGACGCCGAAGGACTCCGGGTACTTGCGTCCGGGCCCCATGAGGGCTGGGTCGATGGTCACTTCTCCGGCGTCAGGTCGCATGAACCCTACGAGCAACTTGAAGAGCACGGACTTGCCGGAGCCGTTGGGGCCGCTGAGGCCGATGGACTCACCGTGCTCGACAGTGAGGTCGACGTCTCGCAGAACAGGGGTGCCGCGGAAGGCCTTCGAGAGCCCAAGGGCGGAGATGGCGTGCATGTCAGAGGTCACGTCCTTGTCGGGGCAGTGGTGAACATCGGATGGTCAGGGCGAGCGCTGCCACGGGAGCGGCGAGCCACAGCCAGGCTGGAGAGGCTCCCGCGTCCTGGGCCAGCGCGGTGAGGCCGAGCGGGAGGTGCGAGGACTCCCACGGTGCGAGGGGGGCGAGGAGCAGCGTGCTGCTGAGGACTATCAGCCCCCAGTTCTGGTCACCGGCGACCCACGTGACCGAGACGGTGAGCGTGCCCCAGACGAGCACGTGCAGGAGCCACCCGAGAAGGAGGTGGCCACCGAGCAGGAGCGACGACGAGAGCTGCTCTCCGGTCATGACCGTGGCGATCACGGTGGTGCACGCCGTTGCGCCGACCACGGCAACGGCAGGGGCCGTGACGGAGGGCTTCAGAACGGGCCAGGTCCTTCCATGGGCGAGGACACGCAGGGGCGCTGAGCGCAGGGCAGGGGTGTCGAGGGCCAGGAGGGCCATGAGCACCGGGAGGTTGGTGACCATCCAGTGCACCGTGAAGACCTGGGCATCGAACGCCCCGCCGCCGTGCCCCCACCAGGTGAGGAGAAGGACCTCTCCCGAGGAGTGCCACCCGTTGCCCTGGAGCGCGGGCGCTGCCAGGGTCCACAGCCCAGCAGCGGCCGTGGTGGTCCAGAAGGCGGAGGTGGGTCGAAGGGGGCCCCGCTGCACTGCCACTGCCAGGGCCGCGCAGGCAAGCAGCGAGGCGAGGGACCGCACCCTGCCTGCCTCGGGGCCCGGCAGGGCCAGGTCGACGGGGCCCACTCCCAGGGTGGGGATGCCCAGGCCGATCTGGCAGACGGCCCAGAGCACCACGGCACAGCAGAGCGCCCAGCCTGCCGCCGCACGCCACGCGGCGGCTCCTGCAACGGCCGTGCTCAGCAGCGTCGTCGCGGCAGCGAGTGTCATGAGACAGGCCGCCAGGGTCGGTGCCGCCTGGGGCAGGCTCTCCCACGGCAGGCCGGTGGCGCTGGCTGCGGCCCCCAGGAGGTACCCGCCGAGAGCTGCACACGAGGCTGTGAGGGCATCGAGGAACAGCGCCCGCGTGAGGGAGCGGTCGGTACCGTGCCGCATGCGCGCGGCCGGGGAGCCGTGCCAGACACCGTCGGAGACGGCCACCACGAGACTTGCCGGCAGGATCACGGACACCCAGGGCCGGGGGTCGGTCAGCCGCATCCAGAGGTGATCTGCAACGGTGGGCGCGGCGGCCGAGCGGGCGTGGAGCCCGTAGAGGCAGCCGCAGACGACACCGACGACGAGTATCCCGAGCGTCCTCGGTCGGAGCACGGTACTCACCGGGGGAGTTCAGGCAGCCGCACCAGCACGCACATCCACAGGAGCGCCGTCACTCCCGTGGCCAGGGCCAGCGAGGGCACAGCGTGCCAGAGCGGGAAGACATCCAAGGTGGGTGGGAACTGCGAGGCCGTGGGGGTGAAGGTCTCCAGCTTGGCGAGTGCGAGCACCACGGAGACGACGGTGACACCCGCGAGGGGGAGGAAGAACGCCAGCGCATGGCGCCTCACCAGGAGCAGGAGTGCCTGGGTGGCCGCGGCGAGCACCAGCCCCCAGAGGCCGAGCCATGCGCTGTGGGCGGCAACGTAGGCCCATGGGGTCCGACGGGTCAGGGCGCCGCCGGCCACCGCATCGGCGTTCCAGTCCGCCACGTGCTGCTCGGCCACGTGGTAGGCGTCCGGGTAGTACTGGAAGCCCGTGCTCGGGAGCAACTCCAGGGTCACCAGTCCGTAGACCACGGGCAGCAGCGCAGCGGCGAGGCCGGCGACGACCGCCCATGGCCAGCAGAGCCGACGGAGGGTGACGGTCACAGGGGCACGCGTCCGGGTCGCCTCGAGGAACCCGTCGGTCAGGCAGGACCGCAGGTGCCAGCCGGCGACGAGTGCCAGGGCCAGTGGCAGTGTGAGTCCCACGGGTCCGCTGGAGGCGGCGAGATAACTGTGGAACGGGCTCACATAGGCCGTTCCCTGAGTGCCGAACCAGCTCGTGAGGCCGCCCAGGGTGAGGACGAGCAGGGCAACAGCGAGGGGCACCAGCCGGACGCTGGCACCCCTCGCCACAGTGCTCAGTTGCTGCGCCACGTGCCGCTGACCTGGACGTCCACCCGCGTGAAGACACCGTTGTTGAACTCCACACGCGTGGAGGCACCGGAGCCGATCGAGTTGTTCAGCTTGTACTCCTGGTTGTCGGTCACACCGGAGACCCCGGTGCCGCCGGGGAGCATCCGGGCATCCACCTTGTAGTTGCCCCCCACGGACTGTGACGTGAGATCACCGGCACGACTGTTGATGCTCTTGGTCTGGGAGGCGGTGTACGCCTTGCCGTTGAACTTGCCGACCGTGGTGCTGTACGACCGGTAACTCGTACCGGCGTAGGCGGACGTCGCGGACACAGCGGCGACGACCGCCAGTGCAGCGGCTGCCAGTGGTCGAATGCGAGTGCGGTGCATGGTTTTTCCCCTTTTCCGGCCGCCCGGTGCGACCCACATCATGGAACCATCGGGGGGGAGGGTCAAGTCCTTGGTTCTCGAGGCGTGGGTGCGTCGTCTGACGCCTCAGCCGATGCCGAGGATCGCCGCCGGGGCGGGCGTGCCCGAGCCGTCGCGGCGGTCGGTGGGCTCCGGCAGGGCCACCGCCGAGCCCCCCGCGTCCACCGCCCGCGGGTCGGCGCCCACCCAGGCCAGCACGAGCGCGTCCTCACCCTTGAGGAAGCGGTGGCAGCGCACGCCCGCGGTGGCCCGGCCCTTGCCCGGGTAGGCCTCCAGCGGCGTCACCTTCACCGACCCGCCGGAGCCGGGCAGCGCCCCGGCCGACCCGGCGACGGTGACCACCACGGGGGCAGGGGCGTCGGTCTCACCCTCGCCGCCCGTCCGCACCGCGGCGAAGGCCACCACGCGCCCGCCCTCGGGCACCTTGATGCCGGCCACACCGCCTCCGGACAGCCCCTGCGGGCGCACCAGCGAGGCCGGGTAGCGCAGCAGCGCGGCGGCGTCGGTGACGAACACGAGCTCCTCGCTGCCGTCGGACAGTTCGGCGGCGCCCACCAGCTCGTCGCCCTCGGCCAGGCTGATGACCTCCATCGCGTCCTTGCTCGCCGGGTACTCCGGGCGCACCCGCTTGACCACGCCCCGGGCGGTGCCCAGCGCCAGCCCGGCGGTGCCCTCCACGTCGTCGGTGCGCACCAGGGCCAGCGGGCGCTCGCCGCCGGCCAGGTCCACGAAGGCCGCCACCGGAGCCCCACCGGTGAGCCCCAGCGAGCCGGCGGCCGGCAGGGCGGGCAGGTCCACCACCGACAGCCGCACCAGGCGCCCGGCAGAGGTCACCAGGCCCACCTGGCCACGGGCGGTGGCGGCCACCACCGAGGCGATGGCGTCGTGGTCCACCCGGGGTGCGTCGGCGGGGCGCACGTCGGTGCGCACCAGCGCGCCGCTGGTGTCCTCCTCGCGGGGCACGCGGGCGATGAGTCCGGTGGCCGAGAGCGCCACGGTCACGGGGTCGTCGGCCACCTCCAGCGGGGCGGCGGGCACCATCGCGGCGGCGGCCTCGCTCTCCAGCAGCACGGTGCGGCGCGGGGTGCCGTGCTCGGCGGCCACGGCGGCCAGCTCGTCGCTCACCACACCGCGCAGGCGCGCCTCGTCGGCCAGGATCGCCTCCAGCTCGGCGATGGCGGCCTGCAGCTCGTCGCGCTCGGTCTCCAGCTCGATGCGGGAGAACTTCGTCAGGCGCCGCAGCTGCAGCTCCAGGATGTAGGAGGCCTGCGCCTCGGAGAGGTCGAAGACCTCCATGAGCCGCGTGCGGGCCTCGGCGGCGTCGTCCGAGGAGCGGACGAGCTGGATGACCTCGTCGATGTCGAGGATGGCCAGCAGCAGCCCCTCCACCAGGTGCAGCCGGTCGCGCCGCTTCCCCAGGCGGAACGCGGTGCGCCGCCGTACCACCTCGCACCGGAAGTCCACGTACACCTGCAGGGCCTCCTTGAGCCCCAGGGTGCGCGGCTGGCCGTCCACGAGCGCCACGGTGTTGATGCCGAAGGACTCCTCCATCGGCGTCTGCTTGTACAGCTGCGCCAGCACGGCCTCGGGGTTGAAGCCGTTCTTCACCTCGATGACCAGCTGCAGGCCGTTGTGGCGGTCGGTGAGGTCCTTGACGTCGGCGATGCCCTGCAGCTTCTTGGCCTGCACCTGCGTCTTGAGCTTGGCGATGACCTTCTCCGGCCCCACCAGGTAGGGCAGCTCGGTGACCACGATGCCCTTGCGGCGCGGGGTGACGTTCTCGATGGTGGCCTTGGCCCGGGTGCGGAACGAGCCGCGGCCGGTGCGGTAGGCGTCGCGGATGCCGTCGAGCCCCACGATGCGGCCGCCGCCGGGCAGGTCCGGCCCGGGCACGAAGCGCATGAGGTCCTCCACCGTGGCGGCGGGGTTGTCCAGGAGGTGGCGGGCGGCGGCCACCACCTCGCGCAGGTTGTGCGGGGCGATGTTGGTGGCCATGCCCACCGCGATGCCCGACGCCCCGTTGACCAGCAGGTTGGGGTAGGCCGCGGGCAGCACCTCGGGCTGCAGGAGCTGGTCGTCGTAGTTGGGCACCATGTCCACGGTGTCCTCGTCCAGCGTGGCCGTCATGGTGAGTGCGGCCGGGGCCATGCGGGCCTCGGTGTAGCGGCTGGCGGCCGGTCCGTCGTCCAGGGAGCCGAAGTTGCCGTGCCCGTCCACCAGGGGAAGGCGCATCGTGAACGGCTGGGCCAGGCGCACGAGGGCGTCGTAGATGGCCTGGTCGCCGTGCGGGTGGTACTTGCCCATCACCTCGCCGACGACGCGGGAGGACTTGACGTAGCCGCGGTCCGGGCGCAGGCCGAGCTCGTCCATGCCGAAGAGGATGCGGCGCTGCACCGGCTTGAGGCCGTCGCGCGCGTCCGGCAGCGCGCGGCTGTAGATGACGGAGTAGGCGTACTCGAGGAAGGCCGAGCTCATCTCCTCGGCGACGTCGATGTCGATGACCGTGTCGGCCACCTGGGTGGGCTCTGCGGGCTTGTCGGACTTCTTGGGCACGGGCCACATGATGCGTCATCCGCCCGCCGCGCCGGGGGACCGGCACGCACTGCCCCGGGCACGAGGCCGCCCCCGTCTTCCGGTGGTCTGCTGGACCACCGGAAGACGGGGGCGGGCGCCGGAGTGGATCGGCTCAGCGGCGGGTGATGCCGCGCAGGGCCTGGACGACCTTGTCGCCCACGGCCGTGGCGCCACCGACCACCGTGGAGACCCACGGCGAGAGGCGGGTGACGGCCCGCGAGGTCGGCTCGGGCAGACGGTCACTGCGCGTCAGCAGCACGGCGGTGTCCTGCGTGCCGGCCACGGCGGCGGCGGTCAGGGCGTCGGGGTAGTTCTCACCGGAGGCGACGAACACCTGGTAGGGGTCCTTCTTGACCGACCGTGCCACCAACTCGGCCGTCTCGTAGCGGTCGGCGCCGCCGATGCGGCGCACCGCGTCGGCATACTCGCCCGCCTCGGCGAAGACCGAGCCCTTCACCACCTGGCGACCACCGAGGATGACGACCCGGTCGGGACGCATCCGCTGAAGTGCCTTGCGGGTCTCGGTGGGCAGGCGGTCGCCCCGGGTGAGCAGCAGCGGCGCGTCCTGGGCACCGGCCACGGCAGCACCGGTGAGGGCGTCGGGGTAGTCCTGACCGGAGGCGAGGTACACGGTGTCCACCGGGGCGTCGTGCCCGGCAGTGAGACGGGCCGCGGTCGCGTAGCGGTTGGCGCCGGCGACGCGCTCGACCGTCCTGCCACCGGCCGCCAACTGGTCGGCCACCTCACGGCTCACGGCCTTCTCGCCGCCCAGGATGACCACCTTGCGGGGGCCGATCTGGGCCAGTGCCTCGCGGGTCTCGGCCGGCAGACGGTCGCGACGGGTGAGTAGCAGCGGAGCATTCTTGCTGGAGGCCACCGATGCGCCGGCCAGGGCGTCAGGGTGGTCCTGGCCGGAGGCCACGTACACCGTGTCGTGGTCGCCCTTCATGCTGCGGGCCAGGCGGGCTGCGGTGGCGTAACGGTTGGCGCCGCCCACGCGGGAGACCTTCTCCGCCTTCGAGGGGTCCAGGTGCACCAGTGTGCGGGCCAGCGGCTCACCGCCCTCGGCCGGCTCCATCTCGACCATCCCCAGCCAGGCCTTGGTGGGGTCGTCGACGGACACCGCGCCCTCGGCGGTGTGCGGCGCGATGCGGGGCAGGTGCACCGGGCTCTTGAAGGCGAGGTTGCCCGCGTCGGCCGCGTCGGGCGACAGGACGAACAGCCGCAGGGTGAAGTCGGTGGACTCCTTGCCCTTGAGGTCGGTACCGGTCACGTGCAGCTCGAAGTCCGCGTCGGTGCCGATGCTCGGCACGATGAGGCGCTCGTTGGCGGCGGGGGTGCGCCCGCGGTCCAGCGGGTACCCGGGGAACTCCTTCCAGGTGATGGTCAGGTCCAGGTTCACGTTCGGGTCGTCGGACTCGATCTCGGCCCAGAACACGTCACCGATCTTCGCCTCGAAGGGCACGCGGTAGGCCTCCTTCTCGCGACCCGTCCACTCCTCACCCTTGTCCTGGCGCACGGTGCCGCGCCACTCACGTCCCGGGACCATCCCGTGGGTCCGCAGGGCCACGTCGCGCTTGCGCGAGGAACGCAGCTCCACCGGCACGGTCGACTGACCGGCGTGACCCAGCACATGACTGGGCATCTGCACCGCCTCGGAGCGCAGCGCGATGGGCAGGTGGAAGGGGTTCACCCCGCTGGCGGTCAGGTCGAGTCGGCCGGTGACCCACTGCTGGGCCGGCATGCCGGTGTCGGTGAAGGTCAAGGTCACGGTGCCGGACTCACCGGGGGCCAGAGTGAGACGCTGGGGGGAGACGGACGTCTCCACGCCGTCCAGGCCGGACACCTTCGGGGTCCAGGTGGTGGTCCTGCCGGTGGTGTTGGTGACCGTGCGGGTGACGGTCTGCTCGCCGAGGAGGCCGCCGAGCGCGATGGACGGGGTGTTCAGCTGCCACGGCTTGATGGGGTCGACGTCCTGGCCCATCCGCGCACCCTGTCCGGCCAGGAGGCGCTCCCAGTCCGAGGCGTCGGAGTCCACGACGAGACCGGGGTCCAGGAAGGCCCGTGGCTCGACGAAGCCGGCGCCGCCCCCGAAGGGGTGGTTGTCGTCCGGGCCGGTCATCTTCCGGGAGGTGGTCATCATGGCCGACTTGATCGCCATCGGGGACCAGTCCGGGTGGGCCTGCTTGACCAGGGCGGCCAGGCCGGCCACGTGCGGTGCGGACATGGACGTGCCCGAGACGTGCCTGGCCACGGGGCGGCCACGCTCCGCGGAGGACCAGGCGGCCAGGACGTCCACACCCGGGGCCGTGAGGTCGGGCTTGAGCAGATTGCCCTGCGCAGCGTTCGTCGGGCCGCGGGAGGAGAAGTCGGCCAGACTGGGCACGGTGGAGGAGTCCCCGTGCTCGTCCACCAGCGAGGCCGTGGCCTCGGAGCCGCGGGCGTAGGCCCGCAGGCCCTTGCGCGCGGAGGAGTCCAGGTGCACGGTGGGCACCCAGTGGTCGTGGGTAAGGGTGTCCCCGGGCTCGGTGTTGACCAGCACCATGCCCACGCCACCGGCGTCCTTCACCGCCCGGGACTGATCCATCGGGTTGGCCTCGCTGCGGTCGCACACCACGATCGTGCCCTTGACCTTGGCCGGGTCCAGCGTCCCGGCGCGGCACTCGGTGCTGGGCGAGGCGTTCTCGGGGGCCACCTCGTCGGCGAGCACCAGCGGGGCCTCCTGCGGCAGGGGCGGTGTCATGGAGGACCCTTCGTAGCGCTGGCCGTCGCCGGTGACCAGCGTCTTGCGGTGCTCGGCGTGTGCACCGGCGGCCACGGTGGTCACCCACGGGGAGGGGTGGTTGGTGGTGGCCTCCTTGGGGCCGTCGTTGCCCGACGAGGCCGCGACGAACACGCCGCTGGCGGCGGCGTTCATGAAGGCCACCTCGACCGGGTCGCGCAGGTCGCGGTCGGTGCCGGAGATCGAGTAGTTGATGATGTCGACCCCGTCGGCCACGGCGGCGTCGATGGCCGCGGTGGTGTCCACGGTCGGACAAACACCTCGGCCTTCGGCGAGCTCCCAGCAGGCCTTGTAGGCCGCCACGTGCGCCTTCGGTGCCATGCCGGAGATGGGGCCGGAC
This sequence comes from Kytococcus schroeteri, assembly GCF_042433515.1. Classification (NCBI taxonomy): domain Bacteria; kingdom Bacillati; phylum Actinomycetota; class Actinomycetes; order Micrococcales; family Kytococcaceae; genus Kytococcus; species Kytococcus schroeteri. Next base: position 41,455 of record NZ_JBHLVH010000028.1, on the reverse strand, counting down.
GGCAGGCCGTTGACCGACACCTTGGTGCCGGCGGCACCGGTGGCGGTGCTGGCGGTGTGCGAGCCGTGGCCGTGGACGTCCAGCGGCGAGTGGGACTCGTGGTCGGCGAGCTTGTGCTCGCCCAGGCCCTCACGGAAGACCTTGGCACCGATGATCTTGTTGTCGCACGTGCTCTCGGGGAAGTCGGCGGGGGTCTCGCTCTTGCACGCTCCGCGCCAGTCGGCCGGCGGCGCGGTCATGCCGGCGTCGTCGAAGGAGGGGTTGGCCGGGTTGATGCCGGAGTCGATCACGCCGACGACGACGCCCTGGCCCTGGGTGTCGCCGGCGTGCTTCCACACGCCGTCGGGGCCCGTGAGTCCCAGCATCTCGGGGGACTGGTCGGTGTGGAGGGTCTCCAGACGGTTCTCGGTCACCGACAGCACGCGCGGGTCGGCGGACAGCTTCCGGGCCTGCTCCGCGGTGAGCTCCACGGCAACCCCGGAGAGGGCGTGGGTGTAGCGCTCCACCGGGCGGGGTGCGTCCACGCGAGAGAGCACCGCGTCCTGCTGGCTGGTCAGGTGCTGGGCATAGGCGCGCACGGCTGACGGGCGGGCGTCCCCGGCCTTCCCAGCGGTGGCGGACAGGCCCTTCACGCCCCCGGTGTAGGTGGCGATCGGCTCGTCGGCGGTCACCACCACGTACAGGCCGTCGGACCAGCTGCGGTCAGCCGGCGTCTGCTGCGGGGGGAGCGTGGTGAGCTCCTCCAGGGCGGTGGTGCTTGGGGGGCTGTCGTTCTGCGCGGTCGGCGGGACGGTGGGGGCGGCGCCGGCGGGCGACAGCGACACCATCGAGCCGGTCAGGCACAGGATGGTGAGCGCGGTCAGACCAGCTGCGTGGGGGCGGCGGTGCAGGGACACGACGAAGGGCTCCTTTTGAGAAGTGTTATTGAAAGCATTCTCGCATGGAGCCCATCCGTCGGTGTCACCGGCCTCCTGCACAGCCCTTGAGGTCGGGGAAGTCGCTCTCCCAGAACTCCCACTCGCTGGCGCGCTCGGCGGGGTCGTCGCCCACGGGGTGGAACTCGTTCTCCCGTGCCTTGAGCTCCACCCGGCGGATCTTGCCGGAGACGGTCTTCGGCAGCTCGCCGAACTCCAGGCGGCGGACGCGCTTGTACGGAGCCAGGTTGGCGCGGCAGTAGGCGAGGATCGACCCGGCGATCTCGCGACTCGGCTCGGTGCCCTCGACCAGCACCACGTAGGCCTTGGGCACCGACAGGCGCGTCGGGTCCGGCGAGGGGACCACGGCCGCCTCGGCCACGAGCTCGTGCTCGATGAGCACGGACTCCACCTCGAACGGGCTGATGCGGTAGTCGCTGGCCTTGAACACGTCGTCGGCGCGGCCCACGTAGGTGATGTAGCCGTCCTCGTCGCGCACCGCCACGTCACCGGTGTGGTACGCCCCGTCGCGCATCGCGTCAGCGGTCTTCTGCTCGTCGCCGTGGTAGCCCACCATCAGCCCGATGGGGCGTCCCTTGGGGCCATCGAGGCGCAGGCACAGCTCGCCCTCCTCGCCGGGGGTGGTCACCTCGGCCCCGGTGGCCTGGTCGAGCAGCACCACGTCGTAGCCCGGCAGGGGGCGGCCCATGGAACCCGGCTTGAGCGGGCGACCCGGCGCGTTGCCGATCTGCGCGGTGGTCTCGGTCTGGCCGAAGCCGTCGCGGATGGTGATGCCCAGGCCCTTCTCCACGGCGCGGATCACCTCGGGGTTGAGCGGCTCGCCGGCGCCCACCATCTCGCGCAGGGCCAGCTTCTCGCGCCAGGCGGCGAGGTCCTGCTGGATGAGCATGCGGTACACCGTGGGCGGGGCGCAGAAGGTGGTGGCGCCCTCGGCGGCCAGCACCTCCAGCAGGGCCTTCGCGTCGAAGCGCGGCTGGTTGACCACGAGGATCGTGGCCTCGGCGGTCCACGGGGTGAACAGCGAGCTCCACGCGTGCTTGGCCCAGCCGGGGGAGGAGATGTTCACGTGCACGTCGCCGGGGCGCAGGCCCACCCAGAACATCGTGGACAGGGCGCCCACCGTGTAGCTGGAGTGGGTGTGCTCCACGAGCTTGGGCGCGCTCGTGGTGCCGGAGGTGAAGTACAGCAGCATCGTGTCGTCGGCCATGGTGGGCGCGTCGGGGGTGAAGTCGGCGCTCGCGGCGTGGAAGTCCTCCAGGCGCAGCCAGCCCTCGGGCGTGTCGCCCTCGCCGCAGACGGCGATGCGCTGGAAGTCGCCGTCCACCTTGGCGAAGGTGTGTGCCTCGCCGGCGGTGGTGATGACGTGCTTGACCTTCCCGCGGGCCACGCGGTCGGTGAGGTCCTCGGGGGTGAGCAGCGTGGTGGCCGGGATGACCTGGGCGCCCAGCTTGATGCAGCCCACCATCACCTGCCACAGCTCGGTCTGGTTGCCCAGCATCACCAGCACGCGGTCGCCCTGGGCCACGCCCACCTCGCGCAGCCAGCTGGCCATCTGCGAGGAGGTGCGGGAGACCTCCGCCCAGGTGAGCTGGTGGGTGCGGGTGCCGTCCTTCACCACGTCCACGATGCGCAGGGCCGGCTCGTCGGCGCGCGGTCCGGCGGCCACGGCATCGATGTGGTGAAGACCCCAGTTGAACTCGGTGAGGCGGGGCGCGGCGAAGGCGTCCACGGCCGCGTCGTCGGCGTCGTGCAGGGCCAGGACGGCGTCGCGGGCGTCCCGGAAGGTGTCGGTGGGAGTGCTCATGGGGGAAACCTACCCGCCAGGTGACCGGCGTCACATGACAGGGGCCGGGGTGTCCGGAGCGGTGGCGGCCGCCCGGAGGGCGCCTGCCACACTGGGGCCATGGACGAGGTCGCCCCCACCACCGAGCAGATCAGGGCGGACCGTGCTGCCACGTGGGTGACGGACGTGGTGCTGCGTGACGGCGCCGTGGCCCACCTGCGGCCCATCAGCCCGGGGGACCGGGAGGCCGTGGCCGCGTTCCACCGGCGCCAGTCCGAGCGCTCGCGCTACCTGCGCTTCTTCGCCACCATCCCCGAGCTCTCGGCCCGCGACCTGGACCGCTTCACCCAGGTGGACCAGGACCAGCGGGTGGCCCTGGTGGCCGAGATCGGCGGGGAGATCATCGCCATCGCGCGCTTCGACCGCCTCGACCCGACGACCGCCGAGGTCGCCTTCAACGTGGCCGACGCCCACCAGGGCCGCGGCCTGGGCTCGGTGATGCTGGAGCATCTGGCCGCCATCGGCGACGAGCTGGGCCTGGGGCGCTTCACCGCCGACGTGCTGCCCGAGAACCGCCAGATGATGAACGTCTTCACCGAGGCCGGTTACGAGGTGGCCCACCGCTTCGAGGACGGCGTCATCGCGGTGTCCTTCGAGATCCAGCCCAACGAGACCTCCCGCACCGTCCGCGAGGCCCGCGAGCAGCGCGCCGAGTCCCGCTCGGTGGCCCGCGTGCTGCGCCCGGAGTCGGTGGTGATGATCGGCGTCTCGCGGCGCGAGGGCACCATCGGGCACAAGGTGCTCGAGGAGATCGTGGCCGGCGGGTACACCGGGCGCCTGGAGGTGGTGCACCCCGAGGTGCCCGAGCTGCTGGGCATCACCACCACGCCCAGCGTGCGAGAGGTCGAGGGCCCGGTGGACCTGGCGATCGTCGCCCTGCCGGCCGAGAAGGTGCACGAGGTGGTGGCCGACTGCGCCGCCATCGGGGTGCGCTCAGTGCTCGTGGTCTCGGCCGGGTTCGCCGAGGCCGGCGAGGAGGGGGCGCGGCGCCAGCGCGAGCTGCTGCGGCTGGTGCACTGGCACGGCATGCGCCTGGTGGGCCCCAACTCCTACGGGCTGAGCAACTCCGCGCAGGAGGTCTCGCTCAACGCCACGCTGGGCGCGCCGTCCGTGCGGGGGCGGTTCGGGCTCTTCGCCCAGTCCGGTGCGCTGGGCGTCTCGGTGACGCAGATGGCGCGGCAGCGCGGCGTGGGCCTGTCCACCTTCGTCTCGGCGGGCAACCGTGCGGACGTCTCGGGCAACGACCTCATGCAGTACTGGATCGACGACGAGGACACCGCCGCGGTGGGGCTCTACCTGGAGACCCTGGGCAACGCCCGCAAGTTCTTCCGCATCTCGCAGCGGCTGGCCGCGCGCAAGCCGGTCATCGTCATCAAGTCCGGCACCTCGGGCTACGGCGTGCCGCCGGGGCACCTCATCCGCCGCAGCCAGGCCAGCCCGGAGGCGCTGGACGCGATGCTGCGCCAGAGCGGCGTGATCCGCGTGAGCAACCTGCACCAGATGTTCAACGTGGCCCAGCTGGCGCTGCACCAGCCGCTGCCGGAGGGGCGTGGCGTGGCCATCGTGGGTAACTCCAGCTCGCTGGCCGCCCTGGCCGCCGACGCGTGCGTGGGCTGGGGGCTGGAGATGGCCCGCGAGCCCGCCTCGCTCGCGCACGACGCCTCGATGGAGGAGGTGGCCGCCGCGCTGGAGGAGGCCTTCGCCGACCCGTCCGTGCACGCGGTGCTCGCGGTGTTCATCCCGCCGCTGGTGGGCGACGGCACGGACCTGGCCCGCACGGTGGGCCGGGTGGCCCTCGACCAGGACAAGCCCTGCCTGACCACGATGACGGGCATGGACGGCGTCGACGAGACCCTCTCGGCCACCAAGGACACCCCGGAGGGTCCCGTCACCGAGGTGGTGCCGGCGTACATGACCCCCGAGGACGCGGTGCGGGCGCTCAACGCCGTGGAGCGCTACGCCGCCTGGCGCCGCTCCTCGCGGGGCACCCTGGTGCAGCCCGAGGGGGTCACCTGGCAGTCGCTGGACGCCGCGCAGGAGGTGGCCGGCGACGCGCTGCGCTCGGCCCCGGCCGGCCGGGAGCTGCGCCCCGAGGAGCTCGAGGACCTGCTGTCCGCCGTGGGCATCGAGCACGACCCGGCGGCCCCCGGGGAGCCGGCCGCGGGCTGGCCGGGCGAGGTGGTGCCGCTGGTGGTGGAGGCGGTGGAGGACCCGCTCTTCGGCCCGGTGGTCTCGCTGCGCTTCCACGGGCGCACCGCCGAGCTGCTCGGCACCCCCTCCTACCGGGTGCCGCCGCTCACCGACGCCGACGTGCACGACCTCGTGGACTCCCTGCAGGGCAGCCGCCTGCTCACCGCGCGCGGCGTGGACCGGGCCGCCCTGGAGGACCTGCTGGCGCGCGTGGCCGTGCTGGCCGACGCGGTGCCCGAGCTCGCCGAGCTGCAGTTGAGCCCGGTGGAGGTGCGGGCCGACGGGGTGGTGGTGCACGGCGCCCGGGCCACGGTGCGCCGCCCCAAGGTGCGCCAGGACGCGGGGCGTCGCAGCATCTCCCGTTGAGGCCGCCCAGCGGGAGGTCGTCGGTGCCGGGTGGCAGGATGACCCCCATGCTTGGACGCCTCCACGAGTCGCACGACCCCCAGGTGCCCGCGGACTCCCTGCCGCAGGACCTGGCCGACGACATCGAGGCGGCCGGCTACTACCCGGCCCTCGTGGCCGACGTGGTGGCCACCGCCGTGGCGGGCCAGGAGGTGCAGGCCCACCTGGTGCACCAGGAGGCCACCTTCGACACCGACACCGTGCGGCGCCACCTCACGGTGCTCGTCCTCACGCCCGGGCGGCTGGTCATCGCGCACGCCGACGACCGCGAGGCAGAGCACGTGGAGTCCGCGCCGGTGGCCATGGCCACCACCGAGACGGTGCCGCTGAGCCGTCTGCGCGGCGTGGTGCTCTCGCACGTCATGGCCAACCCGGAGGACTACCGGCCGGGCAGCCTGGGCCGGGAGGTCACGCTGACCCTCGGATGGGGTGCGATCAGCCGCCTGGACCTCGTGCCGGCCGGCTGCGCCGACCCGCAGTGCGAGGGCGACCACGGCTACGAGGGCACGGTGGCCGGTGACGACATCTCGCTGCGCGTCAGCGGGGAGGTCTCCGGGGCCCAGGCGGTGCAGGAGGCGCTGGACTTCGCCCGCGCCGTGCAGGCCAACCTGGGGCGCTGAGGTCCGGCGTGAGCACGCACCCGCTGCTGGACATCGAGTCCGTCGACCCCGCCCTGGGCTACGCGCCGGGCGGCCTGGCCTCCCTCTTCGCGAGCCTCGGCGCCTCTCTGGGCGTCGACCTGCCGGACCTGCCCGTCCGCGAGCTGCCGCCGGCCCACGGCGTGGTGAGCGTGCTGCTGGACGGCCTGGGCTGGACCACGCTGGAGCGCTACGCCGGGCACGCACCCTTCCTGCGCTCGCTGCTGCAGGACCCGCAGGTGAGCACCCCGGCGGTCTGCGGCTTCCCCAGCACCACCGCCGTCTCCCTGGCCACGCACGCCACCGGCGTGCCGCCGGCGGTGCACGGCCACGTGGGCTACGCGGTGCGCGACCCGCGCACCTCCACGGTGTTCAACCACCTCTCGTGGAAGGACGGACCGGACCCGCTGGCCTGGCAGACCCAGCCCACCCTCTTCGGCCGCCTGGCCGATGCCGGGGTGCGCGTGGTACGCGTGGGACAGAAGAAGTTCGCCACCTCGGCCCTCACCCGGGCCGCCCAGCGCGGGGGCACCTACCTGCCCGCGGACGGGCTGGGTGCCTGGACCGCCGCCGGGCTCGACCTCGCGCGCCGCTCCAGCCGCAGCGAGCCGACGGCGGCCTACCTGTACTGGCCGGTGCTCGACCAGATCGGCCACGCCCAGGGGCCCGGCTCGGTGGACTGGACCGGCGCCCTGGAGGAGGTGGACGCCGCCCTGCGCGAGCTCGTGGAGGGCCTGCCGCCGGGGGTCCACTTCTCGCTGACCGCCGACCACGGCATGCTCGGCATCGACCCGGCCGGGGCCCTGCGCACCGACGACCCGCAGCACGCCCACCTCGTGGAGGGGGTGGCCGCGGTGGCCGGTGACCCGCGCTGTCGCTTCCTGTACCTGCCCCGGGCCGACGAGTCCCCCGAGGGACGCCAGGGTGAGCCGGACCGGGCCCAGCAGGCCGAGCTCGTGGACGCCTGGCGCGAGGCCGCCGGGGACGGCGCGCTCGTGGTGACCCGTGCCGAGGCGGTGGCCTCGGGCTGGTTCGGCCCCGGCACCACCGCGGAGAACCTGTCCCGCATCGGCGACGTGCTCGTGGTGGCCCGGGACGACCGCTTCCTGGCCTTCGTGCCGGGGCCGGACAGCACCGGCCAGATGTCGCTCAAGGGCTGGCACGGCGGTCTGCACCGCGAGGAGCTGCTGGTGCCCGACGTGCTCCTGCCGGCTCGGTGACCCGTGGCTGAGCTCGCCTTCTTCACCGGCACCATGGACTGCGGCAAGTCCACCCTGGCGCTGCAGATGGACCACAACCACCGGGCCCGTGGCCGCCACGGTCTGGTGTTCACCTCCCACGACCGCGCCGGGGAGGCCACCGTCAGCTCCCGTCTGGGCCTGCAGCGCGAGGCCCTCGAGGTGCACGACCAGCTCGACTTCTTCGCGATGGTGGTGGCCGAGGCCACCAAGGGCCGCCCGGTGCACTACCTCATCTGCGACGAGGCGCAGTTCTACAGCGCCGCGCAGGTGGAGCAGCTGGCGCGCCTCGTGGACGAGCTGGAGGTGGACGTCTTCGCGTTCGGCATCACCGCCGACTTCCGCGCCCAGCTGTTCCCCGGCAGCAAGCGCCTGCTGGAGCTCGCCGACCGCACCCACCTGCTGCAGGTGGAGGCCCTGTGCTGGTGCGGCCGCCGCGCCACGCACAACGCCCGCGTGGTGGACGGGCACATGGTCACCGACGGCGACCAGGTGGCCGTGGGCGACGTCGGCGGCTCGGACGCGCCCACGCCGCAGGTGGAGTACGAGGTGCTCTGCCGTCGCCACTTCATGCGGCGTATGACCTCGCACGTGGCACGGGTCTCCTCGCCCGAGGGGGAGCTGCTGCCCTTCGACCTCGACGTGTGCGCGGTGCCCCCGCCTCGCTGAGCAGGACGGGGGCACCGCGACGGGCGGGCGAGGGGCTCAGCCCTTGGAGCCGCCGAACATGATGTCGTCCCAGCTGGGCACCGACGGGCGCCCACGGCGCTTCTGCGAGCGCTGCCGCGGGGCCAGGGGTGCCTCGCGCTCCTGCGGCTCCTCGACCGGCTCGGGCACCGCGGCCCCACCGGTGCGGGTGGGCTCCTGCGGGGCCGGCTCGTCGGCGGCGTCGTGCTCGGGGGCGCTCTCCGGCGACTGGGCGCGGCGGTGGTCCCCGGAGACGTCGGTCGCCTGGTCGGCTTCATCGGCGTGCTCGTCGCCGGCCTGCTCGCCCTCCTGCCCACGGGACGTGCCGGGGGCCGTCGGCAGCGGGCCCCCCGCCTCGCCGCGGGTGGTGCGGGCGTGGCTCACCGGCTCGTGCCCGACGCCCGGCGCGGCCGGGGCCTCCTGGGCCGCGGCCGGGGCGTCGTCCTCGAAGCCGTCCTCCTCGGCGGTGCTCAGCCACCGGGCCTCGTCGTCCTGCGGGGTCAGGGCCGAGGTCATGGGGTCGAAGTGCCACACCGCGGTGCGGGTGCGCCCGCCGGCCTCGAAGGACAGGCTCACGGCCCACGGGGTGCCGTCCTGGCGCCAGGCGTCCCACCACGCGTCGTCCGGGCGCAGGCCGCGCATCACCAGACGCTCCTTGACGCGCTTCTCCAGGGTGGGGGAGGAACCCCGCCCGAAGGAGGGCAGGAAGGCCCCCCGGGCCAGACCCGCCACGTGGCCGCGCTCGGCGAGGATGGGCGCCTCGTAGCGGCCGATCTTGTCCGTGCTCCACCCGGAGGCCTCGGCCACCTCCTCGGTGCTCGCACCGGCGCGGATCATGGCCTGCACCTCGCGCGGCGTCACGGCCACCTCCGGGGCGGCCGACACGGCGTGCTCGGGACGGCGGCGCAGGGCGGTGGTGAGCGCCGGGGTGACGGCCACCGTGTACCGGGTGCCCGCGGCGTCCTGCAGCAGCAGGTGGTCCCCGGAGTCATCGACCCCGAGGAAGGTGAGCTCGTCCATCGGCAACTCCTCGCATCGGTCCCGCCACCTGCGGCGGTGGGCTCTCGTCGGTGTCCCGCGGCCACGACGTGCGGCGGGGCTCCATCGCACCATGCCACGGGCCCGGGCGTCGCGTCGGGTACCACGCCGCGGCCTAGGATGACGCGGTGACCCCCTTCGAACCGGCCCTCGCGCTCGCGCTGGACCTCGTGGGGGTCTTCGCGTTCGCGGTCTCCGGCGCGCTGGTGGCGGTGCGGCGCGGCCTCGACCTCGTGGGCGTGCTCGTGCTCGCCTGGCTCACCGGGCTCGGGGGCGGCACCATCCGCGACGTCCTCATCGGGGCCGTCCCGCCGATGGGGGTCTCGGACTGGCGCATGATCACCGCCGCCGTGCTCGGCGGCCTGGTCACCTTCGCCCTGCACACCGGCATGCACCGGGTGCAGCGCCCCATCCGGCTGCTCGACGCCCTGGGGCTGGCCTTCTTCTGCGTCTCGGGGACGCTCGTGGCCACGCGCGCGGAGGTGGGCCCGGTGACCGCCGTCATCGTGGGCACCGTCTCGGCGGTGGGCGGCGGGGTGCTGCGCGACGTGGTGGCCGGCCAGGTGCCCGAGCTGCTGCGCCGCGAGCTCTACGCCCTGCCCGCGCTGCTGGGCGCCACGCTCACGGCGCTGGCCCACGAGCACGGCCTGGTGTCCCCGCAGACCGTGTGGCCCATCATCGGGGTCGTGTTCGGAATCCGCATCGCCAGCATCGTGTTCGACTGGCACCTGCCCCAGGCCCTGACGACAGGAGACGCCCGATGACCGACTCGCCCCTCGCGCCGTACGACGCGGTGCTGCTCACCAGCTTCGGTGGCCCGGAGGCCCCCGAGGAGGTGCTGCCCTTCCTGCGCCGCGTGACCGCCGGCCGCGGCATCCCCGACGAGCGCCTCGAGGAGGTGGGTGCGCACTACCACCACTTCGGCGGACGCAGCCCCATCAACGACCAGAACCGCGCCCTGCTGGCCGCCCTCGAGGCCGAGCTCGCCCGCCGCGAGGTGGAGGTGCCGGTGCTCTGGGGCAACCGCAACAGCGCGCCCTTCCTGTCCGACGTCGTGGCCGAGGCCTCGGCCGCGGGCCACCGCCGCCTGCTGGCGCTGACCACCAGCGCTTACTCCAGCTACTCCAGCTGCCGGCAGTACCGGGAGAACCTCGCGCAGGCCGTGGTCGACCACCACGACGCCGGGGGAGCGCCGGTGCGCATCGACAAGGTGCGCCCCTACGTCCACGCCCCGGGCTTCTCGGCCACCAACGCCCACCTGGTGACCGAGGCCGTCCGAGGCCTGCTCGCCGAGCACCGCCCCGAGCAGGTGGCCGTGGTGATGGTGACCCACTCCATCCCGGTGGCCATGGACGAGACCTCCGGCCCGGGCGACAGCGACGGCGAGGTGTACCAGCGCCAGCACGAGCAGCTCACCGGCGCGATCGAGGACGAGCTGGAGGCCACCTTCGGCGCCGTGCTGCGCACCGACCTCGTGTACTGCTCGCGCTCCGGCGCCCCGCACCACCCGTGGCTGGAGCCGGACGTCAACGACCACCTGGAGGCGCTCGCCGGCGAGGGCTTCACCGCGGTGGCGGTGGCCCCCATCGGGTTCGTGAGCGACCACATGGAGGTGGTCTACGACCTCGACGTGGAGGCCACTGCCACCGCCGCCGAGCACGGCCTGTCGATGGTGCGCGTGCCCACCGTGGGCACCGACCGGCAGTTCGTCTCCGGGCTGGTGGACCTGCTGCTGGAGCGGGCCGCCGAGACCCGCGGCGAGGCGGTGGAGCACCGCCAGTGGCCGCCCTCGCCGGCCATGCCCTCGCAGTGCGCGCCGGGGTGCTGCCCCAACCTGCGCGAGGCGCTGCCGGCGCTGTGCGGCGACCCGGCCGAGCAGCCCGCCTGGTACCGGGAGCAGGCCGATGGCTGAGCAGCCCACCGTCACCTTCGGCGCCGTGCCCGCCGGTGCCGGTGACCTGCCGGTGCCCGGTGCCGGGACGATCGCCTCGCTGCGCGCCCTGGCCGCCCGCCTGGCCCGCGAGGCCGGCGAACGGCTGCTGGCCGGGAGGCCGGACACCGTCGAGGTGGCCGACACCAAGTCCTCGGCCACCGACGTGGTGACCGCGGCCGACCGGGCCAGTGAGCAGTGGCTCCGCGAGCAGCTGGCCGCAGCGCGCCCGGACGACGCGGTGCTGGGGGAGGAGTACGGCGCCGAGGGGGCAGCGGGTGCGTCGGGCCTCACGTGGGTGGTGGACCCCGTCGACGGCACCGTGAACTACCTCTACGGCCTGCCGGCCTGGGGGGTCTCGGTGGCGTGCGTGGTGGGCGACCCGCGCACGCCGGGCGCCTGGCGCACCGTGGCCGGTGCCGTGGGCGCCCCGGTCTGGGGCGAGCTCTTCCACGCCGGCCTCGGGCAGGGGGCGGTGCTGCAGGGCCCCGACGGGCGCGAGCGGTCCTTGGCGGTCACCTCTCTGGAGGACCCGGGCCGCGCCCTGGTGGGCACCGGGTTCGGGTACGACGCCGGGCGCCGCCGCGAGCAGGGTCGGGTGGCCGCCGCGCTGCTGCCGCAGGTGCGCGACCTGCGCCGCATGGGCTCGGCCGCCCTCGACCTGTGCTGCGTGGCCGCCGGCCGCCTGGACGCCTACTACGAGAAGGGCACGCAGGTGTGGGACCACGCCGCCGGGGTGCTCGTGGTGAGCGAGGCCGGGGGCGTCGTCGGCGGCCTGGGAGGTGCCCCGCTGGGGGACCCCGTGGTGGTGGCCGGCGGGCCGTCGGTGGGCCGCTGGCTGCACGACGAGCTGGTGCGGCTGGAGGCGTGATCCGGCGCGGGAATCACCGCGCCGGCAACGGTGTTGCAAAATCCCCGCGGATGGTGCACTCTCCGCGCGTGCTGCGCCGGCCCGGCGCGGTGTCCCTTACTTCCAGGAGATGGCTGTGGCGACCGATTACGACGCTCCGCGCAAGAACGACGACGACATCGAGGCCGACTCGATCGAGGAGTTGAAGAACCGCCGCGGCGACACCACCTCCGGCAACGTCGACGTCGACGAGACCGAGCAGGCCGAGGGCTTCGAGCTGCCCGGCGCCGACCTCTCCTCCGAGGAGCTGTCGGTGCGCGTGCTGCCCACGCAGACCGACGAATTCACCTGCTCCTCCTGCTTCCTGGTGCACCACCGCAGCCAGCTGGCCGCCGAGAAGAACGGCCAGCTCGTCTGCTCGGAGTGCGCCTGAGAGCACGATGACCCCCTCGCTGCGCGTCGCCCGCCTCACGCCGTCGGCCACGCTGCCCACCCGGGCGCACGCCGACGACGCGGGTGCGGACCTGTACGCCAGCGAGGAGGTCACCCTGGCCCCCGGCGAGCGGGCCCTCGTGGGCACCGGCATCGCGGTGGCCCTGGAACCGGGCACGGTGGGCCTGGTCCACCCCCGTTCCGGGCTGGCCGCACGCCACGGCATCACCGTGGTGAACGCGCCGGGCACCATCGACGCCGGCTACCGCGGGGAGGTCCGCGTGTGCCTGCTGAACACCGACCGGACCGCACCCTTTACGGTGGGTGTCGGGGACCGCATCGCCCAGCTGCTCGTGCAGCGGGTGGAGCTCCCCGCCATCGAGGAGGTCGAGGACGTGGCGCTGTTGGGCACCACCGAGCGCGGCACCGGCGGACACGGGTCCACCGGACGCTGAGCACCTGGCACCACCCGCCGCACCGACGAGGAGACACCTAAGGCATGGCACTGTTCAAGCGGTCCCGCACCCAGCCCGACCACCAGGCCCCGGCCGGGTCCGTGCGTGGCTCCGACCTGACCGACGACGAGCTGCGGGAGCTCGGCCTCTCCGCCGACGAGGTGGACCGGATGGGCGGCCTGGAGGGCATCGTGGCCGCGGTCGAGCCCGCGTCCGAGACCGCCGCGGCCGAGGAGCTCCCCGACGAGGCCGCCGAGATGGAGCCCGAGCAGCGCGACATGCTGCGCGCCGAGTCCGAGGAGGCCGCCGCGCTGGGCCTGCCGCGCCCCGAGGGCCTGCGCGCCACCGGCCCGTACGACTCCACCGAGGTGCCCTCGCCCCGCAACCGCGTGGACATGGGCTCGATCTGGGTGCCCGGCGTGGGCGGCATGCAGATGCGCCTGGAGTCCGACCGCGCCACCGGCGCCGTCACGGCGGTGAACGTCCTCGTGGGCGACTCCAACCTGCAGCTCCAGGCCTACGCCGCCCCGCTGAGCGGCGGGCTGTGGGAGGACATCCGCTCCGGCCTCGTGGAGGGCCTGGAGCGCTCCGGCAGCCACGGCGCCGTGGTGGACGGCCCGCTGGGCCCGGAGATCCACGCGCGCATGCCGCGCACCGGCCAGCTCGGTGACGGCCAGGGGGAGGCCAGGACCGCGCCGGTGCGCTTCGTGGGCGTGGACGGCCCCGGCTGGTTCCTGCGCGGCGTCATCTCCGGCCCGGCCGCGGTGGACCGCGAGAAGGCCGGCCTCATGTACGCCCTGCTCAAGGCCACCGTGGTGCACCGCGACGAGGTCCCGCGCGAGCCGCGCTCGCTGCTGCCCCTGCACCTGCCCTCGGACAACCCGGAGAACGGCTCGATGGCGGCGCGCAGCCAGCCCCGCCCGGGCACCGGTCCGGCCTGATGGCCACCCCCGCCGGCGCGGCCGGCGACGGCAGCGCACCCTCCGCGCCGCGCTCCGAGGCGGCCGCCGCCGAGACGGTCGAGCACGTCATCCGCCACCGGCTCGCCGAGGCCCTCGGCGGGTGGCGCGGATCGCTCGAGGCCGCCCTGCCCACCGTGGCCTTCGTGACCTGGTGGCTGCTGCGGCACGACGTGCGCGGCGCCGTCATCGCCTCGGTGGTGGTGCTCGGCGTGCTCGCCGTGGCCCGGTTCGCCGCAGGCGGCACCCTGCGCTACCTCGGGGCGTCGGTCTTCGCCACGGCCCTGGCGGCCTTCTTCGCCCTCCGCTCGGGGGAGGCCCAGGACGCCTTCCTGCCCGGCATCCTCATGTCGGCCGCGTGGTGCGTCCTCACGCTGGTCTCGGTCCTGGTGCGGTGGCCGGTGGTCGGCTTCCTCGTGGCCCTGGGCGACCCGCAGTTCGAGACCGACCCCACCGGCTGGCGCCGCTCGCGCGCCATGGTGAGGGTGTGCTCCCGACTCACCTGGGCGCTCGTGGCGCTCTACGCGGTGCGCGTGGCCGTGATGCTGCCCATGTACCTGGCCGGGAACGTGGCGGCGCTGGGCGTGGCCAAGATCGTCATGGGCTGGCCGCTGTACCTCGTGGCCGTCGGGGCGATGGTGGCGATGCTGGCCACCGGCCGCACCGCCGTGGACGCCCCGTTGGAGGCCGAGGCCGAGCAGCTCGCCCGCGAGGGCTGAGCGCTCCCGCCGGCACGGCCCCGGGACCGGGCCGGGTCGAGGCGTCCCACCTAGACTCCGGCCCATGAGCCGCCGGAACCGCACGTCCCCCGAGCCGCAGGACCTCGTCGGCACGAGTGCGGTGGTGGAGGTGGGGGAGTTCGCCCACGGCGGCCACTGCGTCGCCCGCACCGCCGAGGGACAGGTCGTCTTCGTGCGGCACGCGCTGCCCGGTGAGCAGGTGCGCCTCACCGTCACCGAGGGCGGCAGCACCAGCCGCTTCCTGCGTGCCGACGCCGTGGAGGTGCTCCGCGCCGCCCCCGGTCGTCGCGAGGCGCCGTGCCGGTGGGCCGGCCCCGGCGGGTGCGGTGGCTGCGACCTGCAGCACGCCACCCCCGGCACCCAGCTGCAGCTCAAGGCCCATGTGCTCTCCGAGCAACTGCGCCGCCTGGCCGGGCTGGAGCTGCCGGTGGAGGTGCGTCCCCTGGCGGTGCCGGGCGTCGCCCCGGGCACGCGCTGGCGCACCCGGGTGGAGTTCGCCACCGACCCCGAGGGCGTGCCGGGCCTGCGCGCCCACCGCAGCCACGACGTGCTGCCGGTGGACGACTGCCTCATCGCGACCTCCGGGGTGGTGGGTGCAGCGGGACTCGGCACCCCGCGCCCGCGGGGCGTCCGCGCCGTCGATGCCGTGGACCCGGCCCTCTCGGAGCCGGTCGCCGTGGAGCTCGGGCACCGCGGCCGCGTGCTCGGGCAGGAACCCGAGGTCACCGAACGCACCGTCGCCCCCGACGGCCGCGAGCTGCCGGTGCGCCTGGGGGCGCGCGGCTTCTGGCAGGCGCACCCGGCGGCGGTGCCCACCTTCGTGGAGCACGTGCTGGCCGAGCTGGCCCCGCAGCCGGGGGAGCGGGCCTGGGACCTCTACTGCGGGTCGGGTGCCTTCACCGTGCCGCTCGCGCTGGCGGTGGGCGAGGCCGGTGCCGTGCTCGGCGTGGAGGGGTACGAGCCCGCCGTCGACGCCTGCGCGGCCGCCCTGGAGGAGCACGCCCCGGGCACCCCGGCCGACCTGCTCGTCGGGGACGTGGCGCGCTCGCTGTCCGGCTGGGAGGGCCAGGCCCCCGACCTCGTGGTGCTCGACCCGCCGCGCGCCGGGGCCGGGAGGGCGGTCATGGACGCGGTCGCCGCCAGCGGCGCCTCCCGCATCGCGTACGTGGCGTGCGACCCGGCGGCGCTCGGGCGCGACCTGGGCACCGCCCGCACCCTGGGGCTGCAGGTGGAGAAGGTGGTCGGATTCGACGCCTTCGGCAACACCCACCACGTCGAGGCGATCGCCACGCTCCGCCGCCCCTGACTCGCGGCGGGCACGGCACCCGGCCCACCGAGGGCCGGGATCGGCGACGGGCGGGCCTCTGATATTCTCTTGACGTCAAGATAAAAAAGTTCCAGGTCATCCGCCCCCGCTGCTGCACGCAGGTCCACCTCGGTGGACCGGGCGTTCCGGAGGTCACAGAATGGATGACGACGGCAGGGCGCCGGTTCGCGGCGCGCTGCACCACCACCACGGCCACCCGGCGCCCCTGCGCGCGGGCGGCACGACGAAGGGAATGGTTGTGAGCGACAGCTTCGGAGCCAAGTCGACCCTGAAGGTCGGCGACAACGAGTACGCGATCCACCGCATCAAGGACGTCGAGGGCCTCGAGGGCGCCGCGACCCTGCCCTACAGCCTCAAGGTGCTGCTCGAGAACCTCGTGCGCACCGAGGACGGTGAGAACATCACCGCCGAGCACATCAAGGCCATCGCCGACTGGGACGAGAACGCCGAGCCCAGCGTCGAGATCCAGTTCACCCCGGCCCGCGTGATCATGCAGGACTTCACCGGTGTGCCCTGCATCGTCGACCTCGCCACCATGCGCGAGGCCGTGGCCGAGCTCGGTGGTGACGCCGACCGCATCAACCCGCTCGCCCCGGCCGAGATGGTCATCGACCACTCCGTCATCATCGACGTGTTCGGCCGCCCCGACGCCTTCGAGAAGAACGTCGAGATCGAGTACGAGCGCAACCAGGAGCGCTACCAGTTCCTGCGCTGGGGCCAGACCGCCTTCGACGACTTCAAGGTCGTTCCCCCGGGCACCGGCATCGTCCACCAGGTGAACATCGAGCACCTGGCCCGCGTCGCCATGACCCGTGAGGTCGACGGCGAGCTCACCGCCTACCCGGACACCTGCGTCGGCACCGACTCCCACACCACCATGGAGAACGGCATCGGCGTGCTCGGCTGGGGCGTCGGCGGCATCGAGGCCGAGGCCGCGATGCTGGGCCAGCCCATCTCCATGCTCATCCCGCGCGTGGTGGGCTTCAAGCTCACCGGCGAGATCCCCGCCGGCGCCACCGCCACCGACGTGGTGCTCACCATCACCGAGATGCTCCGCGAGCACGGTGTGGTCGGCAAGTTCGTGGAGTTCTACGGCGAGGGCGTGGCCTCGGTGCCGCTGGCCAACCGAGCCACCATCGGCAACATGTCGCCGGAGTTCGGCTCCACCTGCGCCATCTTCCCGGTGGACGACATCACCCTGGACTACCTGCGCCTGACCGGTCGCTCCGACGAGCAGGTCGCCCTCGTGGAGGCCTACGCCAAGGAGCAGGGCCTCTGGCACGACCCCTCGGTGGAGCCCCGCTTCTCCGAGCGCCTCGAGCTGGACCTCTCCACCGTGGTGCCCTCCATCGCCGGTCCGAAGCGCCCGCAGGACCGCATCGAGCTGACCAAGGCCGCCGAGCAGTTCCGCGCCGACCTGCAGAACTACGTGGTCGAGGGCAACGAGGTCCAGGGCTCCGCCGTCGACAAGGAGCTCGCCGACTCGTTCCCGGCCTCCGACGCCCCCGCCCAGGACGCCTCCGAGGAAGCCACCGAGGCCGGCAAGCCGGTGCGCAGCGCCATCTCCACCAACGGTGGCCAGCGCCCGTCCAAGCCGGTCCGCGTGACCGTGGACGGCGAGACCTTCGAGATCGACCACGGCGCCGTGGCCATCGCCTCGATCACCTCGTGCACCAACACCTCCAACCCGTCGGTGATGATGGCCGCCGCGCTGCTGGCCAAGAACGCCGTCGAGAAGGGCCTCTCGGTGGCCCCGTGGGTGAAGACCTCCATGGCCCCCGGCTCGCAGGTCGTCACCGGCTACTACGACGCCGCCGGCATGTGGCCCTACCTGGAGAAGCTGGGCTACCACCTGGTCGGCTACGGCTGCACCACCTGCATCGGCAACTCCGGTCCGCTGACCGAGGAGATCAGCCAGGCCATCACCGAGAACGACCTCGCCGTCGTCTCCGTGCTCTCGGGCAACCGCAACTTCGAGGGCCGCATCAACCCCGACGTGAAGATGAACTACCTGGCCTCCCCGCCGCTGGTCATCGCGTACGCGCTCGCGGGCACCATGGACTTCGACTTCGAGTCCCAGCCGCTGGGCCAGGACGCCGAGGGCAAGGACGTCTTCCTCAAGGACATCTGGCCGTCCCCCGAGGAGGTGGAGGCCACCATCAAGGAGGCCATCACCAAGGACCTGTTCGTCAAGGACTACGCCGACGTGTTCGCCGGTGACGAGCGCTGGCAGGGCCTGGAGACCCCCGAGGGCAGCACCTTCGAGTGGGACGGCGAGTCCACCTACGTGCGCAAGCCCCCGTACTTCGAGGGCATGTCCATGGAGCCCTCGGACGTGGCGGACGTCAAGGGCGCCCGCGTGCTGGCCCTGCTGGGTGACTCGGTGACCACCGACCACATCAGCCCGGCCGGTTCCATCAAGGGCGACAGCCCGGCCGGAAAGTACCTGGCCGAGCACGGCGTGGAGCGCAAGGACTTCAACTCCTACGGCTCGCGCCGCGGCAACCACGAGGTGATGGTGCGCGGCACCTTCGCCAACATCCGCCTGAAGAACCTGCTGCTGGACGGCGTGGAGGGCGGCTTCACCCGCAATTTCCTGGCCGGCGGCGAGCAGACCACCATCTTCGAGGCCTCGCAGGCCTACCAGGAGGCCGGCGTGCCGCTGGTGGTGCTGGCGGGCAAGGAGTACGGCTCCGGCTCCTCGCGCGACTGGGCCGCCAAGGGCACCCGCCTGCTGGGCGTCAAGGCCGTCATCGCCCAGAGCTACGAGCGCATCCACCGCTCCAACCTCATCGGCATGGGCGTGCTGCCGCTGCAGTTCCCCGAGGGCGAGTCCGCCGAGTCCCTAGGCCTGGACGGCACGGAGACCTTCGACATCGAGGGCATCGAGGCGTTCAACGCCGGTGAGCGCCCGAAGACGCTGAAGGTCACCGCCACGAAGGAGGGCGGCGAGTCCGTCTCCTTCGACGCCGTGGTGCGCATCGACACCCCCGGTGAGATGTCCTACTACCGCAACGACGGCATCCTGCAGTACGTGCTGCGCCAGCTCGCCGCCTGAGGCGGTGAACCGCTGAGGCGGTAGGAGTTCCACGGCGCCCGTCCCCGCACCCGGGGGCGGGCGCCGTGGTGTGCGTCGGTGCCGCAGGTCGTCGGTGGTGGGCGTTATCGTGTCGCCGGCGCGCGGCACGAGGCCGGCGCCGCGGAACGGTGGGGTGCAGCGCCCCCGGAGGAGGTGGCCGTGGGCCGGCAGCAGGGTCAGGCGCGGCGCGGCGCCCCCGAGGGGGAGACCCGTCCGGTGGCCGGCATGGGCTCCGGCGCCGCCGACTCCGGCCGCATCCAGGGCCTCGACGGCCTGCGCGCCCTGGCCGTGGGGCTGGTCGTGCTCTTCCACCTGTGGCCCGGCACCGTGCGGGGCGGCTTCCTCGGGGTCGACGTCTTCTTCGTGATCTCCGGCTTCCTCATCACCACGCTGCTGCTGCGCGAGGTGCGGCGCAACGGGTACATGAACATGCCCACCTTCTGGATGCGCCGCATCCGCCGGCTGGTCCCGGCCCTGGTGCTGCTGCTGCTGGTGTGCACCGCACTGGTGCTGGTGGTGGACCTCACCCGGGGAGGGGACCTGCGGGTGGGGCTCGGCCGGCAGGTGCTCGGCGGCCTGACCTTCAGCACCAACTGGGTGGAGATCTCCCACGGCACCTCGTACTTCGACCAGAACCAGCCCGTGCTCTACAAGCCGCTGTGGTCGCTCTCGGTGGAGGAGCAGTTCTACCTGTTCTGGCCACCCGCTCTGGCGCTGCTCATCGCCCTCACCGGCCGCTGGCGCGAGCGCATGGCCGTGGTCTCGGTGGTGGGTGTGCTCTCGGCGGTGTGGATGGCGGTGCTGTACGTCACCGCCCCCGACGTGACCCGCCCCTACTACGGCACCGACTCCCACCTCTTCGGCCTCATGGCCGGGGTGATGGTGTCCTTCCTGTGGATGTCGCGGCGCAGCGTGCTGCGAGGGGCCGCTTGGCGCCGGTGGCGCGGGCCGGCGGGCGTGGGCTCGCTGGCGGGCGTGCTGCTGCTGGCCCTGGCGATGCCGGAGGACCGTGCGGTGACCTACACCGGCGGGCTGTTCCTGGTGTCCCTGCTCACCGCGGTGGTCATCGCCGCCCTGCTGCCGGGCCGCACCGCCCTGCACCGGGTGCTCGAGCTGCGCCCGATGGAGTGGGTGGGGGAGCGCTCCTACGGCCTGTACCTCTGGCACTGGCCGGTGCTGCTGCTGCTCGAGGCCGCGCTGCCGGCGCAGACCCCGGGCTCGCTGGGTTCGTTCCTGACCCGGCTGCTGGCGCTGGCGCTGGCGGTGGCAGCCACCGAGGCCAGCTACCGCTGGGTGGAGACCCCCGTGCGGCGGATGGGCTTCCGGGCCTGGGCGCTGCAGGCGGTGGAGGCCGTGCGGGGCCCCGCCGAGCGGGGGCGTCCGGTGCCCCGTGGGGCACGCCCGGCGCGACGCGGCGCCGTCCCGGGTGTCCGTGCCCGCGGCGCGCTGCGCCCACCGGTGCCGGCCCGCGTGACCGCAGGAGCGGCCGTGGTGGCCCTGCTCATGGGCGGTGTGGCGGTGGCCACGGCCCCGGAGAAGACCGAGACCCAGCTGGCCATCGAGGCCGGCGAGAAGGAGCTGGCCGAGATGCCCGGGGCCCAGGTGGGTCCCGACGGCGAGGTCGTCGTGCCCGGCGACCCCACCGGCCCGGACACCTCCCCGGCCCCGGGTGCCTCGCCCTCGCCGACCGGGGAGCCGGACGCCTCGCCCTCGCCCGACGCGTCGTCGTCGCCCGCCGCCTCGCCCTCGTCGACCCCGTCGCCCGAGCCGGGGGAGTCCACGGCGCCCACGGGGAAGGGCTCCGGCTGGTACGTCCCGAAGGGCCACCAGGTCTCGGTCTTCGGTGACTCGTTGGTGGTCACCAGCCTCCACGGGTTCAAGGAGGAGTTCCCCGGGCTGGCCGTCGACGCCAAGTCCAACCGCCAGTGGCCCGAGGGGCAGTCGGTGATCCGTGCCCACCTGCGCGCCGGAGACGTGCGCGACTCGGTGGTCATCGCCTTCGGCACCAACGCCGGCGTGCGCGACCAGAAGGTGGTGCGCGACACCCTCGACGACCTGGGCCCCGAGCGCCAGGTGGTGCTGGTGAACCTCTTCGGCAAGTCCACGTGGATCGACGAGTCCAACGACAACCTGCGGCAGATCGCCGAGGACTACCCCAACGTGGCCGTGGCCGACTGGCACGCGCTGGTCTCGCAGCACCCCGAGTGGCTGCAGAGCGATGGCGTGCACCCCGGCATCGAGGGTGGTTTCGCTTACGGCGCGATGGTGCGCGACACCTTCGCCGCGCAGGCGGGGGAGAAGGACTCGGGCGACTGACCGGCGGTGGCGGGTACCGGGACGGCAGGTGCATGAGTACTCCTGTCGCAGACGCGGCTGGCGCATCGGTACGCCTGTTCCATAGACTGCGGGTATGGCACCTGCCCGCGACCCGCGCTCCGGCCCGCCCGGCTGGCCGGCTCCAGTGCGCCCCGTGGACGCCCCCGGGTGGCGCGATGACGCGGTGGCCTGGCTGCTGGACCTCTGCCCGGCGGACTTCCGCGCCTACGACGGCTGGCGCCGCCACCCGGTGATGCTGGCGTGGATCGCCGAGCGCCACGTGGCCGGGCAGGTGGAGGTGCTGCGCCAGGCGTGGCGCGACGTGCGGCTGCAGGTGGGGGTGCACGTGCCGCCGGAGGCCCTGCCCTCGCTCATGGAGCACATGGCCGCCGAGGGGCGCCGCCTGGCCGAGGCGCGCCGGGGCGCCGAGCTGCTCAGCGAGGCGCTCCGCGGTGAACGCTGGGTGCCGCGCCTCTAGACTGGGCCCTTCGCACGACGGAACGGACTTTGCGTGAGCACGTTGGACCAGATCGGCAACCCCGACGACCTCAAGGCCCTGGCAGCCGACCGGCTGCCGGGTCTGGCTGCGGAGATCCGCAGTCGCCTCATCCAGAGCGTCTCGCGCACCGGGGGGCACCTGGGGCCGAATCTCGGCGTGGTGGAACTGACCATCGCCCTGCACCGCGTGTTCGACTCGCCGGCCGAGCCCATCGTGTTCGACACCGGCCACCAGAGCTACGTGCACAAGATGCTCACCGGCCGCACCGACTTCAGCACGCTGCGCCAGGCCGGCGGGCTGAGTGGCTACCCGAGCCGCGCCGAGTCCGAGCACGACGTGGTGGAGAACTCCCACGCCTCCACCTCGCTCAGCTGGGCGCACGGCATCGCGGTGGGGCGGCGCCTGCGCGGCGAGGAGGGCGCCACCGTGGCCGTCATCGGTGACGGCGCGCTCACCGGTGGCATGGCCTGGGAGGCGCTCAACAACATCGCCGCGGACAAGACCCTGCCGCTGGTGGTGGTGGTCAACGACAACGAGCGCTCCTATGCGCCCACCCTGGGCGGCATGGCCGAGCACCTGGCCCACCTGCGCACCCAGCGCCGCTACGAGCAGGCCCTCAGCTGGACCAAGAAGAGCGTGCAGAGCACCCCCGTGGTGGGGCGTCCGGTGTTCGAGGCGCTGCACGGCCTCAAGAAGGGCGTCAAGGACGTGCTGGCCCCGCAGGGCCTCTTCGAGGACCTCGGCATCAAGTACATCGGCCCGGTGGACGGCCACGACCTGCCGGACGTGGAGAACGCCCTGCGCCTGGCCAAGCGCTACGGCGGCCCGGTGATCGTGCACGTCATCACCCAGAAGGGGCGCGGCTACGACCCGGCCACCAACGACGAGGCCGACCGCTTCCACGCCGTGGGCAAGATCAACCCCGAGACCGGGCTGCCGCTGGAGATCGCCGGCCGGGCGTGGACCGAGGAGTTCTCCGAGGAGCTCGTCGACATCGCCGCCGAGCGCGAGGACGTGGTGGCGCTGACGGCGGCCATGCTCATCCCGGTGGGCCTGGAGCCGATGCAGGCGCGCTTCCCCGAGCGCGTCTTCGACGTGGGCATCGCCGAGCAGCACGCGGTCACCATGGCCGCAGGGCTCTCCCGTGCCGGGCTGCACCCGGTGGTGGCCATCTACTCCACCTTCCTCAACCGCGCCTTCGACCAGCTGCTCATGGACTGCGCGCTGCACCGCCAGGGCGTCACCTTCGTGCTCGACCGCGCGGGGGTCACCGGCTCGGACGGGCCCAGCCACAACGGCATGTGGGACCACTCGTTGCTGTCCATCGTGCCCGGGTTGCACCTGGCCGCCCCGCGCGACGGCGTGCGCGTGCGCCGGGCCCTGCGCGATGCCGTGGAGGTCACCGACGCGCCCACCGTGCTGCGCTTCCCCAAGGGCAGCGTGCCCGAGCCGGTGGAGGCGGTGGCGCACCGCGACGGCGTGGACGTGCTCACGCAGGACGGTGACGGTGCGGTGGACGAGCTGGTGGTGGCCATCGGGGCCATGGCGCCGGTCGCCCTCGACCTGGCCGAGCGCCTGCGCGCCGCGGGCCGCACGGTCCGTGTGGTGGACCCGCTGTGGGTGCTGCCGCTCTCCGACGGGCTGCGGGCCGAGGTGGAGCGTGCCGGCGGCCGGGTCTCGGTGGTCGAGGACGCCCTCGTGGTGGGCGGCCTGGGCTCGCGCGTGGCCGCCGAGTTCCCCGAGCGCACCGTGCGTGCCTTCGGCATCCCGCAGCGCTTCCTCGACCACGCCTCGCGTGGGCAGATCCTCACCGAGATCGGGCTGGACGCCGACGGCATCGCCGCCGAGCTGCTGGGCTGAGCGGGCGGGCGTCCGGCCGCCCCGGGGCACGCCGGGCAGCACGAGGGCCGGTACCCACCGCGGAGGCCGGCCCTCGTGCTCCGCCGAGTGATCCAGGGAGCTTGATCGATCAGAGTTTGCACATCGTGGCCCTTCCTTGCGAAGAGATGTCGCGATCGCCGCCTCTTCCAGGTACAGCGAACCTGCTGTGCATCGGAGCGCCAAGCACAGCTGCACCTCGCGCCGTCTCAGGCATCAGGTGCAGATCGAGCACGCTCGGGGATCGGGGCCGCAGTCCCTCTCGACTCATCGAGGCGTGCGCCTTAGGCTCACCACCGTGAAGGGGAACGCGAGACTCTGGTGTTCAGTTCGGGGATGCACAGTCACTGGCGTGACACTCTTGGCGTTGGCTGCATGCGCGAGCAACGGCGATAGCGGCGAGCCCTCGGATAAGGGGGCCTCGAGCCCTCCGAGTGCTTCAGCATCGGAGAACCCGGCGCAGGAGTACGAGGCCAAGGGGCCTGGCGGGATGGCCGCGCAGCTCAAGGGGACCCTGACGCAGCGGGAAGGATGCTGGGTCGTGGAGGGCGAGCACCAGGGCACGACCGTTCCAGTGTTCCCGACCGGCGAGGTCGTCTGGGAGGACGACGGCCTCACCTACCAGGGCACCCACTACGGCGAGGGCGACGAGATCGAGCTGGGCGGCGGGAACCCCGGTGAGAACGTCACGAGCGACTGCGAGGGCGACTCGGTGTTCCACGTCGCCGCCTCGTCCTCGTCTGAGTGACATGGGACTGCTGCACAGGTAGGTGACATCTGGTCTGTGGCGCTACGAGGCGTCGCTGGAAGGACGCGCACCGTGCCCAATCCCTGTCCCCAAGAGTTCCGTGACGACGTGGTCAGCGTTGCCCGAAACCGTGAATCTGGATAGACGATCAAGCAGATCGCAGCCGGTTTCGGGATCGCTGAGTCGTGCTTGTGCAACTGGATGCGCGCGGCCGAGGTGACCGGTGGCGCCCGGCCCGGGAGGACGACAGCGGAGAACGTCGAGCTGAGCGAGGCCACAAAGCGGATCCGGTTGCTGGAGCAGGAGAACGAGGTTCTGCGCCGCGCTGCGGCTCACCTGTCTCAGGCGAACCTGCCGGGAAAGTGATGTACCCGCTCGTCCGCGAGCTGGCCGGCGACGGGATCCCCGTCACGGTGACGTGCCGGGTGTTCAAGATCGCTCGCCAGCACTACTACCGGTGGCTGTCCAACCCGGTCACTGACGCCGAGCTGGCTGCCGCTTACCGCGCCAATGCCCTGCACGCCGACAGGGCATCGCAGTTCCGAAGCCGGACGTTCGTCCGCGCTCTGCACCGTCACGGCATGGTCGGCTCCATGGGCAAGGTCGGCGCGGCCGGCGACAACGCTGCGATGGAGTCCTTCTTCCCCCTGGTGCAGAAGAACGTCCTGGACCGTCGGCACTGGACGACCCGACAGGACCTGCGGATCGCGATCGTCACCTGGATCGAGCGCACCTACCACCGCCGCCGGCGGCAGGACGCTATCGGCCGGTTGGCCCCCATCGAGTACGAGACCATCATGACCACACTGGCCGCTCAGGCAGCCTGACCCGACCTGTCACCCGTCCGTGCAGCAGTGCCTCTGGCGGAAGTCATCGCCGGGGCGGGGCGCGATGCCCACGGAGGTGTGCGCCCGGATCGTGCCGTTGGACAGTCGCTCACGGCGGTAGCCCAGGCTCGACCACGCCGAGATGTGGGCGGCGCCCACGTACTGGGTGCGGGCACGGGCGAGGACGGGGCCGTGGGTGTGGCCGGTGGAGACGGTGCGCCCGGTGGCCAGGCGGACGGTCACCCGGGTGGTCTTGCTGCCGGAGGTGATGGTGACGCGGTCCTTCGCGCCGTCACCGTCCACGTCGGCGGTGGTCGTGTACGAGCTCGCCGCCGGGGTGGCCCCGGTGGTGGGCCCGGCCCCGGCCCTCGACCGGACGCCCCCACTGTGCCAGCCCCGGCCCGTGCGCGGCTCGCCCCCGACTCACAGGTGCCGCACGGTCGACTCACACCCGGTCGACGCACACCCGTCGGCTCAGGACCGTCCGGACACCACCGCCAGGGCGCGGTCGGCGCGGTCGGTCACCAGGCCGTCGACGCCCAGGTCGAGCAGGCGCCGCATGTCGGCCTCCTCGTTGACGGTCCACACGTGCACCTGCGCGCCGGCGAGGTGCGCCGCGTCGAGGAAGGCGTGGTCCACCACGCGCAACCCCCGGAAGTGCTCGGGCACCTGGTAGGCGTCGATGTCGTGGGCCACCCGCCGCACGAGCCGGTGGGTCCACTCCTCGGCTGCCGTGGCCAGATGCCGCCCCGGTGCGGCCAGGCGCCCCCGGGCCAGCTCGGCGGTGCCCACCCCGATGCCGGCGGCGAGCACGAGCAGCCGGCTGGCGGCCCACATCGCGGCCGTGCGGGCCTGCCCGGCCGAGGTGGCCACGGGGCGCGAGAGCAGGTCCAGCGCGCGCTGGCGGCGGGCGTCGTCGAACGAGGTGAGCAGCACCCGGTCGTGCACGCCGAGGCGCTCCACGAGGGCCACGGTCGGCTCCACCGCGCCGTCGGACTTGAGGTCCACGTTGAGGCGCAACCCCGGGTGCCGGGTGAGCAGTTCCTCCAGCGTGGGCACCGGGTGGCCGCCGGTGATGCGGGCCCGGCGCACCTGCTCCCACGGCAGGTCGGCGATGCGGCCGGTGGCGTCGGTGACGCGGTCCAGGGTGTCGTCGTGGAAGGCCACCACCACGCCGTCGGCGGTGGCGTGCACGTCGGTCTCCACGTACGTGCAGCCCAGGGCCACGGCGGCGTCGAAGGCCGCCATCGAGTTCTCGCTGCCGTCCGGGGCGAACCCGCGGTGGGCCAGCACGAGCGGGCTGTCACCCGCCAGGTAGGGCGTGCGCGTGTCCCCGGCGTCGGCACCGCCGGGGGAGGGGATGCGGGCGGCGGGGGCAGGGTCCTCGGGGAAGAGGTGTCGCGTGGCGGCCATGGGGGCAGCCTCCACCACCTCGGTGAACGGGATCTGTCCTGTGGTGGCCCGCCCCGTCCACCACGCCACACACACGACGGCCGGGCCCGCGCCTGCGGACCCGGCCGTTGGCCGTGCGGTGGGAGATCAGATGTCGCGGAACACCGTGATGCTCGCGCCCAACTCGTTGAGGCGCGTGGCCAGCGCTTCGTAGCCGCGGTTGATGACGTACACGTTGCGCAGCACCGAGGTGCCCGGCGCGGCGAGCATGCCGAGCAGGATGACCACGCCCGGGCGCAGCGCCGGCGGGCACATGATCTCGGCGGCGCGCCAGCGGGTCGGGCCCTCCACCTGGATGCGGTGCGGGTCGAGCAGCTGCACGCGGGCGCCCAGGGTGGATAGCTCGGTGAGGTGGATGGCGCGGTTCTCGTACACCCAGTCGTGCACCAGCGTCTTGCCCTCGGCCATGGCGCCGATGATCACGAAGAACGGGAGGTTGTCGATGTTGAGGCCGGGGTACGGCATCGAGTGCACCTTGTCCTGCGGTGCCACCAGCGGGCCGGGCTTGTACGTGATGTCCGCCAGGCGGGTGCGCCCGTTGGCCGAGGTGTACTCCTCGGTGAGCTCGTACTTCATGCCCATGTGCTCGAGGGTGGCCAGCTCGATCTCGAGGAACTCGATCGGCGCCCGCTCGATGGTGATCTCGGACTGGGTGACGATGCCGGCCGTCAGCAGGCTCATCGCCTCGATGGGGTCCTCGCTGGGGGAGTACTCGACGTCGGTGTCGATGTCCTCCACGCCGGTGATGGTGAGCGTGGTGGTGCCCACGCCCTCGATCCTCACGCCCAGCGCCTCGAGGAAGAAGCACAGGTCCTGCACCATGTAGTTGCTCGAGGCGTTGCGGATGACCGTGGTGGTCGGCTCCATGGCGGCGGCCATGATGACGTTCTCGGTGACCGTGTCGCCGCGCTCGGTGAGCACGATCGCGCGGCCCGGGGCCTTCTTGTTGACCGTGGCGTTGTACTGGCCCTCGGTGGCCAGCACCTCCAGGCCGAAGGGCTTGAGCGAGTTCAGGTGCGGGCCTACGGTGCGGGTGCCCAGGTCGCAGCCGCCGGCGTAGGGCAGCTGGAACTCGGGGTGCCGGTGCAGCAGCGGGCCGAGGAACATGATGATCGAGCGGGTGCGGCGGGCCGCGGCCTCGTCGATCTCCTCGAGCTTGAGGCGCTCCGGCGGGGTGATGCGCAGGTCGTTGGTGTCACCGAGCCACTTGGTCTCGACGCCGAGGGAGTTCAGCACCTCGATGAGGCGGTTGACCTCCTCGATGCGGGCGAGGTTGCGCAGCGTGGTGGTGCCCTTGTTGAGCAGGGAGGCGCACAGCAGCGCCACGGCGGCGTTCTTGGAGGTGCGCACCTCGATGCTGCCGGAGAGCTTGCGTCCGCCCTCGATGCGCAGGTGCTGGGGCATGGAGGCCGGCACGACGATGTCGTGGTCGAGGGCCTCGCTCACGCGGGCGATGGTGTCCAGGGAGAGGTTCTGCTTGCCCTGCTCCATGCGCGCGACCGCGCTCTGGCTGGTGTTCAGGATCTCCGCGACCTGCTGCTGGGTCATGCCCCGGTGCAGTCGGGCGTCGCGGATGAGGTTCCCGATCCGTGCCAAGTACTCATCAGTCATGCCCTCGACGGTATCTCATGGATGAGATATCGCAACCGGCCGACGCTCCGACAGGCCGTGTGTCATGGCCCACCTGCGGGTGCCCGACGGCCTCAGGCGGCCGCCTCGGCGACGGCGCGCACCACCACCGGCACCGCCAGGCCACGCTGCCACTCACGCGCCCCGCCGTCCGCCAGATGGCGCTCCACCTCGTCGGCGTCCACCCGGTCCCTCTCGGCGGTCTCCCAGAGCAGGTCGCGCAGCAGCGAGGGGGTGAGGAGGTTCTCCACGGGCACGCCCAGGTCGTCGGCGATCTCCCCGAGGTCGGCCCGTGCTCGGGCCAGGCGCGCGGCGGCGCGGGGGTCCTTGTCGGCCCACGCCTTGGCCGGGGGTGCCCCTACGGCGGGCAGGCGGGCGGCGGGCAGCTGGTCCTCGGGCAGGGCGCGGGCGCGCTGCACGGCCCCCCACCACTGCTCCTGGTGGCCCTGCAGCGTGGCCAGGGCCCGGCGCACGCGGCGCTCGGTGGTGCCCGCGGTGCGCGAGGGCCGGCCGCCTCGGGCGCGGCCGCTGCGGCCGGCGAGGGCGAACTTCACCACCGGGGCCATGTCGGCCGGCTCCACCATCGGGGCGGTGGCCAGGGCCACGAGCGCCTCGTCGCGGATCACCTTGGAGGGCGGCACGTCGCGCTCGCGGGCCATGGCGTCGCGCACCTGCCACAGCTCGCGCAGCGTGGCGGCCTGCCGCGGACGGCGCAGCCGGTGGGAGCCCGACGTGCGGCGCCAGGCCTCCTCGGTGTGCTCCTTGCCGCGGAAGTGCGTGAGGGCCTCGAACTCCTGCCGCGCCCACTCCAGACGGCCCAGGCGCTCGAGGTCCTGCTCCATCGCGTCGCGGGTCTCCACGAGGACCTCCACGTCCAGCGCGGCGTAGACCAGCCAGTCGTGGGGGAGCGGGCGGGTGGACCAGTCCACGGCCGAGTGCTCCTTGGCCAGGGTGAGCCCCAGGTAGTGCTCCACCACCGCGGCCAGGCCGACCCGGGGCAGTCCCACGAGGCGCCCGCCCAGCTCGGTGTCGAACAGGGCGCGGGGTGCCAGTCCCAGGTCGGTGAGGCAGGGCAGGTCCTGGGTGGCGGCGTGCAGCACCCACTCCGGGCCGTCCAGTGCCGCGGACAGGGGCGACATGTCGTCGATGCCGGTGGGGTCCAGCAGCACGGTGCCGGCCCCCTCGCGGCGCAGCTGCACCAGGTAGGCGTCGTTGCCGTAGCGGTGGCCCGAGGCGCGCTCGGCGTCCACGGCCACCGGTCCGGTGCCGGCGGCGAGCCGGGCGGCGGCCTCGGCCAGCGCGGCGTCGTCGGCCACCACCTCCGGCAGCGGCTCGGCAGGGCGGTCCAGCGGGGTGGGCATCAGCGCACCCCGTGCAGGGCCACCACGCCCTGCGGGAGCTCCGGGACGGGCGGCAGCCCGGCGATCGTGCACAACAGGTCCCTCCAGGCGTCGAAGTGGCGCAGCAGGTCTGCGTCCAGGGGTGTCCAGGAGGCGCGCACCTCCAGGGTGACCTCCGGCCCGAGGTGCTCGCGGGCCCCGAAGGGCTCCGAGGTGACGCGCGTGCTGGTGCCGCTGAGCGTCTCCAGGTGGCACCCCTGCTGGGCCAGGCACTCCTGCAGCCAGGCTCGACCCACCTCGCCGAACAAGGGGTCGTGCGCCAGCTCGGACTCCACCGGGCTGCTCGCGAAGGTCACCACGCGCCAGTCACCGCCCCACTCCTCCGGCGAGTCCGGGTCGTGCAGCAGCACGAAGCGGCCGGCGGCCAACGGCTCGGCCTCCGGGTCGGCGGCCGGCACCTCGGCGGTGAAGGCCACCGAGGTGGGGGCCAGACGCGAGGGGGAGGGGACCTCCTCGCAGAGCACGCCGGCGCGCGGCGGGGCGCTCCGCAGCATCTCCAGGGCGGCCTCCGGGTCCGCAGCACGGCGCCCGGGCAGGAAACGGGGGGTCACACCGGGGACGATATGGCGCGGCGCCGACAACCTCCCGCAGGCGCGCCGTGCCGCCCCGCCCCGGCCGGTGACACGGCTGCTGCCGTGGGACGATTCGGCCATGACTGAGCACGCCGCCACCGGTTCCCCCACGCCCTCCGCCACGGTGCCCACCCTTGTCGCCGCCGCACGGGGACAGGAGGTGCCGCACACGCCGGTGTGGTTCATGCGCCAGGCCGGTCGCTCGCTGCCGGAGTACCGCGCTGTCCGTGAGGGCAACGCCATGCTCGAGGCCTGCCGCGACACCGACCTGGTCACCGAGATCACCCTGCAGCCGGTGCGCCGCCACGACGTGGACGCCGCCATCTTCTTCAGCGACATCGTGGTGCCGCTGCAGGCCGTGGGGGTGGATCTCGACATCGTGCCGGGCACCGGCCCGGTGGTGCCGCAGCCCTTCCGCACCCGTGCCGACCTGGACCGGCTGCCGGAGCTCACGCCCGACATGGTCCCGGACATCAGCGCCGCCATCGCCGCCGTGCGCCGCGAGCTGCGCCCCGACCAGGCCCTCATCGGCTTCGCCGGCGCGCCGTTCACGCTGGCCAGCTACCTGGTGGAAGGGGGCCCGTCGAAGAACCACGAGAACACCAAGGCCCTCATGCACGGCGACCCCGAGCTGTGGAACGCGCTGTGCGAGCGCCTGGCCGCCATCGCCGGGGCCTTCCTGCAGGTGCAGGTGGACGCCGGCTCCGATGCGGTGCAGCTCTTCGACTCCTGGGTGGGCTATCTCAACCGCCGCGACTACCAGCGCTTCGTGGCCCCGCACTCCGCGGCCGTTCTCGCCGCCGTGGAGGGCCGCGTCCCCCGCATCCACTTCGGCGTGGGCACCGGGGAGCTGCTCGACCTCATGGGTGACGCCGGCGCCGAGGTGGTGGGCGTGGACTACCGCGTGGACCTGGCCGACGCCCTGGCCCGCACCGGCGGCCGCCACGCGCTGCAGGGCAATCTCGACCCGGCCCTGCTGTTCGCCCCCACCGAGCCGCTCATGGCCCGCGTCGACGAGATCGTCGCCGCCGGCCGCACCGCGCCGGGCCACATCTTCAACCTCGGCCACGGGGTGCTGCCGTCCACCGACCCCGACGTCCTCACCCGCGTCACCGCGCGCGTGCACGAGGTCTCCGCGCGATGACGCGAGCGGTCGTCGTCGGTGGAGGACTCAGCGGCCTGGTGGCCGCCCGGGAGCTGGTGGTTCACCACGGCATCGCGTCGGGTGACGTGACCGTGCTCGAGGCGCGGGAGCGCGCTGGCGGTGTGCTGCTGCGCGGCGAGGTGGCCGGCCGCACCGTGGACCTCGGTGCGGAATCGGTGCTCACCACCCGCCCCGAGGCGACGGACCTGCTGGCCGAGCTGGGCCTGGCCGAGGAGGCCGTGCACCCCACCGGGGTGCCGGCCGCGGTCTGGTCGCGTGGCGGCATCCACCCGGTGCCCCGCGGCACCCTCATGGGTGTGCCCGGCGACGCCGCGCAGGCCGCCGGGCTTCTCACCGAGCAGGAGGTGGACCGCGCCGACGACTCCGGCCGCGAGCACCCGCCGCTGGTCGAGGACGTCTCGCTGGGCGACCTCGTGGCCGAGCGGATGGGCGACGCGGTGGTGGACCGCCTCGTGGAGCCGCTCCTGGGCGGGGTGTACGCCGGCCACGCCCGCCGGCTCTCGGTGCGGGCCTGCCTGCCGGCGCTCGCCGAGGCCGCGGCCGAGGGGCGCTCGCTCACCGAGGCCGTGCAGGCCGCCACCGCCCGCAGCGGGGGAGGCACGCAGGCCCGGCCCGCACCGCCGTTCGCCTCCCTGCCCGGGGGCCTGGCCCGCCTCGTGGAGGCGCTCACCGACGACCTGGTGGCCCGGGGTGTGAGGGTCCGCACCGGCACCCCGGTCGAGGCCGTGACGCGCACCGACGGGGGCTGGGAGGTCCGCGCCGCAGGCCAGGCGCTGCCCGCCGACGCCGTGCTCCTGGCCGTGCCCGCCCCGGCCGCGGCCGCCCTGCTGCGGCCCGAGCTGCCCGCCGCGGCCGACGAACTGGCCGCCGTGCCCACCGCCTCGATGGTGGTGGTGACCTTCGCGTTCCCCACCGCCGCGATGCCGCCCCTGGACCGCTCGGGCTTCCTCGTGCCCCCGGTGGACGGCCGCGCCATCAAGGCCTCCACCTTCCTCAGTGCCAAGTGGCCCGGTGTGGGCGACGACGAGGTCACCCTCGTGCGCGCCTCCCTGGGCCGGGCCGGGGACGACCTCTCCGACCGCACGGACGACGAGCTGGGCGCCCTGGCCCTGGCCGACGTGGCGCAGGCCGTCGCGGAGCACACTGGCGCCGACCTTCCCGCGCCGCTGGAGGTCCGGGTGCAGCGCTGGCCCGACGGCCTGCCCCAGTACGAAGTGGGGCACCTGGAGCGCATGGCCCGCGTGGCCGACGCCGTGGCCGCCGTGCCCGGCCTGGAGCTCGCCGGGTCGGTGTACGACGGGGTGGGCATCCCGGCCTGCATCGGTACCGCGAGGGCGGCCGCCGCCCGCCTCGTGGCCGGTGGGAGGATGGGCGCATGAGCAGCTCAGATCGCGTCAGCCCCGCCAAGGTCCGGGAGATCAACGAGTCCGTCCGCTACACGATGTGGTCGGTCTTCGAGGTGCCGGACGTCCTGCCCGCCGACCGCGTGGAGCAGATCGCCACCGAGGCCCAGGAGTTCCTCGACGGCCTGTCCGCCCAGGGCGTGGAGCTGCGCGGCACGTACGACATCGCCGGCATGCGCCCCGGTGCGGACTACCTCGTGTGGTGGCACGCGGAGTCCAACGACCAGCTGCAGGCCGCCTTCCGTGCCTTCCGCCGCACCGAGCTCGGCGCGCGCTCCCGCTGCACCTGGACCGCATCGGCCCTGCACCGCCCGGCGGAGTTCAACAAGTCCCACGTGCCGGCCTTCCTCGCCGGTGGTCGTGTACGCGAGTACCTGTGCCTGTACCCCTTCGTGCGCGACCCGGAGTGGTACCTCATGGAGGCCGACGAGCGCCGCCGCATGCTCGTGGAGCACGGCATGAAGGCCCGTGACTACTCCGAGGTGCGCGCCAACACCATCCCCGCCTTCGGCCTGGCCGACTACGAGTGGGTGCTGGCCTTCGAGTCCGACGACCTGGGCCAGATCGTGGACCTCATGCGCACCATGCGCGAGACCGACGCGCGCCGCCACGTGACCCTGGAGACGCCCTTCCACACCGGCAAGCGCACCCCGCTGGCCGACATCGTGCGTGAGCTGCCGCACCACCCGGCCGTGCAGGCCGGCTGAGGCACCCACCGACCGACTGCACGACGACGGCCAGCTCCTTCACCGGAGCGGGCCGCCGTCGTCGTCGAGGGGAGCGTCAGTCCCGTCCGCCGCGGACGGTCTCGCCGCCGTCGTCGGGGGTGAAGGTCATGCACACGGAGTTGATGCAGTAGCGCGTGTCCGTGGGGGTGTCGAAGCCCTCGCCGGTGAACACGTGGCCCAGGTGGGAGCCGCACGCCGCGCACCGGGCCTCGATGCGGGGGCGGTTCGGCAGGGAGTTGTCCTTGAGGTACTCCACGCGGTCCTCGGCGAGCGGGGCGTAGAAGGCCGGCCAGCCGCAGTGCGCGTCGAACTTGGTGCTGCTGCGGAAGAGCTCGGTGCCGCACCCGCGGCAGGAGTAGACGCCCTCGCCCTCGAAGGACTCGAACTTCCCGGTGCCGGGTCGCTCGGTGCCGGACTGGCGCAGCACGGCGTACTCCTCGGCGGAGAGCTCCTCGCGCCACGCGGAGTCGTCGCGGCCCAGAGGGTACTTGGCGGAGTTGAGCAGGGGGATGTCCATGGGCAGATCCTCCCACCGCACGCTGCGCGCCACCCCCATCGGGTCGACGGGGGTGGCGCGCGGGTGAGTCAGCGCAGGGCGCGAGTGACTGGTCAGCGCAGAGCGCGACGGTCCACGCTGACCACCTGCGGGTCGTGGTCGCTCAGCTGGTCGTGGAAGTCGGCGTTGACGTGCACCACGTCGTGGCGGTAGGCCGTCACCGGACGCTTGCCCTGGAAGGCCGTGGTCATGCCCGGGGAGAGCAGCAGGTGGTCCAGCACCTGGCTGTTGCCCTGGTAGGTGTACGTGTACCGGTCGGCCGGGTGCAGCTCGCGCGGCAGGTCCCGCAGCGCCGTGGCACCCGAGCCCACGAGCGTGTCGGCCACGGGCGAGAACTCGAAGTCGTTCACGTCACCGGCCACGATGACGTTCGCCTGCGCGTCCTTGGCCAGCAGCGAGTCCACGAAGCCGCGCACCTCGCGGGCCTGCTCCATGCGCTGGGTCTCCGAGGAGCGCACCGGCTGCTGCCAGCGGCCGAAGATCGGGTCGTCACCGCCCTTGGAGCTGAAGTGCACGCCGATGACGAACACCGGGCGGCCCTGGAAGGAGTACTCGGCCACCACCGGCTTGCGGGAGTTCTCCCACGCGCTGCTCAGCGGGTTGATGCGGCCGGGCGAGGCCGAGAGCGCCGCCCAGCGGCCACGGGACTCCACGGTGGTGGCCGTGGTCGCGTCGCCGCCGGGGCGGTGCACGAACCTCAGGCCGTCCACGTCGGTGCGGTGCAGCATCACGTTGCGGATGTTGCCGCCCGGCTGGCCGCCGTCCTGTCCGTCCTCGGGGTTCACCCAGCGGGCCTCGTAGCGGGGGCCGCCGGCGGCCTCGATGGCGGCGATGAGCTGGTCGGTGGTGGTGGAGGAGTCCACGGTGCCGTCGTTCTGCACGCCGTTGTCGTCCTGCACCTCCTCCAGGGCCACGATGTCGGGGGCGCCCAGGTGGTCCACCAGCTGGCGGGCCAGGCCGTCGAACTTGGCGGCGTCGTCGGTGGGGTCGAGGTTCTCCACGTTGAAGGTGGCCACCTCGAGGGCGTCCTTGCGGTTGGGCGCGGCCACGTCGCGGCTGAACGGGCTGGCCTGCACGGAGCCCAGCTCGGTCACCTTGAGCTTGAAGTTGGCGTACGAGTAGTCGAGCACGCCGGCGGTCAGGCCGTCGAAGCGCGCGCCGGTGTCCACCTGCGGCAGCCCCTCGGAGCCCAGCAGGTCGCCGGCCAGCTGCACGCGGCGGGCGTTCGGCTGGTCGTAGCCGCCGTAGACCACGCCGCCGAAGACGCTGCGCTGCGCCCCGGCGTCGGCGGGCACCACGGGCACCTCGTCGAACGAGGCGGTGGGGCCCACCGCCTGCGCGTCGCGGACGCCCACGCGCATGCCCTCCAGCGCCTCGTAGGCATCGATGGCGTCGACCTGCGGCAGGAAGGGCACGCCGGCGTACTCCACCGAACCCGGGTCGCCGGACTCCACCGTCTGCGCGGGCACCTGCACGTCCTCGCCAAGCACCACCGGGGCGGGCACCTCGCTGGTGCCGGTCACGGTCACGGTGGGGTTGGTGAGCTGGGTGGTGGTGAGGTTGTCGTGGCCGCCGGAACCGCCGGGCCGGTACTCGGCCACCAGGCCGTCCACGAGCACCGCGTCGCCCACGGCCACCCGGGTCTTGCCGCGGGTGTACACGTACACGCCCTCGCTGGTGGCGTCGTCCTCGTCGGGGGTGGTCGACTGCATCCAGAAGCCGTTGCGGTCGGTGGTGGTCACCACGCCGGGCACGCCCCGCACGCCCTGGCCCTCCAGCGGGGAGCGGTGCGCGGTGCCCTGGATCTCGGCGATGGTGACGTCGCCCGGCTCGGGGTCCGGGTCGGGGTCCGGCACCGCGGAGCAGTCCACGGGGGCCTCGGTGCTGTTCTCCGGGGTGGGGGCGCCGGTGGTGAAGTCCGCGGCGTTGCTGTCGGTGTCGTGGCACGGCTGCGTGCGGGCCACCGAGGTGGTGTTGGAGGTGGCGCCGGCCGGCAGGCCCTCGGCGGCGTTCGCGCCGCCCCAGCCCAGCAGGTCCACCACGGAGCCGTCCGGGCCCACCAACTGCAGCTTGGCGCCGGAGGAGGACATCGGCACGGTGCCGGTGGCGTCCGGGGTGGGCAGCGGGGCCGCGGAGGTGTTGGACCCGGCGGCCTGCTGCACCAGGAACCGGGCGCCGGGGGCCACGGAGCCGGAGAGCTTCGTCACCTGGGCGGAGCTGCCGGTGGCGGAGCGGTACTCCAGGGTCCAGCCGGTGAGGTCGACGGCGTGGTCGCCACGGTTGAACAGCTCCACGAAGTCGTTGCGCAGCGGGGCGCCGGAGTTGCCGCCGCCGCCGTAGGCCTCGGAGATCACGAGGTCCTCCGAGACGGCGTGCGCGGGCGCGGTGGCCGCGCCGGCCAGGGAGGCGGCCGGCAGCAGGAGGGCCAGCGTCAGGGCCAGCGGGGTGCGGGTGAGGGGTCGCATGGTGCGTGGTCTCCCAGGTGGGGGAACAGGACGCTGCACCCTGACAGACCACGGTGTGCACAAGGTGCCGCCCACGTGGACGCCCGGTGAACGAGGCCGCAGCGCACGGACCGCGCCGTAGGCTCGCCGGTGCGCGGGCTCACCGCGCACCCCCTCGAGGCAGGAGCACGGCATGGCGAGCAAGGCCACCACCCTGGAGGTGCCCGGACCGGACGGCACGGTGCGGCAGGTGCGGGTCTCCAGCCCCGACCGCGTCATGTGCCCCGCCGGCGAGGCGCCCGGGGCGCTCGAGGTCACGAAGCTCGACCTCGCGGAGTACCTCGTGGCCGTCGGCGAACGCTTCCTGACCGCCAACGCCGACCGGCCGGTGACCCTGCAGCGTTTCCCCACCGGCATCACGGGGGAGGAGTTCTACTCCAAGAACCCGCCCAAGGGCGCCCCGGAGTACCTGCGCACCACGACCTGCACCTACCCCAGCGGGCGCTCGCACGAGCAGGTCGTCCTCGACGAGGTGGCCTCGGTGGTCTGGGCGGCGCAGATGTCCACGCTCACCGTCCACCCCTGGCCCGTGCGGACCACCGACCACTCCGGGGAGCTGCTCAACGACTGCCCGGACCAGGTACGCCTGGACCTCGACCCGATGCCGGGGCGCGGCTTCGGCGACGTCGTCACCATCGCCCGGGCGGCCCGCGAGCTCCTCGAGGAGGTGGGGCTCACCGCCTACGTGAAGACCTCCGGCAACCGGGGTCTGCACGTGTTCGCCCCCATCGCCCCGGAGCGGGAGTTCCTCGACGTGCGCCACGGTGTTATCGCGCTGGCCCGCGAGTTGGAGCGCCGCCTGCCGGAGCTGGTGACCACGCGCTGGTGGAAGGAGGAGCGGGGCGACAAGTGCTTCGTCGACTTCAACCAGCACTGCCGCGACCGCACGCTGGCCGGGGCGTGGAGCCCCCGTGCGCTGCCGGGTGCGCCGGTGTCGCTGCCGGTGGCGTGGGCCGCC
The DNA here is from genome assembly GCF_042433515.1 of Kytococcus schroeteri. Taxonomy (NCBI): domain Bacteria; kingdom Bacillati; phylum Actinomycetota; class Actinomycetes; order Micrococcales; family Kytococcaceae; genus Kytococcus; species Kytococcus schroeteri. The sequence continues at coordinate 4,074 of NZ_JBHLVH010000028.1, read as the reverse complement.
CTCGATGCCGTGGTGCCCGGCGCGGTGAGCGTGCACACCGTGGCAGAGCACCTGGCCGAGCCCGACCCGTGGGCCGACATGCTCGAGCATCGCGGGGACTTCTCCCCGGTCATGGCGATGTGGGAGGCCGACCTCGAGCGCGGGCTGGGGGAGGAGCCGTTCCCGCCGGACCACCCGAAAATGCCGGGTGAGCCGCCCCGTGTGCAGCCGAGCCGGGCGCGGAAGGCCTGAGGCCGGCGGCCCTCAGTCGCGCGCGGCGCGGCGCTCCCGCGCGGTGCGCTCGGCGCGGGTGGCCAGCAGCCCGGTGGTGCCCAGCACCAGCAGCAGGGCCACGAAGGTCACCAGGGCCAGCGGCAGCCACCCCATGCCGTTGGCGCCCAGGAGGTACAGGCCGGCCCCCACCAGCAGGGCCACGAGCGACATCGCGCGCACGATGCCCTTGACCGGCACCGGCAGGGAGCCGGAGCGTCCCAGCATCAGCACGGCCACCACGGCCAGCAGCCCGGCGCACACGGCGCCCGGGATCCACGAGGTCGTCTCGCCGGCGGCGGTGAGCAGTGCGTGCATGGGTCCTCCCGAGGTGTTCGTGGCCGTGCGCTCCGGTGGGGACTCTCAGGAGTCCGCGGCCAGCACGGCGTCCAGATCGTAGCCGGAGGCCACGTCCACCTGCTCCAGCGTGCACTGCGCGGCGTCCTTGTCGTCGCGCCAGCGTAGGAAGCGCACCGCGTGGCGGAACCGGTGGCCCTCCAGCTGGTCGAAGGCCACCTCCACCACGCGCTCGGGGCGCAGCGGCACGTAGCTGGTGTCCTTGCCGGAGGTGAACCGGTTGCGCGCCCGCTCGGCGCTGGCCACCGACCCGTCGGCCTCACGCACCACCCAGGGCTGCAGCTCGGCCTCGAGCTCGGCCCGCCGCGCCGTGGTGAACGCCGAGGCCCCGCCCACCGGCACCAGCTGGTCACCCGACCACAGTCCCGGCAGCAGCGAGCCCACCCCGGTGCCGCTCTTGTGCACCCGGTAGCCCACCACCACGGCGTCGGCGGTGCGCTTGTGCTTCACCTTGAGCATGGTGCGCTTCCCCGGCTCGTAGGGGGTGTCGAGCCCCTTGGCCATGATCCCGTCGAGCCCCGCGCCCTCGAAGCGCGTGAACCAGTCGGCCGCCTCCCCGGGGTCGGTCGTCGCCCGGGTCAGGTGCACCCCGCCGGATGCCGGGAGCCCACCCACGAGCGCCGCCAGCCGCTCGCGTCGCTCGGCGAAGGGCCGCTCCAGAAGCGAGCCGCCCGCATCGGCCAGCAGGTCGAAGCAGATCACCTCGCCGGGGGTCTCGGCCGCCAGCCGCTCGATGCGGGAGGCCGCCGGGTGGATGCGCTGGGCCAGGGCGTCCCAGTCCAGCCGCTCGGCGCCGGGCTCCCCGCTGCGCACCACGAGCTCGCCGTCCACGATCGCCGGGGCCGGCACGGCACGCACCTTCTCCACCACCTCGGGGAAGTACCGCGCCAGGGACTTGCCGCTGCGCCCCAGCAGGTCCACCGCGTCGTCGCCCTCACCCACGGCCGTGGCGGGGTCGGTCGCGGCGCCGCGCACCACGAGCACGCGGAAGCCGTCCCACTTGGGCTCGTAGCTGCACCCACCGGGCAGGGCGTCGGCGGCAGGGACCTTCGCGGCGGCCTTGGCCAGCATCACGTCGGGGATCACGGGGGAGTCGGGCATGGCGCCAGTCTGGTGCACGCCGGCCCATCCACCCGTCTCCTCCGCCCCGCCCGTGGCAGGGTGCCTGTCATGTCCAGCCCCCGCTACGTGCTCGCCATCGACCAGGGCACCACCAGCACCCGCGCCATGCTCTTCGACCGCGACGGGCGCCCGGTGGCCACCGACCAGCTGGAGCACCGGCAGGTGCTGCCCCGCCCGGGGTGGGTGGAGCACGACCCGATGGAGATCTGGCGCACCACCCGGCAGGTGGTCGCCGGTGTGCTGGCGGCCGCGGACACCAGCGCCGCGCACCTGGCCGCCGTGGGCGTGACCAACCAGCGCGAGACCACCGTGGTGTGGGACCGCCGCACCGGCGAGCCGGTGTGCAACGCCCTGGTCTGGCAGGACACCCGCACCCGCTCGATGGTGGAGGAGCTCGCCGCCGAACCCGGCCCGGACGGCGAGCCGCTGGGGGAGGACCGCTTCCGTGAGGTGACCGGCCTGCCCCTGGCCACCTACTTCTCCGGGCCCAAGCTGCGCTGGGTGCTGCAGCACGTGGAGGGCGCCCGGGAGCGCGCCGAGGCCGGTGACCTGCTCTTCGGCACCGTGGACACCTGGTTGGTCTGGAACCTCACCGGCGGCGTGGACGGGGGAGTCCACGTCACCGACGTCACCAACGCCTCGCGCACCCTGCTCATGGACCTGCGCACCCTGGCCTGGGACGCCGACACCTGCGCGGCCCTGGGCATCCCGATGGCGATGCTGCCGCAGATCCGTTCCTCCTCGGAGGTCTACGGCCACGCCCACGAGCACACCGTGCTGGCGGGTGTCCCCATCGCCGGGGCGCTGGGCGACCAGCACGCCGCCACCCTGGGCCAGGCCTGCCTGGAGCCGGGCACGGCCAAGAACACCTACGGCACGGGCAACTTCCTGCTGCTCAACACCGGCAGCCAGCCGGTGCGCTCGCAGCACGGCCTGCTCACCACGCTGTGCTGGAAGCTGGGGGAGGCCGACCCGGTCTACGCCCTCGAGGGATCCATCGCCGTCACCGGCTCCCTGGTGCAGTGGCTGCGCGACAACCTCGGCCTCATCAGCAGCTCCGACGACGTGGAGACGCTCGCGGCCACCGTGGACGACAACGGCGGCGCCTACTTCGTGCCGGCCTTCTCCGGGTTGTTCGCCCCGCACTGGCGCGCCGACGCCCGGGGCGCGCTGGTCGGTCTCACCCGGTACGTCGACAAGGGGCACATCGCCCGGGCCGTGCTGGAAGCCACCGCCTTCCAGACCCGCGAGGTGGTGGACGCGATGCTGGCCGACGCCGCCGCGCTGGAGCTGGACGTCACCGAGCTGCGCGTGGACGGCGGCATGACCGTCAACGACATGCTCATGCAGTTCCAGGCCGACGTGCTCGACGTGCCCGTGGTGGTTCCCGAGGTGTCCGAGACCACCGCCCTGGGCGCGGCCTACGCGGCGGGTCTGGCGGTCGGGTTCTGGCGCGACACCGCCGAGCTGGCCGCCCACTGGCACGAGGCGCGCCGGTGGGAGCCGCAAATGGACCCCGCGGTGCGGGACCGCCACGTGCGCACCTGGGCCAAGGCCGTGCAGCGCACCCTGGACTGGGTGGAGGACGAGTGGGTTTGACCTGGGCAAAGGGGGGGGCGATAAGAATGCGGCGCGACAATCACCACACACGAAAGGACGGTCGCCCTGCGCACCTCATCTACCCTTCGATGGATCAGGATGGCCCTGCCCACAGCAGTTGCCGGGGCCGTTCTGGCAGCACCCAGTGCAAGTGCGGGTGACGGGAGTTGGTCCAGTTTCTGGCGTGGTGCGACCCTGCACCAGACCACCCGTGTGTGGAACGACGCAGCCAACTCCTCGGCGGGGACGGTCGTGTGGTCCAAGAACTGCAAGCGGCACTTCGACCGTGGTCAACAGCTGAACCCCCTGCCCAATGTCGTTCTCGGGCTGGACCGCAACGAGCCGTGGTACAAGAAGGACATCTTGATCCGGAACGTCACGCACTCGTGCGGCGGCTATCGAGAGTTCAACCACGGCTGGCAGCGCAAGGATGACTACATGGTTCGGTTGAACGGTTACCAGCACATCTCCTACCGCGAAGCCGTGGACTTCCAAGGAATCGGCGTCAAGTACTGAGGAGTCGAATTGGCTTCATCGTCCTTCGGGCTGGCGGGCGTCACCGTCCACCGCGGCGGCCTCTGGCGTGGCCGTCGACAGGCCGTTCTGGAGAACCTGACATGGATGGTGCCCGACGTTCGTCGCACCGTCCTCCTGGGGGCGAACGGAGCTGGGAAGACCGGCTCTTCGGAGTTGAGCGTGGGTCATGGGGTGAGTCCTCCGCCGATGAGGAGCATGCGGAGTCGGTAG
>NZ_JBHLVH010000027.1:21278-182711 GCF_042433515.1 Kytococcus schroeteri | reverse complement strand
CGATGGCCAACCACTGGTCGAACCCCCTGTCCAACCACCTACCCCCACACTAGTACACACAACCGACCTACTGCAACCCCACCATCGAACATGTGAACGACCTGACGCCCGCGCCCGCACCACCACCCACCCTGTGGACAACCCCCCCTCGCGCCCTCGCCGGCCTCGCCCTCCGGGGTGACCGTGACACGGCGCTGGCCAGGCATGCCGCCGCCGCGGCCGCCGCCCTGGGGATCGTCCGCCCGGAGGGGTCGGGTGAGTGGGTGGTCACCTGCGTCGCCCTCGGTGTGGGAGCCCTCGTGGGCCAGTGGTCCCGCCTCGACGCGGGCCGGGCCAGAACCGCTCCGCCTCAGTGCCTCCCGTCCCGCCAGGGGGACGCCGGGTAGGTGCCCAGCACGCGCGTGTCGGTGGTGAAGAAGGTCAGCTCCTCCAGCGCCCCGGCCAGGGCAGGCTCCTCGGGGTGGCCGTCCACCTCGGCGAGGAACATCGTGGCCGTGAACCGCCCGTCGAGCATGTAGCTCTCCAGCTTGGTCATGTTGATGCCGCTGGTGGCAAAGGCGCCCAGCGCCTTGTACAGGGCGGCCGGGTGGTTGCGCACGGTGAACACGAACGTGGTCACCAGCGGCCCGGCGTCGCGCGGCGGCACGACGGCCTCGCGGCTGAGCACCACGAACCGGGTGGTGTTGTGCGCGGCGTCCTCCACGCCCTCGGCCAGCACCTGCAGCCCGTGGATCTCCGCGGCCAGCGGCGGGGCGAGTGCCGCCCGGGCGGGGTCGCCGGCCTCGGCCACCTCGCGGGCGGCGCCCGCGGTGTCGCCGGCCACCACGGTGTCCCAGCCGTGCTCGCGGATGATGCGGCGGCACTGCCCCAGCGCGTGCACGTGGCTGGCCACGGTGCGCACCCCGTCCAGCGTGGCGCCGGGAAGGCCCAGGAGCGAGAACCGGATGCGCAGGAAGTGCTCGCCCACGATGTGCAGCCCGCTGGCCGGCAGCAGGTGGTGGATGTCCGCCACGCGCCCGGCCAGGGAGTTGTCGATGGGGATGACGGCCAGCTCGCACTCGCCGTCGGTCACCCGCGTGAAGGCCTCCTCGAAGGAGGCGCAGGGCACCGTCTGTGCGTCCGGGTGGTTCTCGCGGACGACGAGGTGTGAGTTGGACCCGGGCTCTCCCTGGATGGCGATGTGCTGCATCGTCAGATCGTTCCACGCGCAGTCGGTGCCGACTGCCAGACTGCCTCCACGCCCTCCTCCCGCGTCGCCCACGACGCCTCCGCCCTCGCCGGATCGACCCCGTCATCGAGGTCCGGGGCCTGGTCAAGGCCCTCGGCCACGCGCGGGCCCTGGACGGCCTGGACCACACGGTCGCCCCCGGCGAGGTGCACGGATTCCTGGGCCCCAACGGGGCGGGCAAGTCCACCACCATCCGCGTCCTGCTGGGCCTGATGCGGGCCGATGCGGGCACCGTCCGCCTCTTCGGCGGGGACCCGTGGGCCGATGCCGCGGCCCTGCCCCGGGTGCTCGAGGGGCGTGTGGCCGGCACCGACACCTCGGTGGGGTGATGGCCAACGAGTTCGCCATGGTCGTGGCCTTCGGGGCGGATGCCCGGGGTGCGGCGGTCTACGGTGCCGGCCTGTTCGGTCTGGGGTTGGGCCACGCCGCTGGGCTGGGTGGACCAGGCCCGTGCCTTCGGGGACGCCCGCTGGTGGCCGGTGGGCCTGCTGCTGGTGACTGCCACGTTCCTCGTGGCCGCGGCGGTGGCGCTGCACGCCCGCCGTAACGTGGACGCCGCCCTGCTGCGCGCCCGCCCGCGCCCGGACCGCGCGTCGTCCCTGCTGCGCACCCCGTTCGGGCTGGCGCTGCACGAGCACCGTGGGGCCCTGCTGGGCTGGACCCTCGGGCCCTTCGTGCTGGTGGCCGCCGGGTTCGCGGGCTTCCGGCGCCGCGACGTCCCGCGCGGCTGAGCGGCGCCCGCCGCCCCCTCACTCCACCCGCACGCGCCCGTCCTCGTCGAGGTCCACGGTCTGCACCTCCACCAGCACCGGGTGGTCGTGGTCGCCGTCGCGCACCTCGCCGGTCCACCAGCTGGCCTCCAGCTCCTCCCCGTCCACCCGCAGCAGCGCCACGTTGTTGGTGAACCACGGCCCGGCCACGTCGCGCCACCGCCAGGGCTGCGCCGGCACGTGCGCCGAGCGCCCCGCCATCGCCCCCAGCGGCACGGCCAGTCCGTGGGCCAGCACGGCCGTCGCGTAGCGCATCACGGTGGGCAGCGGGTTGCGGATGGGGCTGCACACCAGCTGCAGCACGCGCATCTCCGGCGCCTCCCCGGCGGCCGCCTGGGCCCGCTCGTCGTCGGTGAGGTCGTGGTCGTCCAGCAGCGACGCGGACTCCACCTCGGACACGTACGAGTGGTGCACGTCGCCACTGAGGAAGAGCACGGACCGCGGCACCGGCCCCCGCTCACCGCGCGCCAGCTCGCCCACCATCGCGCACACGCGCAGGAACGAGGCGTGGAACGCCGCCCAGTGCTCCAGGTCCACGGTGGTGCGCAGCCACTCGGCCACGGCCGCGGCGCGCTCCCCGAAGACCCCGTTGCCCACGGCCTCGTTCCACGCCTCCAGGTGGTGCAGGCCGCGCGGCAGCAGGAAGGGCAGCGAGGTGCCCACCACCACGTGCTCGATGCCGTCGGCGCCCCGCAGCTGGTCGCTGAGCCACTGCATCTCGCGCTCGTCGAGCATCTGCCGCTCGCCCCGCTCCATCACCCGTGCGGCGCGGGAGTCCACCACGACCAGGCGGGTGGCGCCGATGTCGCGGGCGTAGGACCACCGGTAGGTGTCGGGGTGCTGGTCCACACGTTCGGCGAAGGCGTCGAGCACCTCGGTGACGTCCGGGTGGGGGTCGGTGCGCTGCCGCGAGACCACCTCCCGCCAGATCTCGTCCTGGGCGCGCTCGGCCACCGAGAGATTGCCCAGGTGCTGGTACACCCAGTACGAGCCCAGCGCCGCCACGATGCGGTCGTGCCACCAGTCGGTGGCCTCCATCTCCTCGCGCCAGGCGGCGGAGGTGTTCCAGTCGTCGCGCACGTCGTGGTCGTCGAAGATCATGAGGGTCGGCAGGCTGGCCAGCAGCCACCGCACCCACGGCTCGCCCCAGGCCAGGGAGTACAGGTGCGCGTACTCCTCGTAGTCGGCCAGCTCCTTGCCGGGCCCCTCGTCGAGCGAGCGGCGCGAGGCGATGAACTCCTGCATCGCCTCGCTCGTGGCGTCGGCGTACACCTGGTCGCCGAGCAGCAGCATCATCTCCGGCAGGGCGGGTGCGTCCTCCCGGCCGAGGGCGTTCGCCATGCCCAGGGTGCGCAGCGCGTCCACGCCGTGGGTGCGGTGCCCCTTCGCGTCGTGGCTCACCGAGGTGCGGCACGAGCCGAAGCCGAGGTCCACCGCGGCGCCGGGCGTCAGCGTGTTGAGCCGCGGCGCGGGGCGGGGGTCGTCGGCCTCGGGCCAGGCGCGGGCGTCGTCCACGAGCACCTCGTAGGTGCTGTCCAGGCCGGAAGGGAGCCCGGTGAGCTCCACGACGGCGTAGTGGTGCCCGTGCGCGCTGAAGGTGCTGGCCGATGCCGTGTGCTCCCCGGCGCGCACCTCCACCCGGGCGGGGGCGTCGGTCTCCACCCAGATCGCGGCGGACCCGTGGTCCACGTGGCGCAGCAGGGGGCCGATGACGATGGAGGCAGCCATGCGGCCAGTCTCGCAGCCACCGGGAGGTTGTCGGTGCCGGCTGCCACGCTGTGGGTTCAGCACCCTGGTGGCCACCGGGGCGCCGGCCACCAGCCCAGGAGGATGCCGTGTACCTGCCCGCCCAGCACGACGAGCCCACCACCCACGCCGAGTACGTCCGCCAGCTCGCGGAGTCGCTCCGGGCAAGCGCGTACGGCCTCACCGAGGAGCAGGCCCGCCTCACGCCCTGCCGCAGCGCGCTGAGCATCGGCGGCCTGCTCAAGCACCTGGTGCACGTGTACGCCGAGGTCGTGGGCGCGGAGGTCGTGCACCCGGACCGGGTCCCGGCGGACCCGGTCGAGGCGTTCATGGCCAGCTTCACCCTCCGCGAGGACGAGACGCTCGCGCTGACCCTGGCCCGTTTCGACGAGGTGATGGAGGCCCTCGTGGAGAACCTGCGCACGGCCGACCCGGGCGAGGTGGTGGAGCAGCCGGCCATGCCCTGGTTCGGTGTGGACGCCCCTGCGCGGGTGTGCGCGCGCTACCAGCACGTGCACGTGGTGGAGGAGCTCGCGCGCCACGCCGGGCACGCCGACATCGTCCGGGAGCAGATCGACGGCGCGACCTCTCCGGAGCTGCTGCTCGCGGTCTGGGGCCAGCCGGGCAACGACTTCGTGCAGCCGTGGCGCCCGGCCGGGGAACGGGGCGCCTGATGCCCTCCTACCGCCTCGTCGCCGACGTGCTCGCCGTCCGGGGTGACACCCCGCCCTCGAAGGTGCTCGACATCGCCCGGGAGGTGGTGGGCCGCACCCACCTGGTGGAGAAGGTGTCCCTCGACATGCCCCGTGGCGTGCCCCAGGTGACCGTGCGCTGCGTGGTGGCCGAGTCCAACGACGACGCCGAGGACCACGAGGCGTTCGACTTGGCAGCGCGCTATCTCGCGGAGATGTCCGAGGTGGTCCAGATGCCCCGGGTGGAGGTCCGGCGGCGCGTCAAGGGGCGGTTCGTGCCCGTCAACCGCCCGCGCTGAGGGCGCCCGGGGCGTCCTGCCACCCCACCCCTCCCGGCCGTGACCTGCATCACGCGGGGAGTAGGCTCGCGGCATGAAGATCGCGTTCCTGGGACTCGGAAACATGGGTGGCCCGATGGCCGCCAACCTCGTCAAGGCCGGCCACGACGTCACGGGCTTCGACCCCGTGCCCGCCGCCCGTGAGACCGCGCAGGGCAACGGCGTCACCGTGGCCGAGAGTGGCGCGCAGGCCGTGGCCGACGCCGAGGTCGTCATCACGATGCTGCCCAACGGCCAGCTGGTGCTGGACTCCTACGGCGAGATCGTCCCGGCCGTGACCGGCCAGGACGTCCTGTTCATCGACTCCTCCACCATCGACGTGGAGTCCGCCCGCAAGGCGGCCGACATGGTGCGCGAGGCGGGCCACTCCAGCATCGACGCCCCGGTCTCCGGCGGCGTGGTGGGCTCCGAGGCCGGCACACTCACCTTCATGGTCGGCGGCACCGACGAGGCCTTCTCCCGTGCCGAGCCGGTCCTGCAGGCCATGGGCCGCAAGATCGTGCACTGCGGCGGTGCGGGCAATGGCCAGGCCGCCAAGATCTGCAACAACATGCTGCTGGGTGTGCAGATGATCGCCGTCTCCGAGGCCTTCGTGCTCGGCGAGAAGCTCGGCCTGGACCCGCAGGCCTTCTTCGATGTCGCCTCCACCAGCTCCGGCCGCTGCTGGGCCCTGGACACCAACTGCCCGGTGCCGGGCCCGGTCGAGGGATCGCCGGCCAACCGCGACTTCGAGGGCGGCTTCGCCTCGGGCCTCATGCTCAAGGACCTGAACCTCGCGCAGGACGCCTCCGAGCTGGCCGGCGTGGACACCGCCTTCGGTCGAGCGGCCCGCGACGCCTACGAGCGCTTCGTCGACATCGACGGTCCCCGGCGCGACTTCGGGGCCGTCATCACCGCCATCGAGAGCGACACGCTCAACGGCTGACCGCACGGCACCGCCGCCCCGGCGGTGCCGTGGCGCCGGACCGGAGGGCCTCACCCCGCCGGGGGTACCGGGCGGAGCGGGGCCCTCCTACCCTGTGCGGGTGAATCAGCAGCCCGGCCAGCCCCATCCGCAGCACCCCCAGGGTCCGCCGCAGGACCCCTACGCCCCGCAACCGCCGTACGGGCAGTACGCCCACCCTGCCCCGACGGGGTACGCACCGGGGCCGTACGCCCCGCCCCCTTACGCGCCGGGGCCGTACGGCCCGCCGGCCCCCGTCTCGTCGGTGCGTCCGGACGCCGAGTTCCACGAGCTCACCCGTGGCCCCCGCCGTGCCTGGTGGCGCCCCGTCGTGGCCCTGCTCCTGTGGATCCCGGTCGGCATCGTGGTGGCACTCGTCGCCATCGTGGCCATGCTCGCCCCGATGCTGTCCATCGAGAGCCAGCGGCAGGGGTTCGAGCAGGGTGGTGACGGCATGCCGGAGGTCTTCCACCCGCTGACCTTCCTGGGCATGAACGCCGGCCTGGCCGTCCTCGTGCCGGCGGCCGTCGGCGTGCTCGCCCTGGCCTACTGGATGCGGCCGGGCTTCGCCTCCTCGGTGGCGGGGCGCTTCCGCTGGGGCTGGGCGCTGCGTGTGCTCGTGGTGCTCACGCCGTGGTGGGTGCTCTACCTGCTCGGGACGGCCGCGCTGGCCGGTGAGAGCTTCACGCCGCACCCGCACCGGTACTTCTGGTGGATGCTGCTCGTGGTGGTGCTGACCACGCCCCTGCAGGCGGCCGGCGAGGAGTACCTGTTCCGCGGCTTCGTGATGCAGTGGTTCGGCAGCTGGATCCCGTGGACGTGGCTGGCCCTGGGGCTGTCCACGGTCACCTCGGTGAGTCTCTTCGCCCTCGCGCACGGCTCGTTGGACCCCTGGGTGCTCGCCGACCTGGGCCTGTTCGCCCTCGTGGCCCTGGTGATGATCGTGCGCACCGGCGGCATGGAGGCGGCCGTGGTCATGCACTCGGTCAACAACGTGACGCTCATGGTCATCTCGCTGTTCTTCGGCGGCTTCGAGGACGGCTTCGTGGGCGGCGACACCACCTCCACCCCGGCGGTCCTGCTCATGAGCGTGCTGCTGCAGGGCGTGGGTCTGGCGCTGGTGGAGTGGCAGTGGCGCTGCAGCGGGCTGGGCAACCGCACGGCCGCCGGCCCGGAGGAGCTGCTGCACCCCCGCGACCGCGTGGGGGCCGCCGCCCGCTGACCACGCACGGCCGCTGGCCGGCACGCACTGAAGGGGCCGGAGCGCATCAGCGCTCCGGCCCCTTCAGTGCGTGGAGGGCGGGGAACCACCACCCGGTCCCGTCCTCCGGTACCGCTCGGGCCCCTGCGCCCTGCGATGCCTGAACAGTACCCAACTCGCTAAGGCAAGGCAAGCCTTACTCGACGATGCGGTGAGAGGTGAGCTGTGGGCCGGTCGGGCGGGCTGGCGGGGCTGCGGGAGGTGGTGGTCCGGAGGGGTGTCCTATCGGCCGATAGGTCGACCGAATCCCAGTCACCCGCCTGCGTATCGGTCGACCTATCACGCGATAGGACACCCCTCCCACGAGGGCCGGGGTCGCCTCACGGCCACGTGGTCAGGTGGCCGCGCGTGCCGGTACGCGTCCGCGCGGCACCACCATCGGCGTGCCGGTCACGGGGTCGTCCACCACGAGCGAGTCCAGCCCGAACACCTCGCGCACCGTCTCCTCCGTGATCACCTCGCGCGGCGTCCCGGCGGCCACGAGCTGCCCGGCGGCCATTGCCACCAGGTGGTCGGAGACCCGCGCGGCCAGGTTGAGGTCGTGCAGCACCATCACCACGGTGGTGCCGCGCTCGACGTTGAGCTGCGCCACCAGGTCCAGCACGTCCACCTGGTGGGCCAGGTCGAGGAAGCTCGTCGGCTCGTCGAGCATGAGCACGTCGGTCTGCTGCGCCAGCGCCATCGCGATCCACACGCGCTGCCGCTGCCCGCCCGACAGCGCCGCGACGGGACGGTCGGCCACGCCCAGGGTGTCGGTGCGCCGCATCGCGTCCTCCACCGCCTCGTGGTCCGCCGCCGACGCGGGCCGCCACGCCGCGCGGTGCGGGTGCCGGCCGCGAGTCACCAGCTCGGCCACCGTGAGCCCCGCGGGCACGAGCGGCTGCTGGGGGAGCAGCCCGATGGTGGTGGCCACCTGCCGGGTGGGCAGGGAGTGCAGGTCGGTGCCGTCCAGCGTCACCTGTCCGCCCGCTGGCTTCAGCAGCCGCGCCAGACCGCGCAGCAGGGTGCTCTTGCCGCACCCGTTGGCGCCCACCAGCGTGGTGATGGCCCCGTCGGGCACGTCCAGGCTCACGCCGTGCACCACCTCGGGGCCGCCGTAGGAGAGCCGCAGGTCGCGGCAGGCGAGTCGGGCGGTCATGAGGACATCCACCTCCGAGAGGTCAGGAGCAGGCCGAGCAGGAAGGGGCCGCCGGCCAGGCCGGTCACGATGCCCACGGGCAGGTTGCCGCCGGGGGCCAGGTAGGCGCCGGTGTAGTCGGCCGCCAGGAAGATGCAGGCGCCCACCAGCCCGGCGCCCAGCACCGTGGTGCGCCCCTGGTTGAGGGCGCGCGCGATGGGGCCGGCCAGGAAGGCGAGGAAGGCCGCCGGGCCGCACACGGCGGTGGCGGCGGCCACGAGCAGCACGGCCAGCAGCATTGCCAGGCCACGCAGGCGGGTGGGGTGCTCGCCGAGGCCGGTGGCGAGGTCGTCGCCCAGCTCCAGCACGCCCAGGCGCGCGGTGGTGGCCACGAGCAGCGGGAGCAGCACCGCGACCAGCAGCGCCAGCACCCCGATCTCGCGCCACAGCACGTCGTTGACGCTGCCGGAGAGCCACACCACCGCGTCCTGCGCCTTGTGCAGCTCCGTGCGCAGCAGCAGCCAGTGGATCCCCGCCATGAGGGCGGCCGAGAGCCCGATGCCGGTGAGCACCATGGTGTGCGCGGCGGCATCGGCCGGGCCGCGCCGTGAGAGCAGCACCAGCAGGCCGGTCACCGCCAGCCCCCCGCCGGCTGCGGAGAGAGCCACGGCCGGGCCGGTCCACTCCAGCACCACGAGGGCGAAGAGCGCGCCGAAGCTGGCGCCCACGCTCACGCCCACCACGTCCGGGCTGGCCAGCGGGTTGCGCAGCACCGACTGGAAGGTGGCGCCGGCGGCCCCGAAGGCCAGCCCGGCCACCACGGCGGCCGCCGCGCGGGGCAGCTTGGACTCCATCACCAGGAAGCTGGCCACGGGGATGTTCTCCCCGCCCAGGATGCGCAGGAAGTCCGGCAGGGTGACGGTGTAGTCGCCCAGCAGCACGCGGGCGGCGAACAGCGCCAGCAGCAGCACGGCCAGGCCACCCAGCACGATGCCGTGGCGGCGCCCCACCGCGCGCAGCGTCCGCCGCGGGCTCGGGGCGGACTGCGGTGCCGGCGCCCCCGCGCGCTCGGCCCCCCCCGCGTCGTGGCACTCATGTGTGCACCCTTCGACGGGCCACCAGCAGCACCAGCGCGGGTGCCCCGATGACGGCGGTCATGATCCCCACGGGCACCTCCGTGGGCGGCAGCACCACGCGGCCCAGGGTGTCGGCGGCCACCACGAGGGCCGCGCCGAACACCGCGCTGCCCAGCATCACGCGGCGCTCGTCGGGGACGGTCAACGAGCGCACCAGGTGCGGCACCACGAGCCCCACGAACGCGATCGGCCCGGCCAGCGCCGTGCCGGCGGCGCACAGCATCACCGCGCCGGCGGCCACCACCAGCCGCACCAGCCCGACGCGCTGCCCCAGGCCGCGCGCCAGGTCGTCGCCCAGCGCCAGGGTGTTGAGCCACCCGCCGGCCGGCAGGGTGAGCACGAACCCGGCCACCAGCACCGGCGCCACGGAGGCCACCAGGCCCAGGTCGCGTCCGGCCACGGTGCCCACCTGCCACACCCGGAACACGTCGAGCGCGGCCAGGTCCACCACCATCAGCCCCGAGCCGAGCGACCCGGCGGTGGCCGCGAAGGCCGCCCCGGCGATGGTGAGCGTCACCGGCTGCGCCCCGCCCGGTCCCGCCGCGGCGATGCCGTAGACCACCACGGCGGCCAGCGCCGCCCCGGCCAGGGCGAACCACACGTACTGGCCCTGCTCGTGCAGTACCCCGGTGGTGAGCCCGAGCACCACGGCCAGCGCCGCGCCGGAGTTGACGCCGAGGATGCCGGGGTCGGCCAGGGGGTTGCGGGTGAGGGCCTGCATCGCGGCCCCGGCGCACCCCATCGCGGCACCGACGAGCACGCCGAGCACGGTGCGGTCCACGCGCGCCTCGACGATGCCGGCCGCCTCGCCGCCGCCCCGCGCAGGGCCGACCAGACGGCACCGACGGGCACCACCGTGGCACCCACCGCCAGCGAGGCGAGGACGGCGACGGCCACGGCCACCAGCCCACCCCCCAGCAGGAGGGCGAGCCGGCGGCCGTGGCCGTGCGGTGCGAGGTGCGAGGTCACTCGGCGGACGACGCCCCGGCCGAGGAGCCCTCGCTCGAGCCCTTGGCCTTCTCGGCGGCCTTGGCCAGCTCGGGCACGAACTTCTCCAGCGCGGTCGGGATGCTCAGCGGGGTGGGGCTGGACATCGGGAAGGAGGCCACCGGGTCGGTGGCTGCCACGTACGAGCCGCGCTGGAAGGCCGGGATGGCGGCCAGCTGCTTGTTGCCGGTGACGGCCTTCTCGGTGCCGGCCTCGTCGGCGTAGAACACCACCACGTCGGCGTCCACGGTCCTGGCCTTCTCCGCGGAGACGTCCACCTGGAAGGACTTCTCGTCCTTGCTCAGCTCGCCGATGAGGGGCGCGTTGACCATGCCCAGCTCCTCGAGCATGCGCGGGCGGTTGTCGGTGGTGGTGTACAGCGCGAACGTGGACAGGTCGGTGGGGGAGAAGGAGGCCCACGCCACGGTGGCGCCCTTGAGCGCCGGGTACTTCGCGGCGGTCTCCTCCACCTGCTTCTCGGTGTCGGCGATGACCTTCTCGGCCTCGTCCGACTTGCCCAGGGCCTGGCCGGTCATCTTCGTGGAGTCCTGCCAGCTGGTGCCCCAGGCCACCTCGGGGTAGGCCACCACGGGGGCGATCTTGCTGAGCTTCTCGTACTCCTCGGGCGTCACGCCGGAGTTGGTGGCCAGGATGACGTCGGGCTGCAGCTTGACGATCTCGTCCACCGGGGCGCCGTCGGCGTCGGAGTAGCGGGTGATCTCGGCCTTCGGGTCGAGCTCGTTGACCTTCTTGTCGAACCAGTCGGTGGACTTCTTGGCATTGCCGCCCCAGGTGATCTGCGGGGCGCCGGTGGGCACGACACCCAGAGCGGCCACCACGTCGTGGTCGGACCAGCCGAGGGTGGCCACCTTGGTGGGCTGCTGCTCGATGGTGGTCTCGCCCAGGGCGTGCTTGACGGTCACCGGGAAGGCGGCGTCCCCGCCCTCGGAACCGCTGCTCTGACTGGAGCTGCCGGAGGCGCCCTCGGAGGGCTTCTCCTCACCGGCGGGACCGGTGGAGCAGGCGGTCAGGGTCAGGCTGGCGGCGGCCAGGACGGCGCCGGTACGCACGATGCGCATGGGTCTCCTCGGGATCTACCGACGCGCCACCTCGATGCGAGGGGAAGGCAAACCTGACCCTTGCGATGCGGTGGGCGCCGGCGCCCGAACTCCGCACCGGTGCTGATCTCGCCCTGCCACCCGCGCCGAACTCCGCACCGGTGCCGAATTCGCCCTGCCACCCGCGCCCAATTCCGCACCGGTGCGGAATTGGTGGTGGGCCCCCGCCGGGCGCCTCAGCCGCGCGACACCTCCGGCAGCCGCAGCCCGAGCGCCGATCCCAGCACGCCCAGCGCCGCCAGGAAGGCCAGCGGCCACCAGGGCGTCACTGTGGCCAGGGCGCCGGCCACCGCGCCGGCGGCCAGCAGCACCACCCCGATGATCGTGTTGCCCGCTGCGGTGTAGGCGGTGCGGGTGTCGCCCGCGGCCATGTCCACCAGGTAGGTCTTGCGGCCGGTGCGCACCCCGGTGTGGGCCAGCGTCACCAGGAAGTAGGCCACCGGCAGCACCCACGCCATCGGCCCCGGGGGCAGCACGGCGGCCAGCAGCAGCACCACCAGCACCACCGCGGTGGCCGCCCCGGAGGCCACGGCCATGAGGCGCCGGCTGGAGCGGTCTGCCGCGCGCCCCACCAGCCGCCCGCCCACGAGCGAGGCCAGGCCGGTGCCCAGCACGAAGGGAGCCAGCCCGGTCAGGGGAGTGGTGCCCTGCGTGGCGGCCGCGGCCACCAGGAAGGTGGGTGTCAGGGCGGTCACCAGCAGCAGGGCGCGAACGGTGACGAAGGCCCGGAAGTCCGGCGCATCGCGCCACAGCGCCCACGGGCTCACCGGGGTGTCGGCCTCCCGGGTGTCACCGGCCGGCTCCTCCACCCGGTTCCACAGCACCGCCGTGCCCACGAACAGCAGCGCCGCGCCGGCCGCCAGCCAGGCCAGGTGTTGCGGCGAGGTGCCCTCGCCGGCCAGGCGCAGCCCCACGCCCACCGTGAGCGCCAGGGCGCCGGCCACCACGGTGGCGGTGCCGGTGAGCTGCCCGCGCTGCCCCTTGGGCACGGTGCGCCCCTGGGTGTCCTTGCTCGCCAGCGAGGTCAGGGCGCGCCCGCTGGCCAGTACCGCCAGACCGGCCAGCACGCCGAGCCCGGCGCCCAGCCCGGTGAGCAGGGCCAGTGCCAGCGCGATGCCGGCCGCGCCCACCGCCTGCGCGAGGCCCCCGACGGCCACCAGCCCGTGGCGCCGCCGGTGCGAGACCACCCACGGCGTGAGCGCGGCCTGCGGCAGCATCGACCCGGACTCGCGCACCGGCACGAGCAGGCCGACGGTCCACCCCGGCGCACCGAGGCCGGTGAGGGCCCAGGTGAGCACGGTGGGGGCGTGCACCAGCTGGTCGGCGGCGTTGAGCAGCGAGGTGGCCCCCAGGATGCGCAGGCCGTTGCGGGGCAGGGCCTCGGCGGCGGTGGGCTCCAGCTGCTCGGTGCCGGCGTCGGGGTCCTCCACCACGGCGTCCCACGCCCGGCTGAACTCGCGGTCACTCACCATCGGGGGTCTCCTCCGGGGTCGGCCAGAGGGCCTCCACGGCGGCGCGGAAGTCCTCGGGGGACGGGGTGCCCAGCAGGGTGCTCTGCACGATGAAGCCCTGCCCCAGGGCGAGCAGCGCCGGCAGGGCCCGGCGGGCCTCGGTGGCGGCCGCCGCGGGGGTCAGGCCGCGCCCGTGGGTGAACCACGCCTCGAGGTAGGTCAGCGCCCCCTGGCTCACCTCGGCGAACACCGCGCCGGTGCGCTCGCGCAGCGCCTCGTGGTGCGCGGCCGAGGCCCAGATGTCCAGCACCAGGGCGGCCTCGCGCCCCTGGGGCAGCTGGCCGACGAAGGCGCCCAGCGCGGCGGCGGGGTGGGGCACGGGGCGCTCCTCGGCGAGGGCGGCCATGCTCGCCAGCCGGGTGCGGATCACCTCCACGGCCACGGCCACCACCAGCTCGTCCTTGCTGGCGAAGTAGCCGTAGATGGCACCGGCCGAGAGGCCCGACTCCTCGATGACGCGGGCCATCGACGTGGCCTGCAATCCGTCGCGGAGCATGGCGGTGCGGGCGGCGTCGACGATGCGCTGGCGCTGCGCCTCGCGGCGCTGGGGGGTGAGGCGGGGCATGTGAGACACCTTACAGAGCGGTCGTTCTTTTTGCGCTCGGGGTGCCGCGGTCCTACGCTGGCGAACAGTCGTTCTTTTTGTGAAGGGACCCCCATGGCGCCGTCCACCAGCCTCACCGCGCCCGAGCGCGCCGAGCACCCCACCCCGACCTACGAGAAGGTCGACCGCCGCAGCCCCTGGGGCACCGCCCTGCGCACCGCCGCCCTGGCCGCCACCGTGGTCACCCTGGTACTGCTGGCCTTCCTGTGGCCCGCCGTCACCTCCACCCCCAAGGACCTGCCGGTCGCCGTCGTGGGCGACCAGGCCACCGTCGACCGCATCCAGGCCGGCATGGAGCAGCAGGCCGAGCACACCGGCGGCCAGGTGCCCTTCGACCTGCAGCGCGTCGACTCCCGCGAGGCCGCCGTGCAGGGCATCCGGGAGCGCGAGCTCTACGGCGCGTTCGTCGCGCCGAAGGCCCCCACCGACCGCCTCGAGGTGCTCACCGCCGGCGCGGCCAACGCCTCGGTGGCCCAGATGCTCACCTCCGCCGGGCAGGGCATGAGCACCGCCGTCGCGCAGCAGGTGGCCCAGCAGGTGCCGGCCCAGAAGAAGGCCGCTGTGCTTCAGCAGGCGCTCGCCGGCCCGCGGGTGACTGACGTCGTGCCCCTCACCGAGGGCGACCCCCGCGGTGCCGGCCTGGCCGTGGCCTCCCTGCCGCTCACCATCGGTGGTCTGCTCGGCGGTGTGCTGCTGAGCAGCGGCGTGCGCGGCACCTGGCGCCGCCTCGTGGGCGTGCTCGCCTACGCCGCGCTCGGCGGCCTGGCGATGGTGGCCGTGCTCGACTGGTGGTTCAACCTCCTGCCCGCCCCGGGGCTCGCGCTGTGGGCCTCCATCGCGCTGAGCCTGGGTGCCACGGTGGCCCTCATCGTGGGGCTGCACAGCGCCATCGGCGCCCCCGGCATCGGCATCGGTGCGCTGCTGACCATGCTCATCGGCAACCCGATCTCCGGCGCGCAGTCCCCGGCCGAGTTCCTCCCCGGCGCGTGGGGCGCCATCGGGCAGTTCTTCGTGCCCGGCGCCACCGGCACCCTGGTGCGCGACCTGGCCTACTTCCCCGACGCGTCCACGCTGCAGCCGTGGCTGGTGCTGGCCGGCTGGCTCGCGCTGGGGCTGCTGCTCGTGGTGGTGGGCCACCACCGCACCGGCGGCCACGGGCACGAGCACGTGGAGGCCTGATGTCCGCCTCGCGCCTGACCAAGCCCTCCCCGCGCCCGGTCGAAGCGGGGGAACCCGCCGCCGCCCCGGCCGTCACCGTCCGCGGGCTGCGGGTGGTGCGCGACGGGCGTGAGGTGCTGCCCGGCATCGACCTGGAACTGCCCGCCGGGCGGGTCACCGGGCTGCTGGGCCCCTCGGGCAGCGGCAAGTCCACGTTCATCCGCGCCGTGGTGGGCGTGCAGAGGGTGACCGCCGGCGAGGTGACCGTGCTCGGGGAGCCCGCCGGGTCGCCGGCCAACCGGGCCCGCGTCGGGTACGTCACCCAGTCGCCCGCGGTGTACGCCGACCTCCCGGTGCGCGCCAACCTGCGCTACTTCGCCGCGATGGCGGGGCTCTCCGGGGCCGCCGCGCGCGATGCGGTGGAGCGGACCCTGGCGCAGGTCGACCTCACCTCCCGCGCCGACGCCCGCGTCTCGTCGCTCTCCGGAGGCCAGGCCTCCCGGGTGTCGCTGGCTGCAGCCCTGGTGGCCGACCCGCAGCTCCTCGTGCTCGACGAGCCGACGGTGGGCCTGGACCCGGTGCTGCGGCGCTCGCTGTGGGAGCTCTTCGACCGCCTCGCCGGCGAGGGGCGCACCCTGTTGGTGAGCAGTCACGTCATGGACGAGGCCACCCGTTGCGACCACCTCGTGCTGCTGCGCGAGGGGCGCGTGCTGGCCGGCCTCACGCCGGCCGAGCTGCTGGCCCGCACCGGTGCGTCCGATGCCGAGGAGGCCTTCCTGCGCCTGGTGGAGCAGGGTGCCGACCACACCCCGGAGGAGACCCGATGAGCCCCCGCCGCACCCTGGCCACGGCCGTGCGCGTGCTGCGCCAGCTGGCCGGCGACCCCCGCACCGTGGCCCTGCTGGTGGTGGTGCCGGCCGCCCTGTTGGCCCTGCTCGGCTGGGTCTTCGACTTCTCCGGCGCCTACGACCGCATCGGCCCGGTGCTGCTGCCGGTCTTCCCCTTCGTGGTGATGTTCATCGTCACCTCCGTCGCCACCCTGCGGGAGCGGCAGTCCGGCACCCTGGAGCGCCTGCTCACCACCCCCATGGCGCGGGTGGACCTGCTGGCCGGGTACGCCCTGGCCTTCACGGTGATGACCGTCCTGCAGATCGCGGCCACCTCGCTGGTGGCCCGGTGGGTGGGGCTGGAGGTGGCCGGTCCGTGGTGGGCGCTGGTGCTGGTGGCGTTGGTGTCGTCCTTCCTGGGGACCTCGCTGGGGCTGCTGGCCAGTGCCTTCGCGCGGACCGAGTTCCAGGCGGTGCAGTTCATGCCGGCGTTCGTGCTGCCGCAGTTCCTGCTCTGCGGGCTGCTCGTGCCGCGCGACCGGCTGCCCCGCGGGCTGGAGCTGGTGAGCGACGTGTTGCCGCTCAGCTACGCGGTGGACGCCGTGCAGCACGTGCGTGACCACACCGACCTGGGTGCCGACCTCTGGCGCCCGATGTGGGTGCTGCTCGCCTTCGCGGTGATGGCGCTCGTGGGTGCGGCGCTCACCGTGCCCCGCCGGACGGAGTGACCCGGGGGCCTGCGGGTCCCGCCTCGCAGGGCGACACTGTTGGTCTGCTGTCAACCGGCTGTCGGGCGTCGTCCACCATGGCTGAATCGCCCTCCTGCTCCTTGACACACACACACGGCGAGGCTGGATAGGTGGTGTCCTCCACGTCGGGGGGTGACCACACACACGGGGAGAAATCCATGAAGAAGATCGTCGTTGCGACCCTGCTCGCCTCCGGACTGATGGTGGGCTCGGCCTCTGCCGCCTGGGAGGTGGCAGAGAGCCGGACCACCGGAGGCCACGCGAAGAACGCGTCCAGTTCCGACTGGAATCGGCACGTCTACGTCTGCGACACCTTGGACGACGGCCACGAGATGGAGGTGCAGGCGCGAATGGGCACCTGGACCGCGCGAGCGCGCGATTCGAAGGGTGGTTCGTGCGAGCACCTGACCCAGACGAGTTCTGTTGAGGAGTTCCGGTCCTGCAGGCTCATGATCTTCGACCAGTGCGGTGGCTGGGTCGAGCCGAAGCGCGTCTGGAAGAACTGACAGAACTCTCATGGTGGGTGGGCTGGCGTGGCCGGCCCACCCACCACCACTGTGTAGAAAGGCGACCATGAAGCACGAGCCCGCGCTGGCCATCGAGCATCTCGGCGTGACCTATGACCGAACCGTCATCGAGGACTTCTCCCTCATCGTGGAACGCGGGCAGTCCGTCGCGCTCATGGGCCCCAGTGGTTCCGGCAAGAGCAGCATCCTGGCGTGTGCGGTGGGTATGCAGCGGCCCACGCGCGGATCGGTCGCGGTGGACGGGAACGACCTGTCGCGCGCCCGCCCCTCCCGGCGCGCCCGCCTCCGCCGCGAGCTGATGGGGGTGGCGTACCAGGACGCGGGCCTGCTGCCCGAGTTGAGCGTGGCGGAGAACGTCGCCGTGACCCTGCTCTTCGACGGTGTGCCGCGCTCGAAGGCCCTCTCGATGGCGTCTGACTCACTGGCTGCAGTGGGTCTCACCGACCACGTGGACAAGCCGGTCGACCAGATCTCGGGTGGTCAGGCACAGCGGGTGTCCATCGCCCGTGCGCTGGTGCGGCCGTCCGCCGTCCTGCTGGTGGCGGACGAGCCCACGGCCAGCCTCGACCAGGACACGGCGGCCGACATCATCAGCCTTCTGGGCGAACGCGTTCACGACACGGGGGTGGGTGCCCTCATCGCCACGCACGACCCGGCTGTCGCGGCAGCCTGTGACACCGTCATCGACCTGCGTGATCACCGATGAGGGGCGGCTGGGCTCCGGCGTGGCGACTCGCCCGCGGCCTCGCGTTGAGCGCGAACCCGCGGCAGCGCTGGCGCCAGGTGAGCATCGTCTTCTCCGCGGCAGTGGCCACCGTCGCCCTCCTGGTGACCGCGATGATGGCCGCACACCTGCTGGTGGTCGACGACCACCTGGATGCGCGACGGCCGAACGTCGGCGGAACAGCCGTCGCCGACTGGGGAAAGTCCATGCCCATCCTGCCTGAGGGGTTGGGTCAGATCCCCATCCAGTGGATCAGCCCCGACCCCGGCCATGAGAACGATCCGTCGTTGGTGCCCCCGGGGCTGGATCGCCTCCCCGCCCCGGGGGAGGCAGTCATCTCCCCGGGGCTCGCGCGGCACGGTCTGACCGCCGAGGACCTCGGGCTGCGCCCGAGTGACGCGGGCACGGGTGAGGGCGGCACCATCGGGGACGACTTCCTGATCTCACGCAGTGAGGGCTACGCCATCGCCCGCCCACCCGAGGGTCAGAAGCTGGACCAGGACTTCGTCAAGCGCATCTCGGGCTACGGCCCGGGCGAGGCGCGGGTGGGCTACGTCGAGACCACATTGGATGCGCCGGCCGGTGTCCCCGGCGCGGTGTCCGTCCTCGCGCTGGTTTTTCTACCAGCACTTCTCCTGCTGGGGACAGCGGCGCGTGCCGTGGGTGGGGTCACCCGGGAACGTGCCGAGCGCCTGTGGCGGCTGGGAGTCAGCGCGGCATCGATCCGCCGGGTGGTCGTGTTGGAGACGGGCGTCCTGGCGTTGCTCGGAGCCGTATCGGGGGCCCTTGCCTGGCTCCTGATCTTGAGCTGGCGGACCAGCTGGCCCGGCAACGATGCGGTGCTCCTCCCGGCCGCGCGGGGCAGTTGGTGGATGCCGGCGGTGGTCACCCCCCTGACGGTCGGGGTGGCCGTCCTCTGGGCCACCACGGCCAGGGTGGTGCCCCAGGTGCGCCGTTCTGGGGTGCGATGGGGGGACTGGGCGATCCTGCCCCTCATCGCCGCCTTCGTGTGCCTGGGCCTGGCGGTCCCCCTGCCAGAGTTGCTGGGCCAGAAGAACGCGGACCTGTCGATGCAGCTGCTGATGGTGGGCGCCGTGCTGGTGATCGCGGGACTGCCCCTGGGGCTTCCCGTGCTCGCTCGATGGGTGTCCGGGCTGTTCGCCCGCTCCGGCAACCCCACTCGCTGGCTCGCCGCCAAGCGTCTGGGCGGTGGCTCGGCACGGCTGGCCCGCGCGGGTGCCTTCGTGGGGATCCTGGTGTTCATCATCGGCTCGGAGGTCTCTCTCTATGAAGGAACGGGCGGTGGCCCGGCGTTCGCGGAGTCAGGCGGCTCGGCGAAGGTCTGGACGGCCTACTGGGCTGATGCGCCCGAGGGGTTCGTCGGCACGCTCCAGGAGAGGGCCGAGCAGGCCGGTGGGCGGGTGGAGCCGAACCGCCAGGGCACCGGCGGGGCCGTGGTGTTCCGTGACTGTGCCGCCGCCGAGGACTTCTTCGGCACGCAGGTGCCGGCCAAGCAGTGCGGCGGGGTGGGGACGGACGGCGCTCGCGCCGTTGCCCGGGTCAGCGAGGTTCTGATCGGGGATCCCACGCGTCACGCGCCGTCCGACTACGTTCTGGTCAGCGGTCCGCTGGACTGGAACGGGGCCGATGCTCTGCGTCTCTTCCAGGGGTCCACCGAGCCGGTCCTCATGCAGAAGCTTGGGCCAGACACGGACTTCCAGCACCCCGGAACGGACTGGATGCGTACCGGCGTCCTCGCGGCATCACTCCTGCTCCTGTTGGGCATGTTGCGCGTGCTGGGTGACCGGGCCATCGAGACCACCGGGGAGCATCGCGCCCTGGAGCGGGCCGGGCTGCATCCCGATGAGGCGGCGCGCACCACGGTCGTGGCGACCCTCCTGCCCGTGGCCCTGGCGGTGCCGATCGGTGTGGCGGCTGCCTACCTCTTCGCCTACGTGGGCGGCACGGCGGAGTACACCACCGAGAACTACCTGCTCGTGACGGCGGTGTCACTGGCGGTGGCAGGGGTGTGCGTGGCCGTCATCGTGGGGACCCTGGTGTGGCAACGCCGTGCCAGGGCCTGACTGCAGCGGTGGTCACGGCGTCACCAGGAAGACGTGAGCCGGTGGCGTGTGTGTGAGGAAGTGATTGCTGGGCTCGCGGGCGTGTGACGAGGTGGTCGCCCTGGCGGCCGAAGCGTTACACGGGAGGGTCATGCGTCACCGTCGAGACAGCCACGCATGGTCATCTCGACAGTCGACATGACCATTCGTGGACGTCTCGAGGTGCCCGGGCCACCCCTCCCAGGCCGCCTCGCCGGGGCCCCGGGTCGCCGCCGGTTCTCCGCGCCATGCCACCGAACCCGGCCGGACACAACATGTGGGGGTGGCGCCGCGCCACAGGCCCCGTATATGGTGCGGGTGCTGGTTCTCCCCGGCACGGCCAACGGCCCGGACGTGCAGCTTCACAGCACGCCACCGCCGCGCAGCACCACTGCGCGGCAGGGCGCCCGGCGACCGAGCCCCAGGGAGAGGCAAGAGGGAACCCGGTGCGAGTCCGGGACTGCCCCGCAGCGGTATTCGGGAACGACCGCCGTCACACAGCACTGGGTGCAGCCAGCACCTGGGAAGCGACGGCCAGTAGGCACCCGTCCGGCACCTGCCGGACGCCTCGGTGACGAGGACGCCCGTGAGTCCGAAGACCTGCCAGCGCCCGGCCGCGACCGCGGCCGGTCCGTCGAGCCGCGCGGGACGGCTGGCAGACGCACGTCCGGACACGGGCGCCGGCACCGCCGTGCCGCGCGCCCACCGCTGCCCGGCCGGCCGACGCCCCCACCCCTCGCGGCGCGAGCTCGCGAGGAGAGGGCATGACCACCCACACCGCCGGCCCCGGCACCCCCGCCCAGCCCACCCTGGACGGCACCCCCACCACCTCCCGCCACCCGATGCGCGTCGTCAAGCGCAGCGGTGAGCACGAGGAGGTCGACCTGGCCAAGATCGTCACCGCCATCGAGCGCTGCACCGACGGCCTGCCCGAGGTAGACCCCATGCGCGTGGCCACCCGCACCATCGCCGGCCTCTACGACGGCGCCACCACCGCCGAACTGGACAAGCTCGCCATCGCCACCGCTGCGGAGATGACCGCCACCGAGCCGCAGTACTCCCGCCTGGCCGGACGGCTGCTGGCCGGCACCATCGACAAGGAGGTGCGCGGCCAGGGCATCGCCACCTTCAGCCAGGCCGTGCGTACCGGCCACGAGCAGGGCCTCATCGGCGACGTGACCGCCGCCTTCGTCGCCGAGCACGCCAGCCTCCTGGACGATGCCGTGCACCGCGCTCAAGCCGCCCACGCCGACTGGCGCTTCGACTACTTCGGCCTGCGCACCGTGTACGACCGCTACCTGCTGCGCCACCCCCTCACGCGGGCGGTCATCGAGTCGCCCCAGTACTGGCTGATGCGCGTGGCCGCCGGGCTCTCGCGCACCGCGCCGGAGGCGGTGGAGTTCTACGAGCTGCTCTCCTCCCTAGCCTACCTGCCCAGCTCGCCGACCCTGTTCAACTCCGGCACCCGCCACACGCAGATGTCCAGCTGCTACCTCATCGACTCCCCGCGCGACGACCTCGACTCCATCTACGAGCGCTACCACCAGGTGGCCAAGCTCTCGAAGTTCGCCGGCGGCATCGGCCTGGCCTTCTCCCGCATCCGCTCCCGCGGGGCGCTGATCCGCGGCACCAACGGCCACTCCAACGGCATCGTGCCGTGGCTGCGCACGTTGGACTCCTCGGTGGCGGCGGTCAACCAGGGCGGCCGGCGCAAGGGTGCGGCGT
This sequence comes from Kytococcus schroeteri, assembly GCF_042433515.1. Classification (NCBI taxonomy): domain Bacteria; kingdom Bacillati; phylum Actinomycetota; class Actinomycetes; order Micrococcales; family Kytococcaceae; genus Kytococcus; species Kytococcus schroeteri. The sequence continues at coordinate 161,448 of NZ_JBHLVH010000027.1, read as the reverse complement.
GCATCTACCTCGAGCCGTGGCACCCGGACGTCGAGGAGTTCCTCGAGCTGCGCGACAACACCGGCGAGGACGCCCGCCGCACGCACAACCTCAACCTGGCCCACTGGATCCCCGACGAGTTCATGCGCCGTGTGGAGGCTGATGGGGAGTGGTCCCTCATCGACCCCGATGCCGTGCCGGAGCTGCCCGACCTGTGGGGCCCGGCCTTCGACGCCGCCTACCGCGCCGCCGAGGAGCGCGGTGACGTGGTGCGCACCGTCTCGGCGCGCTACCTCTACGGACGCATGATGCGGACCCTGGCCCAGACCGGCCAGGGGTGGATGACCTTCAAGGACGCCTCCAACCGGGCGTGCAACCAGACCAGCGACGACCAGACGCCGCGGGTGGCCGCCGACGGCACCGTCCAGCCGGCCCCGGTGGTGCACCTGAGCAACCTGTGCACCGAGATCATCGAGGTCACCAGCAACGACGAGACCGCCGTGTGCAACCTGGGGTCGGTGAACCTCGCCCAGCACCTCCGATGGAGTGACGGCACCACGGGTGCCCGCCCGCAGGACGCCGCCGCACGCGCGGTCGGCGTGGACGAGGAGAAGCTGCGCGCCACGGTGCGGCTGGCGGTCACCTACCTGGACCGCGTCATCGACATCAACTACTACCCCTCCGAGCAGGCGGCGGCGTCCAACCCGCGCTGGCGCCCCATCGGCCTGGGCTCGATGGGTTTGCAGGACGTGTTCTTCGCCCTGCGGATGCCGTTCGACTCGCCGGAGGCGCGCGAGCTGAGCACCCGGATCGCCGAGGAGATCCAGCTCTCCGCGCTGGAACGCTCGGCCGAACTCGCCGAGCAGCTCGGGGCACACCCGAGCTTCGACGAGACGCGGGCTGCGAAGGGCCAGCTGCAGCACGACCTGTACGGGGTGACCCCCACGCAGACCGAGCGGTGGGCGGCGGTGCGCGCCCGCATCGCCGAGCACGGCCTGCGCAACTCGCTGATGATCGCCATCGCGCCCACGGCGACGATCGCCAGCATCGCCGGCTGCTACGAGTGCATCGAGCCGCAGGTGAGCAACCTGTTCAAGCGCGAGACGCTCTCGGGGGAGTTCATGCAGGTGAACACCGCGCTGGTGGGCGAGCTGAAGTCCCTGGGTCTGTGGACCGACACGGTGCGCGAGAAGCTCAAGGCCGACAACGGGTCGGTGGCCGGCATCGCCGACCTGCCGGAGGAGGCCCGGCGGCTGTTCCGCACCGCGTGGGAGCTGCCGCAGAAGGCGCTCATCGAGATGGCCGCGGCCCGCCAGGCGTACGTGGACCAGAGCCAGAGCCTGAACCTGTTCATGGAGAGCCCCCACATCGGCAAGCTGAGCTCGATGTACCTGTACGCGTGGAAGGCCGGGCTGAAGACCACGTACTACCTGCGCAGCCGGCCGGCCACCCGCATCCAGCAGGCCACCGTGTCCGGTGTGCGTGCCGGCGCGAGCTGGGGCGCCGCGACGGGTGCCCCGGGCGCCAGCCAGCCCACGGCCCCTGGTGCGCCGGGCGTGGTCGGCGGGCTCACCGCATCGGAGCCGGTGCGGACCTTCACCGATGCCGAGGCGCTCGCCTGCTCGCTGGAGAACCCCGAGGCCTGTGAGGCCTGCGAGTAAGGCACCCGCGCACCCCACCCCCCGCGCACCCCACCCCCCCCCACGTTGAGTCGTCGTTCTCCGGGGTCCGGAGGGCTGATTCACCCCGAGGAACGACGACTCAACATCGATGAGGAGACTCCCGTGACCCAGCCGACCGACCCGACCAACCAGACCGTCACCAAGAACCAGGCCGCCGCCACCCACACCGACCACGTGGAGGCCGACCTGCACGACGCCGTGGCCCAGGGCTCCCGCCTGCTCGACCCCGGCATGTCGCTCACCCTGCGGCCGATGCGCTACCCGCAGTTCTACGAGATGTTCCGCGACGCCATCAAGAACACGTGGACGGTCGAGGAGATCGACCTCCACAGCGACCTGTCGGACCTGCACACCAAGCTGACCCCCGCCGAGCGCCACCTCGTGAGCCGCCTGGTGGCCTTCTTCGCCACCGGCGACACGATCGTGGCCAACAACCTGGTGCTCAACCTGTACCAGCACGTCAACTCCCCGGAGGCGCGCCTGTACCTCAGCCGGCAGCTGTTCGAGGAGGGCGTCCACATCCAGTTCTACCTGACCCTGCTCGACACCTACGTCCCGGACGAGGCCGAGCGCTTCGAGGCCTTCGCCGCCGTGGAGAACATCCCCTCCATCCGCAAGAAGGCCGAGTTCTGCTTCCGGTGGATCGACTCCATCCAGGACCTGGACCGCCTGGAGACCAAGGAGCAGCGCCGCCAGTTCCTGCTGAACCTCATCTGCTTCGGCACCTGCATCGAGGGCCTGTTCTTCTACGGCGCGTTCGCCTACGTGTACTTCCTGCGCAGCCGGGGTCTGCTCAACGGTCTCGCCTCGGGCACCAACTGGGTGTTCCGCGACGAGTCGATGCACATGGCCTTCGCCTTCGAGGTGGTGGAGACCGTGCGCACCGAGGAGCCCGACCTGTTCGATGCGGAGATGGCCGGCCAGGTGCGGCAGATGCTCATGGAGGCCGTCGACGCGGAGGCGCAGTTCGCCGAGGACCTGCTGGGTGGCGGCGTGGCCGGGCTGTCGGTGGCCGACATGCGCGCCTACCTGGAGAACGTGGCCGACCGCCGCGCCGTGCAGCTGGGCATGCCGGAGATCTACGGCACCAAGAACCCGTTGGCGTTCATGGAGCTCCAGGACGTGCAGGAGCTGAGCAACTTCTTCGAGCGCCGCGTGTCCGCGTACCAGGTGGGCGTGGAGGGCAGCGTCTCGTTCGACGAGGACTTCTGAGCCGCTGACTCAGAACCCGCACTGCCCGATGGGGGGGTGGTCGCCACGTGGCGACCACCCCCCCCATCGGCGTCGTGCCCGTCCAGGGGCCGGGCTGGACGCGCGTCAGACGCGGACCGGCTCCGGTGCCCGCAGCTGGTTGTCCTCGTCGTTGGTCTCGGACTCGTCGAAGCCGATGCCGCCGTAGGAGGCCGTGGGGACGGGGTCGGCGCTGGTCGCCTTGCCGGTGGCGCTGATCTGCAGCTGCAGCACGGAACCGGCCGGGATCGGCTGGTTGAGGGACCAGTCGGTGTCGAGGCCCGCGCTGTCGCGCCTGGTCTCCAGCGTGACCGGCTGGCCGTCGAGGGTCGCGGACTCGCACCGGAAGGTCTCGAAGTACTCCCCCCAGGTGTGGACGTTGCCATCATCCACGTAGGTGGAGTTGGCGAAGTAGTACACCGAGATGTCGGCGGGAACGGGGTTCGGGCCGTCACTGGTGACGGTGATCGTCGAGGGGTAGGCGATGTCGGCGGCGCCATCGCTGCACTCCACGCGCACGGTGTCGAAGGTGCCGGAGATGGCACCGTTCCACGGGGTCACCTCGCCGTATTTCACCTCCAGCACCCGGGTGTCGTTGGACGGGTCGGCGTCCGGCACCTGGGTTGCGATGTCGATCGTCATCGGCAGGTAGTCCTGCCGCACCTCGGTCACGCCGTCCTCGGGCATCTCGGAGAAGGCGATGTCCATGCTCGGACCCTCGTACTGCCCGGGCTCCACCGCAGCGATGACGGCGAACACGGCGGTCACCAGGTCACCATCCGTGGTGGTGGTCGGCTCGGAGAGCAGCGCCGGGTTGTAGTCCGTCAGGTCGCCCCACAGGCGCCGGTCCCAGGAGACGGTCAGGGTCACCCCGGTGGCGGGGGAGGCAGTGGTCCCGGTGTTCTCCAGCGTCCATACCCCGAGGTTGGCGCGGTTCCAGGCGTCCCGCTCGGGGGTGTACCAGGTGATCATCTGGCCCTTGTAGCTGGCTGCATTCAGGTCGTAGGTGGCCCCGCTGGCCGCGACCGCCGGAGCGGCGCCGGCGGCCAGGACGACCGGAGCGCTCCACGCTCCGGTCCTCACGAGGGTGCGACGGGTCAGGTTCATGGTTCCCCCTGGTGGGTCGACGACGAGTGCCGGATGCCCCCGGCGGCTCGATGTTAAAGCGATCCGGGAGTCCCGTGACCCGCCGACGGGCGGACCCCTGCGCGGTGTGCCTGCACCTTCGGTGGGGGCGGCCGCCACGGCGCTCAGCCGCGCGCCGATGTGCACCAGCGCGTTGCCGGCGTTGACCAGCGGCATCCCGGTGCGCCCCACCACCATCCCGTCGCGGTCGGCCTTGACCACGGCCAGGGCGCGCCCGAACGAGTTCCCCAGGCCCCCCAGGCGGTCACCCCGGGTGACCTCCTGGCCCAGGGCGCACTCCACCTGGAGGATGCCGGTGCGCCGCGCTCGCGGGCCGCCTGCCGCAGCGACCTGTCGCGGATCTGCGCGTGCAGCATCGCCGGCGCACCGAACGCGGTGGCCAACCGGCGGGTCAGGTCGTCGTCCAGGTCGGCCCGCACCCGTCGGATCACCTCCACGCCCACCACCTCGGCCCCGGTGACGGTGCGCGTCACCGGCAGCTCCACCTTCTGGGCACGCCCGGCACGCACCCGCACCGGCCCGATGCCGAAGCTCTCGCGGGCCACTCAGCGCCCCCGGTTGCGGCGGCGGTCGTGCACCGGACGGGTCACCTCCACCGCGTCGGCCTCGGACTCCTGCCAGGGGTTCACCCAGAAGGTCACCTGCTCGGTGCCGTCGGCGTCGGGCAGGGCGACGAGTTCCGCTCCACCGTGCACCGCGGCGGCAGCGTGGAGCCGGTCACCCTCGCCCCGGCCTACGAGGAGACCGCGGTGCGCGCCGCCCAGATCATGGGCCTGCGGGTGGCCGGCGTGGCCGAGCTGCTCGTGCACGCCGGCCACGAGCTGGTGGGCCGCACCCTGGCCGACTCCGGCCTCAGCGCAGGCTGAGGTCGTCCACGAGGAAGGACGTCTGGCCGCCGGAGTCCTCGGTGGCGGTGAGCTCCAGCACCACGGTCTGCCCCGCCCACCGGGCCAGGTCGGCGGTGCGGGTGGTGTAGGTGCTGCCGTGGTCGGCATTGGAGAAGGAGGCCACGGTGCCCAGCAGGCGGCCGTCGGTGCCCAGCACGCGCACCTGCATGCGGTCGTACGGCTGGGAGCGGTAGTACTCCGAGCTGTCCACGCGCAGGCGGAAGGCGAGCGTGGTGGCCCCCTGCGGCACGGTCACCCTCTGGCGCACGGTCTCGGTGCGGGCCTGCCCGTAGCCGCCGAGCCACAGCTTGGAGCTGCCGCTGGCCGCGGTGTACTGCGCGGAGTTGATGGTCCACGTGTCGCCGGTCCAGCCGGTGGTCCCGGCCTCGAAGTCGCCGTTGACGATGCCGCCGGTGGGCTGCGGGTCGGTCGTGGTGCCCCCGGCGGTGAGGGCGGTGGTGTCCAGCAGCAGGTTGGGCGAGCCGTAGGTGCCGCTGACCATGCCCTGGGTGGCGGTCTGCCGCAGGGCGGAGGCCACCTGCTGCACGGTGGCGGTGGGGTTCTTCTGCAGGTAGAGCGCCGCCGCGCCGGCCACGTGCGGGGCGGCCATGGAGGTGCCGCTCATGGTGGCCCAGCTGGCGTCGCCGGAGATGCCGGCCGAGAGCACGTTGCTGCCCGGGGCGAGCAGGTTGACGCACTGGCCGTAGTTGGAGAACCCGGAGAGCCGGTCGTACCGGTCGGTGGAGCCGACGGTGAACGCCCCGGAGGCACGCCCCGGCGAGGTGGAGCAGGCGTCGGCGGAGTAGTTGCCGGCGGCCACCACGGAGAGCACCCCGCTGGCGTTGAGGCGGTTGACGGCGGCGTCCACCGAGCTGTTGGCCGGGCCCTGGATGCTCAGGTTGGCCACCGACGGGCCGGAGTGGTTCTGCGCCACCCAGTCGATGCCGCCGATGATCCCCGCCCAGGAGCCCTGGTTGTCGCAGCCCAGCACCCGCACCGGCACGATGCTGACGTCCTTGGCCACGCCGTAGGTCTCGCCGCCGACGGTGCCGGCCACGTGGGTGCCGTGCCCGGCGCAGTCGTTGGTGCCCCAGCCGTCGTTGACGAAGGTCACGCCCTGGCGCACGCGGCCGGAGAAGTCCTGGTGGCTGGCCCGCACCCCGGTGTCGATGACGTAGGCCGTCACCCCGGCCCCGGTCTGCTGGAACGAGTAGGTCCCCGAGAGCGGCAGCCGGTCCTGGTCCACGCGGTCCAGGCCCCACGGGGCGTTGGCCTGCGTGCCACTGCCGGTCACCACGGCATCGGGCGCCACGCTGGCGATGCCGGGGGTGCGGCGCAGCTCCGCGGCCTCGGCGTCGGTGAGCTCCACGGTGTAGCCACCCACGCCGCGGAAGCGCTGGGAGACCTCCAGGCCGCGCCCGCGGGCACGGTCCGCCTGGCGGTCGGTGGCCCGGGCGACGGCGGCCCGGGCGGTGGGCGAGGCCATCGCGGCCGGCCCACGGCGTGCGGCGTCGGGCAGGTCCACCATCACGATGTGGAGGCGGCGGCCGTCGGTGTCGGCGGACCCGGCAGCGGCGGGCGCGAGGTCGGAGGATCCGCCCACCGGCGCGGCGGGCAGCGGCAGGGCGGTGGCAGCGGTGGTGGCGCCGGCCAGGGAGGCGACGGTCAGGGCGAGCAGGGAGCGGGTCAGTGTGCGCACGGCGGGGTCCTTCGGCATCGAGGGGGAGGGGAGGACGGCAAGGGGTGGTGCACGAGGTGCGGGGTGCCCCTCAGGACACCCCGCACCGTTCACACGTGGCGGGAGGTCAGCGCACCGCGACGTCGTCCACGAGGAAGGACGTCCGGGAGCTGTTGTCCTCGGTGGCCGTGAAGCGCAGCGTCACCTTCTGACCGGCGTAGCCGGACAGGCTGTTGCTCCGGGCGGCGTAGGAGGTGTTCTCGTTGTCGTTGCCGTAGGTGGCCAGGGTCTTCAGCACGGTGCCGGAGGGGCTCAGCAGCTGCACCTTCATCGAGTCGTAGCGCGGGCTGCCGGAGAACTCGCGGGAGTCGATGCGCAGCTTGTAGTCCAGCGCGGTGGCGCCCGCGGGGATGGTGAGGGTCTGGTCCACCGTGTGGGTCACCGCGTACCCCTCGCCACCCAGCCACAGCTTGTTGCTGCCCGAGGAGGCGGTGTAGCCGTCGTTGCCGATGGCCCAGGTGTCGCCGGTCCAGCCCGTGGCGCCGGCCTCGAAGTCACCGTTGACCACGACACCGGTCACCGGGTCGGGGTCCGGGGTGGTGGTGTCGTTGCCCAGCAGGGCGGTGGTGTTGAGCATGAGGTTGGGCGAGCCCTGCACGTTGGTGATGGTGTTGGGCGTGGCCGAGGACTTCAGCGCGTTGGTCACCTGGGAGACCGAGGCGGTGGGGTTCTCCTGCAGGTAGAGCGCGGCGGCGCCGGCCACGTGCGGGGAGGCCATCGACGTGCCGGAGATGGTGTTGGCGGCCGTGTCGGAGTCCTTCCACGCCGAGGTGATGTCCGAGCCGGGCGCCAGGATGTCCACGCACGAGCCCCAGTTGGAGAACCAGGACAGCGAGTCGGTCCGGTCCGTGGACCCCACGGTGATGGCCGAGCTGGCGCGGGCCGGGGAGACGTTGCACGCGTTCTGCTGCTCGTTGCCCGCCGCCACCACGGTGACCACGCCGGAGGCGGTCAGGCGCGCCACGGCGGCGTCGGTGGCGGCGTCGGCGTACCCGCCCAGGCTCATGTTGGCCACGGACGGACCGGTGTGCTTCTGGGCCACCCAGTCCATCGCGGCGATGATGCCGGCGGTGGGCCCGCTGCCGTCGCAGCCGAGCACGCGCAGCGGCACGAGCTTGACGTCCTTGGCCACGCCGTAGGTCTCGCCGCCGACGGTGCCGGCCACGTGGGTGCCGTGACCCTGGCAGTCGTTGGTGCCCATGCCGTCGTTGATGGCGCTGGCGCCGCCGGAGACGCGGCCCGAGAGGTCGCCGTGGGTGGCGCGGATGCCGGTGTCGATGACGTAGGCGGTCACGCCCGCACCGGTCTGGGAGTAGCTGTACGTGCCGTTGAGCGGCATGTCCGCCTGGTCCACGCGGTCCAGACCCCACGGGGCGCTGGTCTGGCTGCCGGCCACCGACACGGTGCGGTTCTCGGTCACCGAGGCCACGGACGGGTCGTTGCGCAGGGCCCTGACCTGGGCCGGGGTGAGGTCGGCGGTGAAGCCACCGAGCGCGGTGAAGCGGTCGCCCACCCTGACGCCCTTGGCGGCCCAGCGGTCGGCCTGCTTCTGGGTGGCACGGGCCACGGCGGGCTGGGCGGTGGGGGACGCCATGGCCGAGGGGCCGGACCTCACAGTGGAGGGGAGCTCCAGCATCACGATGTAGCCGGAGTCGGGGACGTCGAGCAGCTCGGCCTGCTGCGCGGCGGGCTGGGCGTCGGGGGCGGTGAACGGCGCGGCGGTGGCGCTACCGGCACCCAGGGTGAGGGCGGTGGCGGCGGTGAGGGCGAGGGTGGTACGCGACAGGCGCATCGGAACTCCTTGTGCGAGGGGTGGCCGGGCGAGGGGGGAGGGGGTGTGCGAGCCCGGCCGGTAGACGGAGTTTCTGGTGCGGTGTGGGAGGAGGACAGGTACCTGACCAAGTCTTGACCCGTTCTTGGGCAAAGCGGGACGGGGTGACCGGTCCTCCTTGACCGATCACCCCGTCGGGGGGTGGTGCTCAGGCCGAGGGTTGACCCATCTCGGCGGCGTCGAGCAGCAGGTTGGGCGACCCGTTGGTGCCGCCCACCGCATCGGGGGTGGCGGTCCGCTGCAGGGCCGAGGTGAGATCGGCGACCGTGGCCTCGGGGTGCTGCTGCAGGTGCAGCGCGGCAGCGCCGGCCACGTGTGGGGCGGCCATCGAGGTGCCGCTCATGGTGGTCCAGGCCGTGTCCCCGGCGATGCCGGCCGAGACCACGTCGCTGCCCGGGGCGAGCAGGTTGACGCACTGGCCGTAGTTGGAGAAGTCCGAGAGCCGGTCGGCGGAGTCGGTGGAGCCCACGCTCAGCGCGCCCTCGGCACGGCCCGGGGAGGTGGAGCAGGCGTCGGCCGAGAAGTTGCCGGCGGCCACCACCGAGAGCACCCCGCTGGCGGTGAGGCGGTTCACCGCCTCGTCCACGGCCTCGTTGGCCGGGCCCTGGATGCTCAGGTTGGCCACCGACGGGCCGGAGTGGTTCTGCGCCACCCAGTCGATCCCGGCGATGATGCCGTCCCACGACCCGCGGTTGTCGCAGCCCAGCACGCGCACCGGCACCAGGGACACGTCCTTGGCCACGCCGTAGGTCTCTCCGCCGACGGTGCCGGCCACGTGCGTGCCGTGCCCGGCGCAGTCCTCGGTGCCCCACCCGTCCTCGACGAAGCCCGCCCCCTGGCCGACGCGACCCGAGAAGTCCTGGTGGGTGGAGCGGATGCCGGTGTCGATGACGTAGGCGGTGACGCCCTCGCCGGTGGACTCGTAGCTGTACGAGCCGTCCAGCGGCAGGGCCTCCTGGTCCACGCGGTCCAGGCCCCACGGGGCGTCGGCCTGCGTCTCGGCGCCGCCCACCGCGCCGTCGCGGGAGACCGCGGCCACGCCGGGGGCCCTACGCAGCGCCTCGGCCTGCGCGGGGGTGGCGCGCACGGTGTACCCGCCGATGCCGTGCAGGCGGCGGCCCACCTCCAGGCCGCGGGCGGTGGCCTCCTCGGCGCGCTGGTCGGTGGTGCGGGCCACGGCGGCGCGTGCGGTGGGGGCGGCCAGGGACCCGGCGGCGGAGGCCTGCGCGGGCAGGTCGAGCACCACCAGCCAGGTGGTGCGGCCCGAGGCGTCCAGTGCGCCGGGGGCCGTGGGAGCAGCGGGGGCCGGGGCGCCGGCATCGAGCAGGGGTGCCGCGGTGGAGGCGGCGGGTGCGGCCACCAGGCCCAGCGCGGCCAGGGCGACGAACGGGCGGGAGGGGTGGTGCGAGCGGTTCACGGGGGTCTCCGGGGTGTGAGGGGCGAGAGCCGTGGGAGCGGGGATGCGTCGTGCCGGGCCCCGGGTCCGGGACCCGGCACGACGGGTGGGGCGCTGCCTCAGGCCTGGAAGGCCTTGAGCGCGTTGAGCAGCAGGTTGGGCGAACCGTTCACCTTGTCGATCGCGTACTTCGTGGCGGTCGTGGTGAGGGTCTCCTTCACCTGGTCAGCGGTGGCCTCGGGGTTCTTCTGCAGCGCCAGGGCGGCCGCACCGGCCACGTGCGGGGAGGCCATCGAGGTGCCGGAGATGGTCTTGGTGGCGTCGTCGGAGTCCTTCCACGCCGAGGTGATGTCCACGCCCGGGGCCAGGATGTCCACGCACTCACCGAAGTTGGAGAACTCGGCCAGCACGTCGGTGTTGTCCGTGGCACCCACGGTGATGGCCTTCTGGGAGGCGGCCGGGGAGTGCTGGCAGGCGTCCTCGGTGTCGTTGCCGGCGGCCACGGCGGTCACCACGCCGGCGTCGCTCATGCGGTCCACGGCCTCGTCCATGGCCCCGAGCTTGGTGCCGCCCAGGCTCATGTTGGCCACGTCCGGGCCCTCGGTGGCGGCGGCCTCGTCCATGACCCACTCCATCGCGGCCAGGATGCCCAGCACGGAGCCCGAGCCGTCGCACTCCAGCACGCGGACCGGCTCCAGCTTCACGTCCTTGGCCACGCCGTAGGTGGTGCCACCCACGGTGGCGGCCACGTGGGTGCCGTGGCCCTGGCAGTCGTTGGTGCCCTCGCCGTCCTGCACGACGGTGTGGCCCTCGCCCACGCGGCCGGCCAGGTCCTTGTGGGTGGCGCGGATGCCGGTGTCGATGATGAAGGCGGTCACGCCCTCGCCGGTGCCCTCGTAGGTGTAGGTCTTGTCCAGCTCGGCCGCCTCCTGGTCCACGCGGTCCAGGCCCCACGGGGCGTCGGCCTGCTCCTCGTCGATGCTGACGCGCGCGTCGCGCTCCACCGACGCCACGGCCGGGTCGGCCTCCAGCGCGGCCACCTGCTCGGGGGTGAGGTCCGCGGCGGTCACGGCGCCCAGGGTGTCGAGCTGCGCACGGACGTCCACGCCCTGCGCGGAGAAGCGGGAGGCGGCCGACGCGGTGGCGGTGGCCACGGCCGTGCGCGCGGAGGAGGTGGTCAGCGCGCGGTCGCCGGTGGCCTCCTCGGGCAGCTCCAGCATGACGATCCAGTCGCCGGCGGTGGCGGCGTCGAACTGCGTGGACGAGGCGCCGGAGGGGGTGGCCTCGAGGGTCAGCGGGGAGGCGGTGGCGGCGCCGGTGCCCAGGGTCAGGGCGGTGGTGGCGGCCAGGGCGAGGGCGGTGCGGGTGGTCTTCACGGGGGTCTCCAGGTGGGTGCGGAGGGGGTGGTACCTGAGGTGTGTGCGTCGGGCCGGCGGCACGGGGCCGGGCCGGGACGTGCCGGGCCCCCGAGGGGAGCCCGGCACGTCCAGTGGGGAGATGTCCTGCCGTCAGGTCAGCCGGCGGAGACCTTCAGCGCGTTCAGCAGCAGGTTCGGCGAGCCGTTCACACCGTCGATCGCGTCCTTCGTGGCGGTCTCGGTCAGGGTGGCCGTGACCTCCTCCACGGTGGCCTGCGGGTTCTTCTCCAGGGCCAGGGCGGCGCCACCGGCGACGTGCGGGGAGGCCATCGAGGTACCGGAAATGGTGTTGGTGGCCTCGTCGTCGTCCATCCAGGCCGAGGTGATGTCGGTGCCCGGGGCCAGGATGTCGACGCAGTCACCGAAGTTCGAGAAGTCGGACAGCGCGTCACCCTCGGCGGTCGAACCCACGGTGATGGCGGACTCCGCACGGGCCGGCGAGTAGTTGCAGGCGTCGTCGGTGTCGTTGCCGGCGGCCACGGCGGTCACGATGCCGGCCTCGGTCATGCGGCCGATGGCCTCGTCGAGCACCTGGTCGGCGCCACCACCCAGGGACATGTTGGCGACCGACGGGGTGTCGCCCTTGTTCTCGATGACCCAGTCCATGGCGGTGATGATGCCGTCGGTGGAGCCGGAGCCCTCGCAGCTCAGCACGCGCACCGGGATGAGGTTGGTGCCCTTGGCGACGCCGAACTCCTTGCCGCCCATGGTGCCGGCGACGTGGGTGCCGTGACCGTTGCAGTCGTCGGTGCCCATGCCGTCGTCGATGGCGGAGAAGCCCTCGCCGACGCGGCCCTCGAAGTCGGAGTGGGTGGCGCGCACGCCGGTGTCGATGACGTAGGAGTTCACGCCCTCGCCGGTGCCCTCGTAGTTGTAGGTCTGGTCCAGCTCGGGGGCCTCCTGGTCCACGCGGTCCAGGCCCCAGGTGGCGTCCGTCTGCGCCTCGGTGGCGTGGACGGTGCGGCTCTTGGTCACCGAGGCCACGGCCGGGTCGGCCTCGAGCTCGGCGACCTGCTCCGGGGTCAGGTTGGCGGTGAAGCCACCCAGGGACTTGAGTTCGTTCTTGACGTCGGCGCCCTTCGCGGCGTACTTGGCGGCGGTGGCCTCGGTGGTGGAGGCGACGGCAGCCTTGGCGTCGGCGGACTTCATGCCCTGGGCGCCCATGGCCTGCTGCGGGAGCTCCAGCATGACGATGTAGTCGGCGGCCTGCGAGGCGCTCATCACGGTCGCGCCCTGCTCGGAGCCGGCGTTCACGTCGAAGGCGGTCGGCGCGGCCGTGGCGGTGGTGCCCAGCGCGAGGGTGGCAGCAGCAGTGAGGCCGAAGACGGTACGAACGGTGGTCATGAGTTTCCTCCTTGACGTCGATGGCGGAGTCCCGCCGTCGTGGCGGTTGGTCCGCCGGTGAGATCGATCGTGGGTCAACTCACTTTGCGTACCAACCCCTTTGACCATTCCTTGGGTCAACCGTGGTCTGCTGTGAGGGGCTCTTGGGGCGCACCCAAGAACGCCCCCGGTGGGCCGGGGGCGTTCTTGGGAGAAGGGGTGCCGACGGGGTCCGACGGCGGCTCGGGCGGGCCGTCAGCGGCGGCCGGTGAGCCGGGGCCAGTTGCGGTTGCCCACCTCGCGGCGCCACACCTCGCGCCAGGTGGGCACCGTCAGCCCGTGCACGTGGCGGGCGCGGCGGCGGGTGAGCACGATGCCCAGCGGACCGAGCAGGTAGGGCACGAGCACCACCGCCCAAGCCCGGCGGAAGGCCTCCAGCGAGTACCCGCCGCCCTGCAGGTCCAGGGACAGGCCGATGCCGAGGATGGTCAGCAGCGTGACCCCAAAGCCGGTCATGATGATGACGCCGGTGGCCGTACCCAGCCGCTCCGAGGGGGAGAAGGTGCGGGCGAAGTCGAAGGCCACCGCCGACCCCGGGCCACCGAGTGAGAGCCCCACCACCCAGGCCACCAGCAGCCACACCGGCGCCGGGCCGGGCCACAGCATCACCGCGGTCCAGGGCAGCGCGGTGGCGGCCACCACGAGCAGCGCCAGGGTGGAGCGGCGCAACGGGTGGCGCTGGGTCAGGAAGCCGACCGTCGGTCCGGCCACGACGCCCAGCAGCACCAGCAGGGTGAGCAGCCCCGAGGCGGTGGCGTCGCTGCGCCCCTCGGCCTGCGTGAGGTAGGGGAAGCCCCACATCATGGCGAAGGTCATGGGAGCGAACACGGTGGAGGCGTGGGTGAACGCGCCCAGCCAGGTACCGGGGTGGCGCAGCACGGCGCCCATGCCCGTGCGCGGCCGACGGGGTGCTGCCGGGTCGGCCTCCTGCGAGCCGTCGGGGCGGCGCGGGTGGTCGCGCACCAGCATGAAGGTGGTCACCGCGGAGAAGGCCGCGGTGAGGGCGGCCAGCAGGTAGGCGCTCGTCCAGCCGGTGGTGCGCAGCAGCCACACCAGGGGCAGCGCCGAGACCACCTGGCCGAACTGGCCCGTCAGACCGGTCACCTGCGTCATCACCGGCACGCGGTGGCTGGGGAACCACGCCGGCACGAGGCGGATCACCGAGGCGAAGGTCATCGCGTCGCCGACGCCCACCAGCACGCGGGCGGCGATGGCCCAGCCTAGGTCCGGCAGCAGGGCCATGCCGGTCTGGCCCAGCGCCATGCACACCGCACCGGCGGTGATGAGGCGCCGGGAGCCCCATCGGTCCAGGGCCAGACCCACGGGGATCTGCGCGCCGGAGTAGACCAGCAACTGCACCACCACGAAGGTGGCCACCACCGAGGCGCCCACGCCGAAGCGCTCCGCGGCGGGCACGGCGGCCACGCCCAGGGAGCTGCGGTGGAAGACGGCCACCGCAAAGGCGAAGACGCCGGCGGCCCAGACCATCCAGGCCAGGCGCGGCGTCTCCTGCGGGGTGCTGCTCGCGGTGGAACGGCTCACTTGGGCGGCATGCGCAGTGCGCCGTCGAGGCGGATGACCTCGCCGTTGAGCAGCGGGTTCTCCACCAGGTGGGTCACCAGGGCGGCGTACTCCTCCGGCTTGCCGAGGCGGGCCGGGTGGGGGACGAGGGCCTCCAGGGTCTCCTTCACGTCACCGGGCATGCCGGCCATCATCGGGGTCTCCATGACGCCCGGGGCGATGGTCATGACGCGGATCTGGCTGGGGGCCAGGTCGCGGGCGGCCGGCAGGGTGAGGGCGGCGATGGCGCCCTTGGAGGAGGCGTAGGCGGCCTGGCCGATCTGGCCGTCGTACGCGGCCACCGACGCGGTGTTCACGATCAGGCCGCGGTCGCCCTGGCCGCGCTCGTCGGCCACCGGCTCGTTGGCGGCCATGGCCTCGGCAGCCAGGCGCAGCACGTTGAAGGTGCCCACCAGGTTGATGTCGATGACCGTCCGGTAGGTCTCCAGCGGCAGCACGCCCTTGCGGCCCAGGATCTTGCCCGGGGTGGCCACGCCGGCGCAGTTCACCGCCAGGCGCAGGGTGCCCAGCTGCTGGGCGGCGGCCACGGCGGCTGCCACCTGCTCCTCGTCGCGCACGTCGGCGCCGGCGAAGACCGCCCGGCCGTCACCGAACTCCTCGGTGAACGCGGCGGCGGCCTTCTCGCCGGCCTCGCCCGGCAGGTCGACGAGCACCACGCGGGCGCCGGCCTCGAGCAGGCGGCGGGCGGTGCTGTTGCCCAGGCCCTGGGCGCCGCCGGTGATGAGGGCGACGAAGTCCTCGGTGATCTGCATCAGGTGTCCCTTCTGGCGTGGCCGCGCCGCCCGGTGGCGGGCGGCGCAGCGGGGTGTGGAGGTGGGTCAGCCCAGCGACTTGAGCATGTCGCGGGCGATGACCATGCGCTGGATCTGGTTGGTGCCCTCGAAGATCTGGGTGATCTTGGCGTCGCGGAAGTAGCGCTCGGCCGGGAAGTCGGTGGTGTAGCCGTAGCCGCCCAGCACCTGGATGGCGTCGGTGGTCACCTTCATCGCGGTGTCGCTGGCGAACATCTTGGCGATGGCGGCCTCGCGGCCGAACGGCTTGCCGGCGTCCTTGAGGCGGGCGGCGTGCAGGTAGGTGCTGCGCGCCGCGGTGGTCTGTGCCTGCATGTCGGCCAGCATGAACTGCAGTCCCTGGTTGCTGATGATCGGCTTGCCGAACTGCTCGCGCTCTGCGGCGTACTTCAGTGCCAGGTCGGTGGCGGCCTGGGCCAGGCCGGTGGAGGCCGCGGCGATGCCCAGGCGGCCGGAGTCCAGCGCGGCCAGGGCGATGTTCAGACCCTTGCCGGGGGTGCCGATGAGGTTCTCACCCGGCACGGTGACCTTGTCGTAGAGCACCTCGCGGACGGTGTCGGAGTGCAGGCCCATCTTGCGCTCGGGCTCGGCGAAGGTGAGGCCCTCGGTGCCGGCCGGGACGTGGAAGCAGCTGATGCCCTTGCCGTCGTTCTCCCCGGTGCGGGCGAAGGTGGTGTAGAAGTCCGCGTGGCCGGCGTGGGAGATCCACATCTTGCCGCCGGAGATGGCGTAGGACTCCGACCGGCCGGTCTCGTCGACCTCGCCGCTGCCCACGGCCTTGGTCTTCATCGAGGCGACGTCGGAGCCGGCGGCCGGCTCGGACAGGCAGTAGGAGCCGAACCACTGCCCGCCCACCATGTCCGGCAGCAGGCGCTGCTTCTGCTCCTCGGTGCCGTAGTTGAAGACCGGGAAGCAGGTGAGGGCGTGGATGGAGACGCCCACACCGATGGCCATCCAGGCGCTGGAGAGCTCCTCGATGCACTGCAGATACACCTCGTACGGCTGCCCGGCGCCCCCGTACTCCTCGGGGTAGGGCAGGCCCAGCAGTCCGGCCTCGCCGAGGGTCTTGAACACCTCGGCGGGGAACTCGGCATTCTTCTCGTACTCGTCGGCCTTCGGGGCGATCTCCTTGGCGGCGATGTCGCGGACGAGGGCGATGAGGTCTTCCGACTCGGGCGTCGGCATCAAGCGGGTCACGGGCATGCACACAGGGTAACGAGGGTCACACGGCGGTCGTGCCGCGCCCGGCCTGTGAGTCGCCCGGAGGCGTGCTAGGGCGGGTGCTCACCCCATCGGCCAGGCGGTGAGCTCCGGGAGCTTGCCGGTGCGTCCGTCACCCGAGGAGCGGCCGGTGACGCGCCGCCTCACCCACGGGCCGAGGTGGGTGCGGGTCCAGTCGCGGTGCTCGGCCCAGGTGCGCACCGGGGCGTCGGCGGGGTCGAGCGGCTCGCGGAAGGCGCCCCCGTCGGCCTCCTCGAAGCCCAGCGCGGCGTGCGCGGCGAGCGCGACGCGGCGGTGGCCCTCGGGGGTCATGTGGATGCGGTCCTCGCCCCACATGCGCCAGTCCTTGAGGAAGTCGCAGTCCCACTGGTTGAGCAGGTGGCAGCCGTGGCGGCCGGCGATGCTCACCAGGTGGGCGATGTACTGGCCCACCCGGCCGCGCGTGGCCGAGATGAGCGGCGCCCCGGCCGGGTCGGTGGGGGTGGCCAGCAGCACGTCGGCCGCCGCGGCCCGCAGGCGGATGACGGCCCGCTCCAGCTCGCGGGCCAGGGCGTCGGTGTCGGCACGGGGGCGCAGGATGTCGTTGCCGCCGCCCACGATGCTCACGAGCACGGGTGCGTCCGGGCGCTCGGCGCGGGCCTGCTCCACCAGGCGCAGGGCGGCCTCGGTCTGCGGGCCCGCCACGTCGGCCAGCTTGCGGCCGCGCACGGCGAGGTTCGCGTAGCGGAAGCGCGGGGTGCTGCTGCCGGCGGGCGGCGCCGGGGCGGTGGTGGCCAGCAGCGTGGCGAGGCGGTCCGCCCAGCCACCGAACTCGCCGACCGCGGGGGCCTCGTCGTCGCACATGCCCTCGGTGAACGAGTCGCCCAGGGCGACGTACGTGGCCCACGGACGCGGCGTGCTGGCCAGGTGCTGCAGCGGGCCGGGGACGGTGTGCAGGGGGTGGGTGCTCACGGCAGGCTCCAGTCCACGGGGTCGGCGCCCTGCTCGGCGAGCAGCGCGTTGGTGCGGGTGAACGGGCGGGAGCCGAAGAAGCCCCGGCTCGCGCTCAACGGGGAGGGGTGTGGGGACTCGACGCACGGCATCGGGGCAAGGTGGGGCGCCAGGTTGCGGGCGTCGCGGCCCCAGAGGATGGCCGCCATGGGCTGGCCGTCGCGGGCGCGCTCGGCCAGGGCGCGGATGGCCAGCTCGGTGACCTGCTCCCAGCCGCGGCCGCGGTGCGACCCCGCCTCGCCTGGCTGCACGGTGAGGCAGCGGTTGAGCAGTAGCACGCCCTGGTGGAACCACGGGGAGAGGTCGCCGCGGGTGGGGCGCTCGCAGCCGGTGTCGTCCACGAGCTCGGTGAAGATGTTGGCCAGGCTGCGGGGCACGGGCTGCACCTCGGGGGCCACGGAGAAGCTCAGCCCCACGGCGTGCCCGGGGGTGGGGTACGGGTCCTGGCCCACCACCAGCACGCGCACCCGGTCCAGCGGCAGGGAGAAGGCGCGCAGCACGTTCTCGCCGGCCGGGAGGTAGCCCCGGCCGGCGGCGATCTCCTCGCGGAGGAAGACGCCCAGCCCGGCGAGGGTCTCGGCGGCGGGTTCGAGCGCCGGCACCCAGGACTCGTGGACCCTGCCGGCGAAGGTGGGGGCGTCGTTCACGCGGGCCACGGTACGTCGTGCCGCCGGGGCCGGTTCCGCACCGGTGCTGATCTCGTCCTGCCACCGGTCCGAACTCCGCACCGGTGCGCAAGTCGACTGTCGAGATCCGCACCGGTGCGGGTCTGGGAGAGGTGGGCAGTCGAGATCCGCACCGGTGCGGGTCTGGGTCCGGCGATGGGTGGTCGACGGCCTCGTGTGAGGGCCCACCCTGGCGCGGGCGGACGCCCCGCGGGCGAATCACACGCATGTGGTTCGCCGGTAGACTGGCCCCCATGGGAGCAGTTGAGCAGACGACCGGGGCCGCGGGGGAGCTGTCCGCCCGGGACCGCGAGATCCTCGCCTTCGAGCGACAGGCCTGGCGCTACGCCGGCGCCAAGGAGCAGGAGATCCGCGAGCTGTTCGGCCTCACCACCACGCAGTACTACCAGCGCCTCAACCAGCTGCTGGACACCGAGGCCGCCCTGGCTGCGGACCCGCTGCTGGTCAAGCGCCTGCGCCGCCAGCGCGACGCCCGGCACAGCACCCGTCTGCAGGCGCGCACCCGCGCCCGCGGCCACTGACCGCCTCGGTGGGGGCGGAGCGCGCCGAGGGCGCGACGGGCCAGGAGCCCGAAGGCATGACGCAGGACCAGTCCGCGGCGGTCGGCGACGACGCGGCGGGGGCCACGGCCGAGGACGAGGCCACCGCCTACGAGGAGGCTGAGCGCTGGTCCACCGTGGTGCACGGGCACCACGTGGAGGGGCGCTTCCACAAGAGCTGGCCGGAGAAGAAGGCCTGGCTCGTCGTCGACGGCACGTGCGTGGGCCGGGCCGAGGACGACGGCGTGCTGCGGATCCGCGCCACCAGCGGCGCCCTGGCCAACGCCGGGTGGACGCTCGAGGAGCGCCGGGGCACCCCGTTCACCAGCGGCGCCACCCTCGAGGTGCGCCACGCCCGCGGGCGGCCCTACGACATGGACCTCGTGCCTGGCGCCGGAGCGGTCCCGGGGCCGTCCGCCATCGCCCGCACCGTGGGGCTCACACCGCCGGCCGGCAGCCGTGCCGAGCGCTTCCAGGCGCTCCGCTCCCGGCGCCCCCGGGTGGCGGCCGCCCGCTTCCTGGTGATGAAGCTCGGCTGGCTGGTCTGGCCGCTGCTCGTGCTGCTGTTCGGCCCGCTCGTCGACCGCATCATCGCGTGGCTGGAGCACTTCCTGCCGGACCTGCCGGACATCCCCTGGCCCCGCATCCCCTGGCCCGACATCCACTGGCCCCGGATCCCGTGGCCGGACCTACCCCGCATCCCGCGGCCCGACCTGCCGGACATCCCCTGGCCGGACCTGTCGTGGCTGTTCGCCTGGCTGGCGCCGCTGAAGCCGGTGATCCTGTGGGTGCTGGACCACGACAAGCTCATCTGGGGCGTCGTGCTCGGCCTGGTCCTGGCGCGCGGTGAGCTCAAGCGGCAGCGGGCCCGCGACGAGGCGGCGGAGGCCGAGCGCCGGGCCGAGCTGGCCCGGCTCGCCCGCGCGATGCGGGACGTGGCGCAGCGCGGCGGCGGAGCCCGCGTCACCCACGCCCTGCGCCAGCGGGCCGAGCAGGTCCAGCGCGGCGAGGACTGACCTCAGTCCGGCCAGAGGCCGCTGCACCCGCGCCTGTGGGACCCCAGCAGGTGGGTGTCCACCATCCCGACGGCCTCCATCAGCGCGTACATCGTCGTGGGCCCCACGAAGGCGAAGCCGCGCTGCTTGAGCGCCTTCGACAGCGCCACCGACTCCGCCGACCGCGTGGGCACCTCGGCCACCCGCAGCGGATGCGGGGTCTCGGCGGGCTGATGGGACCAGAGGAGGTCCACCAGCCCGCCGTCCTGTCGCAGCGCGAGGGTGGCCCGGGCGTTGCCGATGGTCGCCTCGATCTTGCGCCGGTTGCGCACGATGCGGTCGTCGGCCATGAGGCGCTCGACCTCGGCCGGGCCGAAGGCCGCCACCGCCTCGGCGTCGAACCCGGCGAAGGCCTCCCGGAAGGCGGGGCGCTTGCGCAGGATGGTGGCCCACGACAGGCCGGACTGGAAGGCCTCCAGGCTGAGCCGCTCGAACAGCCCGGTCTCGTCGCGCACCGGCAGGCCCCACTCGGTGTCGTAGTAGTGGCGCAGCAGGTCGCTGCCCTCGGCCCACGGCGTGCGGGCCAGCCCGTCGGCGCCCACCACCACCTCGGAGCCGGCCGGGACGGCGGGCCGACGGGCGCTCACCGCTGCATCCCCGTCACGCGCAGGGTGAGGTTCAGGCGCCCCGGCAGTCCCACCCGCTCCTGCTCGGCGGCCACGGGTCCCGGTGCGGTGCCCCCGTGGACGGCCGGCACCCCGTGGAAGGCGCGGCGGGCCGCCCCGCCGAAGACCACGAGGTCGCCTCCCTCCAGACGCAGGTCGGTCCACGGCCGGGTGCGGGTGGTGGTGTTGCCGAAGCGGAAGGTGCACGCGTCCCCCACCGAGAGGCTCACCACGGGGTCCTCGGTGCGTTCGTCGGCGTCGCGGTGCATCCCCATCGACGTGCCGGGTGCGTAGTGGTTGAGCAGCGCCGCGTCCGGGGCGGGACCGGGGTCCTCGTCCGCCCGCCGCCACCCGGTGGCCACGAGGGCGCGGTGGTACAGGCGCGTCATCCAGGCCGGCACGGGCAGCGGCACGGCGCCCGATGCGGGGTCGAGCGCCGCGTACCCCCGGGCCGTCCACACCCAGCCGAAGGGCACCATCGTCACGCGCATGCGTCCACCGTGGACCTCTGGGGCGTGCGCGGGCACCGGGCCGGCTGCCCAGTCGGCGTGGTGACGCACGAGCCAGCACTGCTGCTCGGCGGTGAGCCACCCCGGCACCCAGTGGCAGCCCGGGGACACCTCCTGCGCGGGGCGGGGGAGCAGCTCGTCGCCGAAGAGCACGTCAGGCGGTGGGGGCGGGTCCGTCGTGCGTCGCGTCGGCGTGGGCGGCCCCATCGAGCACCCCGGTGGACTCCAGCACCTCGCGGAAGGCCTCGACGCCCTGGGTGAAGTGGTACTGCCGCGCCCGGATGCCGATGGCGGCCGCCCCCTCGACGTTGTCCGCGCGGTCGTCCACGAAGACCACCTCGCCCGGCTCCACCGGGTGCCCGGCTTCGGCCTCGGCGCGCAGGATCGCCCGGAAGAAGTCCGGCTCCGGCTTGGCCACGCCCAGGCGCGAGGAGGTGTAGACCTCGTCGGCCAGGTCGGCGAAGGCGCCGCTGTCGGTGAGCCAGGCCGCGCGATGCGGCTGCTGGTTGGTGGCCATGGCCACGCGCACCCCGCCCTGGCGGGCGGTGGCCACCATCGCCCGCTCCTCGGCCAGCGGCTCGGTGCGGTGCCACAGGCGGGCCACCTGCTCGGCGTCGGTGGAGTTGCCGTGGCCCTCCAGGATGCCGGCGATGGTCTCCGGGAAGGTCAGGTCGGTCTCCTGCCCGGTGAGCAGGAACACCTCGGCCACGAAGACCTCGTCGAGCACGGCCTGGGCGCGGCCCCACAGCGCGGGGTCGTCGGCCACGCGGTCGGCCGGGGCGCCCCACCCGGTGGCCAGGAGGGTGATGGCCTCGTCCTTCCAGCCGTCGGGCATGCGCTGGATCACGGCATCGGCGTCGAGCAGGAGGAGGCGCACGGCGTCAGGAGTCGGCATGGGGCGATCCTCCCACTGATCGGCCGTGCGGCCGAGTCGCGCGGGCGTGCCGGGCGGGGCGGCAGGAGGCCCGCGCCCCGCGCTTTGCGCTCTCCGGGGGCGAGTGCCAGAATCGCACTTGGCACTCGGCGGCTCCGAGTGACAGGTCGCAGGGCCAGCAGGACGAGGAGAGTGCCCCCGTCCGGCCCGGCCGGTCGCCACGGAGCCGACCCGGGTGAAAGACACCGACCACAGGTCGAGGGGTCGATGCCGGGCGGTCCGCACCGCGCGGGGCGACCCCGTCCGTCGCGGGCGACCGGTGGTCATCCGCTACGCGTGTGGGAGGAAACCACCGATGGCCAAGACCATTGCGTTCAACGAGGAGGCCCGTCGCGGCCTCGAGCGCGGCATGAACACCCTTGCCGACGCCGTGAAGGTGACGCTCGGCCCCAAGGGCCGCAACGTCGTGCTGGAGAAGAAGTGGGGCGCCCCCACCATCACCAACGACGGTGTGTCCATCGCCAAGGAGATCGAGCTCGACGAGCCGTACGAGCACATCGGCGCCGAGCTGGTCAAGGAGGTCGCCAAGAAGACCGACGACGTCGCGGGTGACGGCACCACCACCGCCACCGTGCTGGCCCAGGCCATGGTCCGCGAGGGCCTGCGCAACGTGGCCGCCGGCGCCAACCCGATGGGCCTGAAGCGCGGCATCGAGAAGGCCACCCAGGCCGTCTCCGACGAGTTGCTCGCCATGGCCAAGGAGATCGACACCAAGGACCAGATCGCGTCCACCGCGTCCATCTCCGCCGCCGACCCCGAGATCGGTCAGGTCATCGCAGAGGCGATGGACAAGGTCGGCAAGGAGGGCGTCATCACGGTCGAGGAGAGCAACACCTTCGGCATCGACCTCGAGCTGACCGAGGGCATGCGCTTCGACAAGGGCTACATCTCGCCCTACTTCGTCACCGACACCGAGCGCATGGAGGCGGTCTTCGAGGACCCCTACATCCTGCTGGTGAACTCCAAGATCGGCGCCATCAAGGACCTGCTGCCGCTGCTGGAGAAGGTCATGCAGTCCGGCAAGCCGCTGGTGATCATCGCCGAGGACGTCGAGGCCGAGGCCCTGGCCACGCTGATCGTCAACAAGGTGCGCGGCAACTTCAAGTCCGTCGCCGTGAAGTCCCCGGGCTTCGGTGACCGCCGCAAGGCGATGCTGGGCGACATGGCCATCCTCACCGGCGGTCAGGTCATCTCCGAGGAGGTCGGCCTGACCCTGGAGAACGCCGAGCTCGACATGCTGGGCACCGCCCGCAAGGTCGTCGTCACCAAGGACGAGACCACCATCGTGGACGGCGCTGGCGACGACGCCCAGGTGCAGGGTCGCGTGAAGCAGATCCGCGCCGAGATCGAGAACTCCGACTCGGACTACGACCGCGAGAAGCTGCAGGAGCGCCTCGCCAAGCTGGCCGGTGGCGTGGCCGTCATCAAGGCCGGCGCGGCCACCGAGGTGGAGCTCAAGGAGCGCAAGCACCGCATCGAGGACGCCGTGCGCAACGCCAAGGCCGCCGTGGAGGAGGGCATCGTCGCCGGTGGTGGCGTGGCCCTGCTGCAGGCCGCCACGAAGGCGTTCGAGGGCCTGTCCCTCGAGGGCGACGAGGCCACCGGTGCCGAGATCGTCCGCGTGGCCTCCAGCGCCCCGCTGAAGCAGATCGCCGTGAACGCCGGCCTCGAGGGCGGCGTCGTGGCGGAGAAGGTCCGCTCCCTGAAGCCGGGCGAGGGCCTCAACGCCGCTACCGGTGAGTACGTCGACATGATCGCCGAGGGCATCATCGACCCGGCCAAGGTGACCCGTTCCGCGCTGCAGAACGCCGCCTCCATCGCCGCGCTCTTCCTCACCACCGAGGCGATCGTGGCCGAGAAGCCGGACAACAACAAGGCCGCTGCCGGCGCCGACATGGGCGACATGGGTGGCATGGGCGGCATGGGCTTCTGATCCCACCGGCTGCCGGGCCCCGCGCCCGCGGCTGACGACGGGCGGTTCCTCCTGCGGGAGGGGCCGCCCGTCGGCGTGCGGGAGCGGTGGCGAGCGGCGCCGGGCGCACGGTCCACCACCGGGATGAGGGGTGGCCGGCGGTAGTGGTGCGAATCTCGCCCCATGGACCCGATGGACATGCGCACCTGCGAGCAGCTCATGGCCCAGCACCGGTTCGCCGAGCTCGAGCAGCTCCTGGACCGTCTGGCCCCCACCCACGCCCACGACCCCCTGTTCCACGTCACCTCCGCCTGGCACCTCCGCGCGACCCAGCAGCCGCGGGAGGCCGAGGAGGCCGCGCGCCGGGCCGTGGCCCTGGACCCCCAGGGGGTGAACCCGCTGCGCTGCTTGGCCGAGACGCTCCTGCAGAACCGGCAGTGGTCCGCGGCCCGGGTGGCGCTGGACGACCTGCACCGGGTGCGGCCGGACTGGTCGCCGGTGCACCAGATGTACGCCTATGCGCTGCGGGGCCTGGGTGACCTGGGCAACGCGCGACGTGCCGGCATCGAGGCGGTGCGGCTCGACGGGGCCGACCCCGCGGCGCACCTGGCCCTGGGGCGTGCGGTCTCCGTGGTGGACCCCGCCCTGGCCGAGCGGGCCTACCGCGAGGTGCTGGCCCGGGACCCGGAGCACGCGCAGGCGCGGCAGGGCCTCGAGCGGGAGCAGGAGTACCTGCGGCCGACCGGTCCGGGCGTGGATGGCGACCCGCGGCGCCGGCAGGTGCGGGCGTTCATGGAGGAGGGGCTGCTCGACGAGGCCGCCCGGGTGCTGCAGTCGCTGACGGACGCGTATCCGGACGCGGTCTCCCTGCAGACCGCGTGGACGGCGCTGCACTCTCGGCGGGGGGACCTGGGGGCGGCCGAGCACGCGGCCCGAGAGGTGGTGCGCCGGGAGCCGGGCTGGGTCGTGGGGCGGGTCAACCTGGCCAACCTCCTGCTCGACCAGCAGCGCCCCCAGGAGGCCCAGCAGGTGGCCCGGGAGGGCCTGGACATCGACCCGCGCAGTGCGCTGGCCCACGATGTGATGGCGGTGGCTCTCGAGCGGTCCGGGGACGTGCCAGGGGCGCTCCACCACGCCCGCGAGGCCCTGCGCTGCGCCGCGGACGACCCGCAGGTGCTCCAGGGGGTGCCGCGGTCGGCCCGGCTGGTGGAGCACCTGGCCGACGCGGGGCTGGCCAAGGACGACCCCCGCGTGGTGGAGCTGTTCCACCTGGCCACGCGGGGCGAGCACACCGCGCTGGACGAGGCGGTGGCGCGCCTCCTGGCCGACCATCCCGACACCGCGTCGGCCCACCACGTGTGGGCGCAGTCCCTGGCCCAGCGGGGGCGTTTCCAGGATGCCGCGGCGGAGGCGGAGCGGGCGGCCGAGCTGGAGCCGGGGGCCCGCGGCATCCGGGCCACGGCGGCGCGGTGCTGCCTGGCGGCGGGGCACCTGCTGGAGGGGGCGCACCACGCGCGGGCCACCGTCGAGCTCGCCCCGGACGACGTGGCGGCCCAGCTGCTGCTCTCCGAGGTCCTGGACCTGCTGGGCGACCACGAGGGGTCGGTGCGGGCGGCCGAGCAGGCGGTGGAGCTCGCCCCGGACGACCTGCGGGCCCGCGAGGCCGCCGGTTTCGCCGCGCGCGTGACCGACCGTGAGCGGTGCCTGGCCCACCTGCGGGCCGTGGTGGAGGCCGACCCGGGGAACGAGCACGCACGCGGTGCCTTGGCGGCCTTCGAGCAGGGCGAGGGGATCGGGCCCTCGCGCCGCACCATCGACTACCTGATCCGGCTCTCCGAGGCGCGGCGCCACGACGACGTGGCGGCCATCGCCGCGCGGCTGGTCGAGGCCTTCCCCGACGACGCCCGCGGGCTGATCCACCTCGCCATCGCGCGGCTCAACCAGGGGCGGCCCGAGGAGGCCGAGGCCGCCCAGCGGCGGGTCCTCGAGCTGGAGCCGGGGCTGCCGACGCACCACCTCTACCTGGCGATCATCCTGCGCCGCCAGGGACGCCACGAGGACGCGCTGGAGCCGTTGACGCGGGCGGCCGCGCTCGACCCCACCGACGTCATCGCCCACCGGGAGCTCGCGGAGGTCCACGGCCTCCTGGGAGACACCGAGCAGGCCGAGTTCCACGCCGAGCAGGCACGCGCGCTGGAGCCCGGTGGTCCCGCCAGAAACGCTGGTTAGGCTCGCGGCATGTCTGACCAGATCATCGAGTCCCTCGGGCGCGCCGTGCAGGCGAGCCCCGACGACATCGCGCTGCGACTCCACCTGGCAGACCTGCTGGTGGGGGCCGGCCGGGGTGACGAGGCGGTGGCCCACTGCGCCACCGTGCTGCAGCAGGACCCCACCAGCGGCCAGGCCCGTGCGCTGATGGCCCGTGCCCTCGGTGGGGGCGCACCCACCACGCCCCCGGCGGGCACGATGCCGGCCGCGGAGGCGAGCACCTCCGACCAGGCCCCTGTGCAGGGCGGGGCGTCGACCGGTGGGGGTGGGGCCTCGACCGACGGGTACGACTGGTCGGCTGCCGAGGAGCAGTTCCCGGACGCCCCCGGGCCGATGTTCGTGGAGCCCGCCGAGGGCGGGGTCGCCGGTGCTCCGGGCGGGGGCGGCCACGGCGAGCCGCAGCGCGTACCCGTGCAGGGCGAGCCGGCGGGCGTGGAGGACCTCTTCGAGGTGGAGCGTGCCGGCGTGACCCTGGCCGACGTGGGCGGCATGCAGGAGGTGAAGGACCGCCTCGAGGTGTCCTTCCTGGGCCCGATGCGCAGCCCCGAGATGCGGCGCATGTACGGCAAGAGCCTCCGTGGGGGGCTGCTGCTCTACGGGCCACCCGGGGTGGGCAAGACCTACATCGCACGGGCCGTGGCCGGCGAGATGGGGGCCGGCTTCATCAACGTGCGCCTCTCGGACGTGCTGGACATGTACATCGGCCAGTCCGAGGGCAACCTGCACGGCCTGTTCGAGCTGGCCCGCCGCAGCGCGCCGGCCGTGCTCTTCCTCGACGAGGTGGACGCCATCGGGCAGAAGCGCACCCGGCACGACATGGGGGCCATGCGCGGCGTGGTCAACCAGCTGCTGCAGGAGCTGGACGGCGTGGGCTCGGACAACGACGGCGTGTACGTGCTGGCGGCCACCAACGCGCCGTGGGACATCGACCCCGCGCTGCGCCGCCCGGGCCGCCTGGACCGCACGCTGCTGGTGCTGCCGCCGGACGACGCCGCGCGCGAGCAGATCCTGCGCGGCTACCTCTCCCGGCGCCCGGTGGAGGGGGTGGACCTGCGCCGCCTGGTGAAGGGCACCGACGGGCTGACCGGTGCGGACCTGGCGCACCTCGTGGACACCGCCGCCGAGCGGGCGATGATGGACAGCGTGCGCAGCGGTACGCCGCGCATGATCACCCAGCGCGATCTCGAGGCCGCCCTGGGGGAGGTGCGGCCCTCGACGGGGGCGTGGTTCTCCGCGGCGCGCAACGTGGTGACCTACGGCGACCCGTCCGGCGAGTACGGCGACCTGCGCACGTACATGAAGGGGAAGAAGCTGCTGTGAACGCCCTGTTGGAGGTGCGCGTCGCGCGCGTGCAGGAACTGCTGCGCCTGCGGCGAGTGGACGACGCCGCAGCCGAGCTGTCCCGCGCCACGGCGGAGTCGCCGGAGGAGGCACGGCTGCACCTGCTCTGGGCGAGCCTGCACCTCACCGCCGGTCGGGCGGAGGAGGCGCGGCAGGCCGCCGAGCGGGCCGTCGCCCTGGCGCCGGACGATCCGGTCACCCACATCATGCTGGGCGATGCCCTGCGGCAGGGCGACCAGCCCAAGCGGGCCCTGGGGGCCCTGACGCGTGCGGTGGAGCTCGACCCCCACCGGGCCGTGGGGCAGCGGGTGCTGGCGCAGGTTCTCAGCGACCTCAAGCGGTACACCCAGGCGGTCGAGGCGGGGCGCCGTGCCGTGGAGCTGGACCCGCACGCCGCCGACTCGTACTTCGCGCTGGGGTACGCGTTGCACGACCGGTGGCAGGGCGCGGCCGCGGACGCCTACCGGCAGGCGCTCGCCATCGACCCGCACCACCACCACGCGCAGCACAACCTGGCGGGTCTGGGCATGAGGAGGGACCGTCAGGGCTCGGCCCGGGAGTTCGCGGACCTGCTGGGCAAGGACCCCACGCTCACCATGCCGTTGCGGGCCCTGGACGAGATGGCGGCGAGCGCCCTGCAGCGCACGCACTGGGCGCTGGTCGTGAGCCTCGTGGCGGGACTGGTGTCCGTGCTCCTCCTGCCGAGGCCGGGCGGTGGGGTGCTGGGACTGGTGGTGCTGGGGCTGGCCCTCTGGTTCGCGTGGTCACGTTTCCGGCCGATCGTGCGGACCAACCGCCTCGGAGTGCGGGCATGGCTGCGGGGATACACGCGCCGCGACCCGCTGGGCGTCCTGTGGGCAGCCCTGCTGGGGCTGGTCACCCTGGCCCAGGCGGCCGGGGGAGTGACCGGGGCGGTCATGGGCCAGGACGGCGCGGCGCTGTACGGGCCCGCCATCCCGTGCATCGTGGCCGGGGTCGTCGTCTCCTGGCTCCGGGCCGTCGTGCAGGCGCGGCGCATCACCCGGGAGGCGCGCCGGGCCTGAGGGGCCCTGCGGCGAACTGAGGCGTCCGGCTCGTGTACCGGTGGCCGGTGGGGGTGGTGGTCTCCACGCAGGCCTGGCGGGCCAGCGCGAGCAGTCGTGCCCGGGCGGTCGGCTCGGTCCGGGGTGTCGTGGTCGTCGGCGGCCCGAGGGGTCTGGCGCTCCACCGTGGGTGGTTGCGTGTCTGGTTGCACTGGGTGCACAGGCCCTGCGCGTTGGCCAGGGTGGTGGGGCCGCCCTCGGAGAAGGGGACCACGTGGTCGGCCTCGCGCACGGGGGCGTCGCAGTAGGGGGTGCGGCAGGTCTGGTCTCGGGCCACCAGCAGGTCACGCTCCCCGGCCGAGAAGAGGCGTCGGCGCGGGTCGCGTCCCACGAGGGTGCCCGACTCAGGGTCGAGCAGGAGGCGCCGCAGGCTGCACGCGGCGGTGTCGCGGACCATCTGCCGGGCCACGGGAGCCGGCAGGGGGCCGTAGCCGCTGAGGACGGCCGGCTCGTCACCGCTGGTGAGCGCCCGGAGCACCGCCGTGCTGCCGAACAGGGTGCCGGCCGGCACCACGAGCTGCACCTCCACCGGGACGGCCGGGGCTTCCAGCTGGCCCGTGACGCGGCCGACCAGCACGTCGGCGCGGAGCTGACCCAGCGTCCGCTCGTCCCCTGCCGCCCGCAGGGCCTTGGCCTCCCGGTCGAGTGCTGCCCACACGGCCACGGCCTGGGCGGCGGGCAGGTGGGCGGCTACCCGCGCCATCGTGTCGGGCACGGGGCGGACCGACACGTGGCGCTCCCGGTGCGCCATGGCCGCCTGGCGCGTCGCGGCCTCGGGGTCGAGCCGGTAGGCGTGGTGCTTCACGCGGTGGACGACCTGCCGCGGTGAGAGGGACCCCAGCTCCGGGGCCACGAGCTCGTCGACACGGGCCCGGTCAGCGCGCGAGAGGCAGGCAGTGTGGGTGACCACGAGCTCCGCCTGGTAGCCGCTGGCGGTGCCCTCCAGCATCGCCCGGCGGGTGTGGGGGAGCTCGTCGGCGAGGACGCCGGCCAGGTGCACGTCGCGCACTCCACGACGGGGCGGCTGGCGCCGGGCGAGGCCCACCTGCGCACCCACCGTGGACCCGGCGTCGCGCTCCGGCACGCCCGCGGCGAGGTCCTCGATCGTCTGCTGCTCGGCCAGGCGCCGCACCGCCGTGAGCTGTGCGGCGGTGACGACGTTCGCCAGGTCCTCCAGGTGGCCGATGAGGTCCACGAGCTCGGCCGCCGTGCCGCCGCCCCCGCGGTCGAGCCAGCACTCGATGGCCTGCACGCCCGCCCGGTGCTCGGCCGTCCTGTCGACCGTCGGACCCGTCATGACGTCACCCCCTTGGTTTCCCGCAGGTGGAACACCCCGCGATGTTCTAGGACAAGTATAGCATGTAGCAGAACATGTGTGCTAATCCTCTGGGGGTAGCGTCGTCGCCGGGGCGGTGGAGGAGGTTGTCGGTGGTGCCTCGTACCTTCTGCGGCGACGGGGGACAGGAGCTCCTCCGCATCACAAGGAGACACACATGCGCCGAGCCGCACTCGCCGTGGCCGCCCTCGTGGGCGCCAGCACCCTCCCCACCGCTGCCCCCTCCGTGGCCGCCGGTTCGTGCACCATCACCACCCCCAGCAA
Organism: Kytococcus schroeteri; assembly: GCF_042433515.1. Classification (NCBI taxonomy): domain Bacteria; kingdom Bacillati; phylum Actinomycetota; class Actinomycetes; order Micrococcales; family Kytococcaceae; genus Kytococcus; species Kytococcus schroeteri. The sequence continues at coordinate 131,645 of NZ_JBHLVH010000027.1, read as the reverse complement.
GATCACCATCAACCGCGAGTTCCGGGAGTACCCGGTGAGCCTCTCCGGGGCGTGCGTGAACAAGGGAGGCGTGGGGTCCTGGCAGGCGATCCATCCGAGCAAGGGATCCCAGGAGTGGTTCCTCGTCAGCGGGGGATCCTCCGCCAATGGGGCGCGCCAGACCTTCGACGTGTACGACTGGATGTTGCCCGTCGGCACGTACAAGATTCGTCCCGACTACGCCTGCGACAGCACGTTCAACTCGCTCACGCAGAACACCCGCACCATGACGGTCAAGCTGGGCAGCAAGAACGCCCTGACCTCCAGCCGCAAGGGCGGCACGGTGACGCTGTCGAGCACGGTGTCCACGTACAACACCACCTACAGCCAGTTCCGCAAGCGCGGTGGGGCGACGGTGACGTTCTACGTGAAGAACGCCAACGGCACCTGGTCGCGCAAGGGGACGGCCAAGAGCGGCAGCACCGGTGTGGCCCGCCTGACGGTCACCTCGAGCAGCAAGCGCATCTACAAGGCCGTGACCTCCGAGGGCAGCACCTACTGGGTTGCCACCTCGGCGACGTCCACTCGCTGATGCGATGCCGGGGGCCACGCCACACGCCGTGGCCCCCGGCCGTGGGGCGTCGGCAACCGGGGTGCGTGGCCCCGGCGCCGGCTGCGCCCACCATCAGGTGGTTGCCTCAGCCCGGGGCGTGGCCGGGGAGGCGCAGCGTCAGGTAGGGCAGGAAGGCCTGGGTGAGGGGGCCGATGGCCAGGGCGTAGAGCACCGTGGCCACGCCGAGTGTGCCGCCGAGCAGCACGCCCAGGACGATGACGGCCACCTCCAGCCCCGTGCGCACCACGCGCAGGGACATCCCGGTGGTGCGGGCCAGGCCGGTCATGAGCCCGTCGCGGGGGCCGGGGCCCAGCTGGGCGCCCACGTACATGGCGGTGGCCGCGGCGTTGAGCACGATGCCGCCCACCATCAGGGCGATGCGGGGCGCCAACGTGTCGGGAGCCGGGAGGGCGGCGAGCACGAGGTCGGCCGCGGGGCCGATGAGCAACGCGTTGCCCAGCGTGCCCAGACCCGGCGGCTGGCGCAGCGGGATCCACGCCAGCAGCACCACGAACGACACGAGCACCACGATGACGCCGAAACTGAGCGGCAGGTGGTGGCCCAGACCCACGTGCAGCACGTCCCACGGGAACTGCCCCAACATGCCACGCAGCACCATGGCCATGGACGCCCCGTAGAGGAACAGGCCCATCAGCAGCCACGCCAGGCGCAGGGGCAGTCGTCTGGCGCGGAGCTGCTCGAGCGGTCCGAGGGCGGCCAGGGAGGCGCGGTGGGGCGCGGCCATGGGCGCAGTATGGGTGCTGTCGACCTACGCTTCGACGATGGCCCTGTGGATCGACCGCCCCGCGTGGCCGGCGCACGACACCGTGTTCAGCCATCTCGTGAGCGACGGAGGCCTGGAGGCGACGGGCGCCGCCTCGTGGGTGCGGGCGTCCGCGGAGCTGACCGACGCGTTGGCCGGGGCGGGCCTGCACCCCGGCTGGCTCGATGGTGACCACGCCGACGTGCCGGTCTCTGCCTTCGATGACCTGTTGGCCGCGGGCGCGCAGCTGCGCAGTGCGCGGGAGATCACGGCGATGCTCACCGCCACCGGGCAGCGCCTGCGCAAGCGGAAGGCCGAGAAGTGCCTGACCCGCACCGTGGTGGACGAGGGGCACCGGGTGGACCTCGTGCGCTCGGCCGCCGGGCCCGTGGGTGCGGCGGGGTCGGCCACGATGGAGGACGGTGGCCTCGTGGTGGCCGACGGGGCCGGGCGCGTGCTCCTCGTGCCGGGCGAGGACGGGTGGGGCCTCCTGCAGGGCGTGGGGCCGCAGGGTGTGGCCGGGGGCGTGCCGGGCCGCGACGTCGGCGGCCCGTCCTCCACGTCGGGGAAGGGCGCCCTCATCGGGTACGAGGAGGAGGTGCGGCGCGAGGGCGGGGTGCTGCGCCGTCAGCACCGTGCCTACCGACTCCAGGTGGTCGGGGGTCCGGACGGCCTGGCCGCCGTCGGAGCTGCGTGGTCCACCGGTTCCGAGGCGCCTGCCCCCATCGACGGTGCGCGCTGGGTGGGGCTGGCCGAGGGGCGTGCCCTGGTCGGCGGTGCGTCGTGGTGGCCGCTGGTGGCCCGCGGGATGGAGCGTGGCTGGGGCGTGTGATGCGGTCCGGGGGGGGCACACGTCCTCCCGGGTCGACGGGGCCGAGCCGTCGCCCGGACCGCGCGGCCTCAGGCCAGGCCGGCCAGCTCCCCGGCGATGTTGCGCGCGGCGGCGGGCGCCCAGGCGCGCCGGGCGTGGTCGGTCGCGTAGACGGACCCGGCCCCGAGGTGCTCCAGCACGGCCCGGCGCCCGGTGCGGAAGGCCTTGTCGGGCACGTGTGCGTACTCCTGCCGCACCTGGGCGGTGTACTCGGTGTAGCGCGTGGCATCTGACGCCAGGACCCACAGGTCGGCGTCGCAGAACGCCCGGGCACGCCGGAGGGCGCCGCCGTCGCCCTCGCTGCTGATGCCGCCGTCCCCGCCCTCCGCCCGGTGGTCGACGGTGAGCAGCACCAGCCGCTCCACCTCGGCCACCACGGCCTCCGCGGCCCCGAGCGCCTCCAGTTCGCGCCGGGCCAGCGCCGCGGACTCCCGCTCGTTGGCGCCGGCCCCCGCGGTGGGGTCGTACACCGCATCGTGGAACCACCCGGCCACGCGCAGGAGGGGCGCGTCCCCGGCGTTCACCTCGCCGGCCTCGGTGAGCTCCTCGAGCGCCCAGAACAGCTCCACCAGGTGCCGGGTGGAGTGGTAGGCGCGCCCCGGCGCGGTCCACGCCGCGAGCAGGCGGGCGCCGGCATCGACCACCGCCTGGTCCGGTGCGGCGGGGGCGAGCGTGCTCAGGTCCTGGCGCCACCAGGCGATGAGGGCGGGCATGCGCCTAGTGTGCACCTCAGCCGGGGAGGTGCCGCCAGTGCTCGCCCGGCAGAAGCTCCACCTGACCGTCCACCACGCACAGGGCCGACCGGTCGTCCAACGCCCACGCCTCGCGCCCGAGGATGCCGCCGCCTTCGGGCGCGGTGCCCCGCGGTGAGCAGCACGAGCTGCTTCACCTCCTGCACCGTGCTCGCGTCAACGCCAGCGTCTGCGCGGCAGACCATCGCGCACTTGCAGACGATCCCACGAGTGTGCGCGGGGAGGGCAAAGCGCTTCACCGGGACGCCGCCCTCCCCGCGCACACGGGATCCGTCCTTCTCACTCCGCGGGATGGACGTTGCTCACCACTGCAATCCCTGCGGTTCGGCAGGTCTCTGGAATGGTGAATTCTCCGGGGTCGTGGATGAACGCAGCGGACGCTTGGACATGTTGCCCGTCCATGACCTGCCCGCCCTCCGCGGAGACGGTGTGACGGGAGCCCTCGACGGAGAACGAGCCCGGGGGCCAAATGACGGCGGTTCTGGCGCTCTCTGGGCTGACGTCGGCGTCGAGATCTCCCGCCAAGGGTTCCACAACCCAGCACCCCTCGTCCTGGAGGTACCGCAGTGTCCCCTCGAGCATGGCCTCGCCCGTTGAACTGCTGTCCTTGGCCACCCAGAGGCTCGTGTCACCCTGGGCGCTCTTCTGGTCGGCGGAAGTGCAGCCGGAGACGATCAGTGCTGCAACCATGGCTGCACCCGTGGCCTCAGCCCACCAGGACATAGGCACCCCAGTGTCGCGTGACTCGGTTGAGAGGGGTGAAGAGCGACCTGTCCTTGAACCAGATCGTCTTGTACCCGTGGTGGATTCCGTAACCCTTGGTGCCGTTGTACCAGGGCCCCCCGCTGTTGCCGCCCGTCGTGTAGTGGTGCTCCATGGCGATCAGGCCGACAGGCTGCCCTTGGAGACGGTGGTGTCGTACACGGTGTCGCACCGCTTCCCGTTGCCGCGTCCGAAGTGGCACATGTAGGTGCCGACGCTGAACCCCGGCGCCTGAGCCAGGGTACGCACGTCGCGATAATCGGCCCGGAATCGGGGGCCCTCAATGTCGCTGGTCGTGTAGATCCGCATGTCGCCGTCCGCGCCGTAGTGGGAGGCGTTGTGGGTGACCTGGTGCTCGGTCGCGTTGTCGTAGTTCTCATGGGTGAATGGCAAGGGGCAATGTTGTGCTGTGGTCATTCCCCTCGTTCCGTTCCGGACCACGGTGAACGCCGAGGTGCACAGGAGGCTCGAGGTGCCCACCCGCTCCAGTCGCCCACCGCCGTTCACGGTCTCCTCGCCCCCTCTGCTGTTCGGGTCGAAGTACACCGTGATCTCGCTGATTGCTTCCCTCTCGGCCCGGGCCAGACGTGCATCCGATCCGGAGGGGCGCGACGTGGCGACGAAGACCTCGGCCATGCCGGTCACGGCATCTACACGGGAGACGGCCTCTGCGCCGAACTCCGCCTCGACTGCCGAGGCGGCCGCTCGGGCTGCCTGCACACGACCTTCGTGGTTCAGGGGGAGATCTCCCTGGATGGTTGCTGTCGTGCCCTCGGGGAATCGTGTGTCGGTTGAGGGGGCGGTGCCGGTGAACCCGACCCAGACGGTGCGGTCCGCGACGGAGAGGGACGACCCGGCGAAGGCCTCCGGGGCCAGTGCGGCGACCCTGTCGATCTCAGCCTGCGCTGAGTCCTGCCACTTCAGATCCTCCTGCACCTCAGCGACGCTTCGGCCTTCCTGCGCGGCGATGGTGGCAGCGTCTGCAGCGGTGGCAGCGGCGATCTCCTCGTCAGAGGAGTCGGGGGAACCGTCAGGTTGGACGGGCGCGGCCATGGGGGAGAGGTGTGTCTCGGCGTCCTCAGCCATGGCTGAGCCGGGAGGGAGGAACAGGGCGGCGACCAAGAGGCCGATGGCGGCACCGCTGCGCACGCTCGTGCGGTTCATTGCTGTCTCATCTCTCGAGGGAACCTGACAGGTTCCGGTGGCTCGATGTATGGCGCAGGTGGGGCGTCCCGCTAGGGGTGCTGAGTGAGCGCTTGGTAACGGCCTGGCGCCCGTGCGTGGGAGACTTCGCACGACGGCGTAGTCGGTTCAACGGAGTCTCCGTCCCGTGTCCGTCACTCCTCAGCCCACGCCCAGCTCGGTGGGCAGGGGCGCGGCGTGCACCACCTCGAGCCCGCTCACCGCACGGGTGAGCACCACGTACAGCCGCCGCAGTCCGGTGCGGTGGTCGGGTTCGTCGGCCACCACGCGGGCCGGCTCCACCACCACCACGCGGTCGAACTCCAAGCCCTTGGCCGTGCCGGCCGGCAGCACCGTGCAGCGCGCGGACGCGGGACCCTCCTCGGGTGCCGAGGCCTCCTCCACCCCATCGAGGGCGGCCGCCACCGCATCGGTCCAGGTCCCGGGCACGATGACGCCGACCGTCCCCTCGTGTGCCAGCGCCCGCTCCGCGGCCGCGCGGGCGGCGCCCAGCAGTGCCTCGCTCGGGGTGCCGTCCACCTCGCCGCCGCTGCCCTCCACTGCCGTGAACGCCAGGTCACCGCGGGTGGAGCGCACCGCCTCGGGGGCACGGAGCCCGGGCGCCATGTGCGGCAGCAGCCGTGCGGCCAGCTCGATGACGGCCGCCGGCACACGGAACCCGCGTACCAGCTCCTCCACGTGCGAGCCCTCGGCGCCCAGGTGGTGCAGCGTCTCCTCCCACGAGGCGGTGGCCCACGGCGTGGTGCCCTGCGCGATGTCGCCGAGCACCGTCAGCGCCCCGGTGCTGGCCCGGCGCCCCACGGCCCGCAGCTGCATGGGGGAGAGGTCCTGCGCCTCGTCGAGCACCACGTGCGCGAGGCTGGGCGTGCGCTCCACGGCGTCGCCGGCCTCGTCGAGCAGGGCCACGTCGGCGGCCGACCAGCGCGCCGAACGGGGGCTGCGCGGTGCCTTGTCCCACTGCAGCAGAGCCTGTTCCTCGGGCGACAGCACCCCCTCGGCCGCGCGGGCCAGCACGTCGGCGTCGCCGAGCAGCTCGAACACCACCCGCTGCGGGTCGAGCACCGGCCAGTGGGCCTTGAGGTAGGCCTTCATGGGCGTGGAGCGGGCCACCGCATCGGCCACGCGGTCGTCCGGCGAGTCGCCGGCGGCCTCCATCTGGGCCAGCACCCGGTGCGCCAGGCGGCGGGCGGCCATCTCCCGGGCGGCGGAGTAGCGCACGCCCCGACTGCGCAGCTCGGCGAACACCTCGCGCACCTCGTACGCGGGTACCCGCCAGCGCCGGGCGCCGCGGGGCACCACGAGAGCCTCGTCGGGCTCGGTGATGCGCCCCCACACGGCGCGGTCCACCACCTCGGCCAGGCGCGGGTCGCCCTTGAGCGTGGCCACGTCCGCGGCGTCGGTGCCGCGTACCTCCAGCCCCAGCAGGCCGTCCACGGTGCTGTGCGCGACCTCCACCTCGCCCAGCGAGGGCAGCACCTGCCCCACGTGTTCCAGGAAGGCTTCGTTGGGGCCGATGACGAGCGCCCCGCCGCGCGCCAGGCGGGCCGAGTGCGCGTAGAGCAGCCACGCCACGCGGTGCAGGCCCACGGCGGTCTTCCCGGTGCCGGGCGCGCCCTGCACGCAGACGGTGGTGGCGGCGTCGGCGCGCACGATCTCGTCCTGCTCGGGCTGGATGGTGCTCACGATGTCGCGCATCGGCCCGGTGCGGGGGCGCTCGATCTCGTGGGCCAGCAGGGCGGAGTCCAGGGCCTGCCCGGACAGCAGGTGCTCGTCCTCGAAGCCGGTGAGCTGCCCGTCGACCACGCCGAAGCGGCGGCGGCGCTCCACCCCCATCGGGTCGGTGGCCGAGGCACGGTAGTAGGCGGTGGCCACCTCGGCGCGCCAGTCGATGACGAGGGGGTCGCCGGCGTCGTCGGTGACGTGGCGGCGGCCCAGGTGCCATCGCTCCGGGGCGTCCGAGAGCGGGTCGGTGCCGTGGCCGGGCGCCAGGTCGATGCGGCCGAAGAAGAGCGTGGTGTGCGGGTCGTCCTCGAGGGAGACCGCTCGCTGCCACAGCGTGCGGGCCAGGAACTCCACGGTGCGGGCGTCGGCCCCCTCGGCCGTGGTGGCCAGGGAGGACTCGCGCATGCGGGCCATGGCGGACCGTGCGCGGGTGAGGTGCTCGCGCTCGGCGGCCAGCTCGGCATCGGGGGAGTCGGTGGGCGGGGTGCCGGCATCGGGGGTGGGGGTGTCCACGGCGTCTCTCCGCGAGAGATGGGGTGCGGGGTTGTCTCCGGTGGGCCGGACGAGGCTCGGGGCGGCGTGGCCGCGCCCTGCGCCGGGGGCGCTCCGAGGGGGCCGAGCAAGGTACCACGCGCCGATTGAGAATCATTCTTGCGAACCGTTCTCAATCAGCGTAGGGTCCCGCCCCATGGCACGACAGGACATCCGTACCAAGGTCAAGCTCCGGTCCACGGAGTCGGCCTTCACGTACATCACCGAGAAGAACCGCCGCAACGACCCCGACCGGCTCGAGCTGCGCCGGTACGACCCCACCCTCCGCCGCCACACCCTGTTCCGGGAGACCCGCTGATGGCCAAGAAGTCCAAGATCGCCCGCAATCGCCAGCGCGCCGAGGTGGTGGCCCGGTACGCCGAGCGCCGCGCCGAGCTCAAGCGCATCGTCTCCGCGCCGGGCTCCACCGCCGCCGAGCGCGCCGAGGCCGTGAGCGCCCTGCAGAAGCTGCCCCGCGACGCCAGCCCCACCCGCCTGCGCAACCGCGATGCCGTGGACGGCCGCCCCCGCGCGGTGTACCGCACGTTCGGGCTGAGCCGCATCCGCCTGCGCGAGATGGCGCACCGCGGCGAGCTGCCCGGCGTCACCAAGAGCTCCTGGTGAGCCCCCGCGGCCGCGCCGGGCGCGCGGTCGCGGGCATCCCCGTCGACGACCCGACCAGAGAGGAGATGCCGTGAGGAAGGGCATCCACCCCGACTACCGCCCCGTGGTCTTCCGCGACGCCGACGCCGGCTTCGCGTTCCTGACCCGCTCCACCGCCGTCACCGACCGCACCATCGAGTGGGAGGACGGCAACACCTACCCCGTGGTGGACGTGGAGGTCTCCTCCGCCAGCCACCCCTTCTACACCGGGCGCCAGAAGGTGCTCGACTCCGCCGGCCGCGTGGAGCGCTTCCGCCAGCGCTACGGGGCCCGCCGGTGACCAGCGACCGCCTGCCCGTGGTGGTGCTGGGCGGCACGGACGAGGCCGACCTCTCGGCTGCCGTCCTGGCCGCGCAGCTCGACCTGCCCGATGCGGTGACCCTGCGCCTGGAGCTCGACGCCGAGGCCGGCACCGTGCGCCGCGTGGTGCACGACGCCACCGGGACCGTGGACGACCGCACTTCCCTGATGGAGCACGCCTGCCACTCGTGCGCGCTGCGCGAGGAGCTGGTGCCCGCCCTGCTGGAGCTGGCCGGCGCCGATCGGTGGCCGGCCGCCCTGGTGGTGCTGCCGCTGGGTGCCGAGCTGCTGCCCGTGGGGACCGCGCTGGGCACCGACGTGCTGGACGAGCGCGTGCCCGAGCACCTGGAGCTGCGTGCCGTGACCGCCGTGGTGGACCCGGCGGGCCTCGTGGAGCGCGTGGTGGCCGGCACCGGCGGGCCCGAGGGGGCCGAGGTGACCGCCGCCGTGGTGGCCCAGCTGGAGTACGCCGACGTGGTGGTGCACTCCGGCCACGAGGCCGCGCCGCAGGACCTCACGTTGTTGCGCCACCTCGCCCGCGCCGACGCGCTGCACGTGGACTCCACGCTGTCCGTGGACGGTGCGGCGCTGCTGGCCATGCGGCACGACGTGGACACCGCGTCGCGGTGCACGAGCCCGCTGCACCGCCGCCCCACCGGTGCCGAGGACGCCGACGGCATCACCACGGTGGTGCTCGAGTCCTGGCGCCCGCTGCACCCGCACCGCCTCATGGAGGCCATGGAGCCGATGGTGCTGGCCTCCCTGCGCACGCGCGGCGCGTTCTGGCTGCCCAGCCGCCCGGACTCCGTGCTGGCCTGGGACGAGTGCTGTGGCCAGCTGCGGCTGGGCGAGTGCGCGCGGTGGGACGGCAAGCGCCGCACCCACCTGGTGGTGACCGCCCACGTCGACGACGTGGAGGAGGTGCGCGCCGCGTTCGAGCACGCCCTCATGACCGATGCCGAGATGGTCGGCGCCGCCGAGCGCTGGGTGGGGCGTCCCGACGGCTTCGAGGAGTGGGCCGGCGCCGCCTGAGCTGCTTCTCGATACGACGCGGCGGCGGCATCCTGGGGGGGGGCCGCCGCCGCGTGCGTCGGTGACCGGTGGGTGCCGCGTGTTCCCGTTGGGTCGTCGTTCGTTGGGGTGGGTGGGGTGTGTCGACCCCGGTGCGCGACGACTCAACGCTCTTGGGCCGCCGGCGGCTGCCCGTGGGCCGTCGGCCGGGTCGCCCGGGGTGGGCGGGTCAGGGGTTGGGGACGAGTTGGGTGACCAGGGTGGTGGGGGTGAGGGTGGTGGGTTCGCCCTTCACGGTGACCTCGATGCCGAGGGGGCGCCAGGGGCCGTTGTCCAGGGAGTAGCGGCCGGTGTAGGTGGCGGTGATGCGGGGGTGGAGGGTGCCGGCCTTGGTGTAGGTGTGGGTGACTGTGCCGTCGGGGTACTCGCCGCCGGTGTCGACGGTGGGGCCGTGCTGGTCGCCGTCGCCGAAGTGGTATGTGACGTTCTTGAGTTCGGGGAGGATTTTCAGGTCGTGGCCGAGCATCTGTGATGGGGGGATGGTGCGGGTCTCGTTCGGCTCGTAGCCGGCCTCGGTGAAGGTGGTGGTGAAGTAGACGGGTTTGTTGACCAGGGGGTCGGTGCGGGGCGGGTCCCAGGTGGGGGCGGGTAGGGCGAACTTCGTGACCTTGAAGGCCTTGGCGATGCGCTTGTCAGCCACTTCCCCGGAGCGGCCGGGGACGGCCTCGGGGTAGCAGGTCTTGCCGACGAAGGACCAGCCTTGGACGATCTCGTCGTCCTGGGTGCGCAGGATGCGTTCGGAGATGGTGACCAGGGGTCCGTCGCCGAGGTAGCCGTCGCAGCCGTGGCGTGAGAGGTTGCAGTCCGCGCCGTGCTCGTCGGGTCCGGGGCGGATGCCCGGGCAGGTGTGTTGGACGACGTATTCGTAGTACAAGGTCGGCGGCTTCCCGGGCGCAGGTGGGGTCGACTTCGGCGGTCGCTTGTCCGCCAACTCCTCGACCTCGTTCTTGAGCATTCCGATGACGACACCGTCTCCGTCCTCGTCACAAGTGACGACCGGGCCGCAGTCCGAACTGCCCATCAAGGCGAGCGCCATGACGGTGAGGAGGCTCATCGGGAGCCATCCTTGGTGAAGACGGGGTCCTCATTGGGATGGAGCTTCTCCACGGCCCAACCCCCCTCGTGTCGGAGGCGGAAGAGAAGCCCCATCTCGTCGATCTCTTCGAGGCGAGCGGTCACCTCGCCATCGGGCGTCGTGAACGTCGCCGGTAGCTGGTGGAAGCCGACGACCGCGTCATAGGTGCTCGGTCCCGTCGCAGTCACCTTTGCGCCAAGAATGTCGAAGACAGGCCCATCAGATGCTTCCTTCGTCCGAGAGGCCTCGACCAAGGCTTCGGACTGGTTCGCGCACGTCTTGCAGTCGTCGCCGGCGTACTTGTCGAGTACCCCCGCCTTGGGGTGCTGGTAGAGGTGGTTCAGCGTCTCGACGTACCAGCGGGCGAAGGCCTCGGCACCCTCGGCGGTGTTCTCCTTCGCCGCGGCCGGCATCACCGGCGGAGCCGGAGTCTCACCGTCGGACGTGTTGGGCGCCGGCGACGTCGGCGCACCCGACCCGCCGGACGGCGACGCATCACTCGAGCCACCCCCACTCGGCTCGGGCGAGCCCGGCGCCGTCGCGTCGCTCGGTGACGACATCGGCGCGGAGGTCTCCACCGCATCAGGCGTGGTCGACGACGAGCCACCCCCCCCCTCCGCATCGGAGGAGCACGCCCCCACCAACAGGGCCCCGCACACGGCGAGCACGGCGGTCTTCACGGGCAGCGAGCGAGCGGGCATGAGGGGTCTCCCGGTGCGACGAAGGGCAACACCGGCACCTTGGCACAGCGCGCCACCCCGCCGGCAGGGTTTTCCACAGGATCCCGATAACGATTCCCCCAAGAACACCCGCCCCTGCCGAACGCCCCCCCAGACATGAGTGCGCCCGGGCCGTGGTCACACACACCCACGGCCCGGGCGGCTTGTTTGTCGGGGAGTCCCCAAGGGGGGAGGGCCTCGACCCGACGGGAACCGGAGTCCCCACCCACGCAGCCGGTCGCACAACGCCTGCGTGGGAGTCCTTGTGCCTGGTCAGTCCGCCTTCTCGCCGGCGGTCACGTCCAGGTCCTTCTTCTGCCCGTCGCGCACGACGGTGAGCTTCGCGGTGTCGCCCACCGCCCGCTCGTGCATCTGGGCAATGAGCGCCCACATGCTGTCCACCGGCTCGCCGTCGATGGCGACGACGACGTCCTTGGCCTTCAACCCCGCCTTGGCGGCAGGCCCGTCCGGCTCCACCGAGGCGATGCCGGCGCCGTTGACGCGCGCGTCGTCCACCTCCACCGTGGTGTCGCCCACGCGCACGCCCAGCTGGGCGTGGGTCGCCTTGCCGTGCTCGATGAGCTCGGAGGTGACGTTCTTCATCTGCGTGGCGGTGATCGCGAAGCCGATGCCGATGTTGCCGGACGCCTGGGGGTTGGACCCCAGCGTGGCGATGGCGGAGTTGATGCCCACCAGCTCGCCCGACGAGTTTACCAGTGCCCCACCGGAGTTGCCCGGGTTGATGGCCGCGGAGGTCTGGACCGCGTTGGTCACCACCTGGGTCTCGGTGTCGCCGGCGCGCACCGGCCGGTCCAGGGCGCTGACGATGCCGGTGGTCACCGTGCCGGACAGGCCCAGCGGGTTGCCCACGGCCATCACCGGGTCGCCGACGCGCAGGCCGGTGTCGTCGCCCACGGTGATCGGCTTCAGGTCCTTGGGGGCGTCCTTCAGCTTGAGCACCGCGAGGTCGGTCTCGGCGTCCGTGCCCACCACCTCGGCGGGGTAGGCACGGTTGTCGCCGAGCGTGACGGTGATGTTCTGGGCGCCGTCGACCACGTGGTGGTTGGTCACCACGTGGCCCTGCTCGTCCAGGATCACGCCGGACCCGGACCCGCCCGAGGTGGCGCTCTGCACGGAGATGGCCACCACGCTGGGCGAGACCTTCTCGGCCACCCCCGACCAGTCCACGCCGTCGGCCGTCGCCGCAGGGGTCTTCCCGGCCGCGGCGGCGTCCCCCGCCGTGGCCTCCTGCTGCGTTCCCTCGTCGGCCTTCGGGCTCGGGTTGCTGGCCGGGGCGCCCTGCGCCACCTGGCGCTGGGTGCTCGTCGTGGTGTCGTCACCGCCGCCGATCACGCCGTTCTCGGCGAGGGTCCAGGTGCCGGCCGTCGCCAGGGCAGCGGAGAGCACCGCAACTGTGGGGACCTGCCACCACCCGCGACGCGGGGGGACGGCCTCCTGGGTCCGTGCCGTGTACTCGTCCATGTCTGCTCCTCTCGACGACCTGCAGTCCACCACCCGATGCTTGGGCCGCGCTGCACCGTCGCTGGGATTTCTCTGGGAGTCCCGGGCCTGGTCCCCGCGGTGGGGTCGGGCTCAGCCCAGGGCGGGCAGCCGCACCTCGAACGTCGCGCCGCCACCGGATGTTCCCAGCGCCCGCACCGACCCGCCGTGCTGCTCCACCGTGGTGGCCACGATGGCCAGCCCCAGCCCGGACCCGCCGCCCGCACCGCGCTGGCGGGAGGGGTCGGAGCGGTAGAAGCGCTCGAACACGCGCTCGCGCTCCTCCTCGGGGATGCCGGGGCCGTGGTCCACCACGCGCAGCACCACCTCGTCGCGGTCGCGGCCCACCTGCACCTCGATGGGGCCGTCGGTGGTGTGCCGCACGGCGTTGGCCACGAGGTTGGTCACCACCTGGCGCAGGGCCGGCTCCCGGCCGGCCACCGGGGTGGCGCCCAGTGGCTGGCCTGCCAGGCCCTGGACGCGCAGGGTGCGCTCCGGCGCCCAGGCGCGGGTGTCGGCCACGGCGTCGCCGGCCAGCACGGTGAGGTCCACCTCGGTGGTCTCGGCGTCGTCGGTGCCGGGGGAGGCCGCGAGGCGGTGCTGCTCGTCGGCGTCCAGGCGCGCCAGCGTCATGAGGTCCTCCACGAGCACTCCCATGCGGGTGGCCTCGTCCTCGATGCGGCGCATGGCCGCCGTGGTGTCCTCGCGCCCGGTGATGGCGCCCGACCGGTACAGCTCGGCGTACCCGCGGATGGCCGCCATCGGCGTGCGCAGCTCGTGGGACGCGTCGGCCACGAAGCGCCGCATCTTCTGCTCCGAGGCGTCGCGGAGCTGGAAGGACCGCTCCACGTGAGCCAGCATCAGGTTGAGGCTGGTGGCCAGCGAGCCCACCTCGTCGCGGGTGCCCGGGTGCGGCACGCGGCGCGAGAGGTTGCCCTCGGCGATGCCGGCCGCGGTGTCCTCGATCTGCGTGAGCGGCCGGAACGCCCGGTTCATGAGCGGCCAGCCCACCAGGGCGCTGGCCACCAGGGCGAGCAGTCCCACGCTGAGGGTGAAGATCTGCAGGTTCCGTACGGCCTCGTCGATCTCACGTAGGGGCCGGGCCACGGCGTAGGTGGCCACGTGGTTGGCGTCCACGCCGGCCACCACGCGCCAGCGGTCGCCGTTGCCGTCGGTCACCGTGAACGGCCGGCCGCTGCGCACCCGCTCGTCCTCGGGGGAGAGGTAGTCCACCCGCGGGGTCGAGCCCGTGCTCTGCGGTGCGGTGACGCTGATGGGCTGGTGGCCGTTCACCGGCATGAACTGGATCCAGTAGTTGTTGGGCGGCCGGAAGCCGGTGGACCCCGCGGTGGTGAAGCTGTCGAAGGCCGACTGCGCCACCGGGGCCGCGGCCCGCTGCAGCTGGTCGTCCACCTGCCGCACCAGGAACTGCTGCATGAGCACCGCCAGGGCGATGGCGGTGGCCGTGAGCGCCCCGGCGATGAGCACCATCGCCACGGTGAGCAGGCGCACCCGCAGCGGCCAGTGGCCGGGTGCCCACCAGCGGCCGCGGCGGGTGCGCCGGGCCCGGGTGCCGGAGGTGGCGGGGGTCACGCGACCGACTGGGGCGGCATCCGCAGCACGTAGCCCACTCCGCGCTTGGTGTGGATGAGGGGCGGCAGGCCCTCGGTGTCGATCTTGCGGCGCAGGTAGGAGATGTAGCTCTCCACGATGCCCATCTCGCCGCGGAAGTCGTAGTCCCACACGTGGTCGAGGATCTGCGCCTTGGAGAGCACCCGGTTGGGGTTCTGCAGCAGGTAGCGCAGCAGGTTGAACTCGGTGGGGGAGACCTCGATGACCCGGCCGGCGCGCACCACCTCGTAGGTGTCCTCGTTGAGGGAGAGGTCCTCGAAGGTGAGCACGCGGTCGTCCTGGGGGTCGTCCTCGGCGCGGCTGCGGCGCAGGATGGCGCGGATGCGGGCCACCACCTCCTCGAGGCTGAAGGGCTTGGTGACGTAGTCGTCGCCGCCGACGGTGAGGCCCTTGACCTTGTCGTCCACGGAGTCGCGCGCGGTGAGGAAGAGCACCGGCATGTGCTGGTCGCGCTCCCGGAGGCGGCGCGTGATGGTGAAGCCGTCCACGTCGGGGAGCATCACGTCGAGCACGAGCAGGTCGGGCTCCACCTCGGCGGCCAGCTGCAGCGCCGTGCTGCCCTGCGCGGCGGTGTGCACCTCGAACCCGGCGAAGCGCAGGCTCGTGGCCAGCAGCTCGCGGATGTTGGGCTCGTCCTCGACGACGAGCAGGGTGGCGTCAGCGGTGGTGTCCATGCTCCCAGCGTCGCGGAGTCGGCTGGGAGTTGGCTGGAGGCTCGCTGGGCGGTCGGCGAGGGGGTGCAGGTGGCACCATGTGCGCATCGTGAGCACTCCCACCGCGCCCTCGGGCGCCCCCGCGTCCCCGTCCGCCGACCTCCCCGCCCGGGCCCTGTGGGTCCCGGCGGTGCTCGTCGCCCTCGTGGCCACCGCCACCCTGCTGGTCAAGGGCGGCTGGCCCATCGACCTGGAGGTCTACCGGTGGGGCGGGCAGCTCGTGGCCGACGGGGACCCGCTCTACGTGGCCCGTGACGGACTGCCCTTCACCTACCCGCCCTTCGCGGCGCTCGTGTTCGTGCCGCTGGCGCTCGTGCCGCGGGCGGTGGCGGTCGCCGTGCTGACCCTCGCGTCCGCGCTGGGCCTCGTGGTGGCGCTGCGGCGGGCCCTGGAGGGGCGGCGCGAGGGCAGCATGACCCTCCTCGGACGCCGACTGGCGCCCACCTGGCCGGTGCTGGGGGCCCTGGGCGTGGCGGCCGTGGTCTGCGAGCCGGTCTGGCAGACCTTCTCCTTCGGTCAGGTCAACCTGCTGCTGGCCGGGCTGCTGGCCGCCGACCTGCTGCGCCGCGGCGACCGCCCCTGGCGCGGGGTGTGGCTGGGCGTGGCTGCCGGCATCAAGCTCACCCCGGTCTTCCTCGTGGCCTGGCTGGTGCTCACCCGCCAGTGGCGGGCCGCCGGCGTGGCCCTGGCCTCGATGCTGGCGACGGTGGGCCTGGGCTTCCTCCTGCTGCCCTCGGACTCCCGCGCCTTCTGGAGCGAGGTCCTGCCCGAGACCGGCCGCATCGGCGCCCCCAGCTACGTGGCCAACCAGTCGGTCAAGGGCCTGCTCGCCCGCTTCCTCGGCGACGAGGCGCCCGCCCTGGACCCGGCCTGGTTCGCCCTCGCCAGCGTGGTGGGGCTCGTGCTCGTGCTCGCCGCCGCCCGGCTGGCGGCCCTGGGCGACCGGGCGGCCGGGCTGTGGGTCGCGGCGCTCGGCATGCTCATGGCCTCGCCGGTCAGCTGGTCGCACCACTGGGTCTGGCTGGCGCCGCTGGCGCTGGCTGTACTGTGCTCCGAGGCCCGCCGGGACGTGCCGCGCCCCGCGCGCTGGGCCGTCGCGGCGATGCTGGGATCGGCACTGCTGCAGGTGATCTGGTGGGTCCCTTCCCGAGACGGTCGCGAACTGGAGTGGAACGCATGGCAGGTGCTGCTGGGGAACGCGTACGTCTGGTGCGCGCTGCTGATGACGGTGGCGTTGGTGCCGCTGGCGGTGGCGCAGGTGCGCGCGCTGCTGGCCGGACGCGGGGGCGTGGGGTCCGCCGCGTGAGCCGCGCCGACGGCCGCCCCACTGCGCCGCTGGACCGCCCGGCCACCTCCCCGTGGGTGTGGTTCCCCGGCTTCGTGCTGGTCACCGCCGCCGTGCTGTACATGCTGCGCATGCGCGACGTCCCGCCGCTGGACCTGCGCGTCTACTCCAGCGGCGTGCGGGCCCTGCTCGACGGCCAGCCGGTGTACGACCTCACCTACACCGGCTCGATGCTGACCTTCACCTACCCGCCGTTCGCGCTGCTGGCCTTCCTGCCCATGGCCTGGGTGGGGGACTGGATGGGGTCGGCGCTCACCCTCGTGGCCTCCGTGGCCGCCGTCGGCTACCTGCTCCACACCGCCCTGGGGCGCACCCGGGTGGGCGCGGTGGTGGCCACCGTGCTCTTCCTGGCCGCCATGGCCGCCGAGCCGGTCTGGCTCACCATGCACTTCGGACAGGTCAACCTCGTGCTGGCCGCCCTGGTGACCGCTGACCTCCTCGGCGGGCGCGACCGGTGGTGGCGCGGCATCGGGCTGGGCGTCGCCGCCGGCATCAAGCTCTCGCCGCTCACCTTCGTGGCCTGGCTGCTGCTCACCCGCCAGTGGCGGGCCGCCGGCGTGGCCTTCGCGACCTTCCTGGCCACCATCGGCCTGTCCTTCGCGGTGGTCCCCGGCACGGCCAGGGCGTTCTGGTTCGACACCCTCCCCGCATCGGCCGGCGGGTCGCCCAACCACATGACCGACGCCATCAACCACTCCATGCCCAAGGAGTACCTGGGCAACCAGTCCGCCATGGGCTTCTTCAGCCGCCTCTACGGTCCCGGCACGGATGCCGCCAGCCTGGCCTGGCTGCTCGTGGGCGGTGTGGTGTCCGTGGCCATCGTGGCCGTGGGCGCCTGGCTGGTGCTGCGCGGCGAGCGGGTGCTCGGTTTCTTCACCGCCGCGCTGGCCGTGGTGGTGGCCTCCCCGGTGGCGTGGACGCACCACTGGGTGTGGGCGGTGCCGCTGGCCGTCGCGCTGTGGGAGTCCGCGCCCCGCGTGGCCCCGATGATGCGCCTGGCGCCCGGGCACCTGCGCGCGCTCGCCGGGCTGGTGGCCCTGGTGCTGGTGGCCGACGCCCACTGGTGGGCGCCGGGCCGCGAGATGAAGGAGCTCCACTGGAACCCGCTGCAGATGGTCGTGGGCAACGACTACCTGCTGGCCTTCCTCGTGCTGCTGCTCGTGCTGGGGGCCGGCGTGGTGCGCGGTGGGGCGCTGGCGCCCTGGCGCGAGGGTGCTGCCAGCCGCGACTCCCGCGCTCAGGCCTCCGGCGAGGCGAGCTCGGCGGGCACCTCCTCGGCATCGAGGATGCGGTAGGCGTACCCCTGCTCGGCGAGGAAGCGCTGGCGGTGCGCGGCGAACTCGGCGTCCACCGTGTCGCGCGTGACCACCGTGTAGAAGTGCGCGGTGCGCCCGTCGCTCTTGGGGCGCAGCACGCGACCCAGCCGCTGGGCCTCCTCCTGGCGTGACCCGAAGGTGCCGGAGACCTGCACGGCCACCGACGCCTCGGGCAGGTCGATGGAGAAGTTGGCCACCTTGCTCACCACCAGACGGGTGATCTCCCCGGCGCGGAAGGCCTCGAACAGCCGGCCACGCTCCTTCTGCGGGGTCTCGCCGGTGATGATGTCGCAGTCCAGCCGGTTGGCGATCTCCTCGAGCTGCTCCAGGTACTGGCCGATGACGAGCAGCTGGTCCCCGGCGTGGTGCTCCACGATGCGCTCGAGCACCGGCAGCTTGGCCGCGGCGCAGGCGGCCAGGCGGTAGCGGGTGTCCGGCTCGGCGGTGGCGTAGGCCATGCGGTCGGACTCGGGCAGGGTGACGCGCACCTCCACGCAGTCCGCCGGGGCGATCCAGCCCTGGGCCTCGATGTCCTTCCACGGCGCGTTGTACCGCTGCGGGCCGATGAGGCTGAACACCTCGTCCTCGCGGCCGTCCTCGCGGACCAGGGTGGCCGTGAGACCCAGCCGGCGGCGGGCCTGCAGGTCGGCCGTCATCCGGAAGATCGGGGCCGGCAGCAGGTGCACCTCGTCGTAGACCACCAGGCCCCAGTCGCGGGCGTCGAGCAGGTCCAGGTGCGTGTACACGCCCTTCCGGCGGGTGGTGAGCACCTGGTAGGTGGCGATGGTGACCGGCCGCACCTCCTTGACCGCGCCGGAGTACTCGCCGATCTCGTCCTCGGTGAGGGTGGTGCGGCGCAGCAGCTCGGCCTTCCACTGCCGGGCCGACTGGGTGTTGGTCACGAGGATCAGCGTGGTGGTCTGCTGGCGGGCCATCGCCCCGGCGCCCACCAGGGTCTTGCCGGCGCCGCAGGGCAGCACCACCACGCCGGAGCCGCCGTCGGCGAACCCGTCCACGGCGTGCTGCTGGTAGGGGCGCAGCTCCCAGTCGCCCTCCAGCGCGATGGGGTGGGCCTCGCCGTCGACGTAGCCGGCCTGGTCGTCGGCGGGCCAGCCGGCCTTGATGAGCTCGCTCTTGAGCGCGCCGCGCTCGGAGGGGTGCACGGCGATCGTGTCGTCGTCCACGCGGGCACCCAGCATCGGGGCGATCTTCTTCTGGCGGGAGACCTCGGTGAGCACCGCGCGGTCGGTGGAGTGCAGCACCAACCCGGCGGTGGGGTGCTGCTCCAGGGTGAGGCGGCCGTAGCGGTCCATCGTCTCGGCGATGTCCACCAGCAGCGGCTGCGGCACCGGGAAGCGGCTGTGGCTCACCAGGGCGTGCACGACCGTCTCGGCGTCCAGTCCCGCGGCGCGCGCGTTCCACAGGGCCAGCGGGGTGATGCGGTAGGTGTGCACGTGCTCCGGCGCGCGCTCCAGCTCGGCGAACGGCGCGATGGCGCGGCGGGCGGCCTCGTAGCCGTCGTGGTCTACCTCGAGGAGCACGGACTTGTCGCTCTGGACGATGAGGGGACCGGTCATGGGGGCGACAACGCGGCGGCCGGTCGCGCTGTTCCGTGGCAGCGGGTCTGCGTGGGGTGTGGGGCGTCGGGGGTGGGCCCCGGCGCGCGGCCCCGGCCGGTGCTCCACGGACTGGCGAATCCCCGACCACCGACGTCGAGACGTCGCGTGTCGGGGTCCCGAGGCCCCATCGACCCCTACAACCGACGACCCAAGGTGAGGGGCCGGAGCGAGGGGTAGCTCAGCGCTGCCACTGAGCCACCGCGCGAGGAGGGAGTCGCAGTGGTGGCCAGCTCGTAAGCTGCCGCCAACGACCCGATGACGGAAGGTTTGCAGAGGTGAAGGCAGAAGAGGTCCAGTTCGCCAAGTTGTTCCACGCGGACAACCAGCAGCTTCGCATTCCGCTCTGGCAGCGGCACTACAGCTGGGAGAAGCCGCACTGGCAGGAGCTCTGGAGCGACCTCGTGCGTGTCCGGGAAAAGGGGCTGGACTCCCACTTCTTGGGAAGCGTGGTGCTGGAGCAGCTGCCGTGGTCAGGGCTCCCCAGCGAGGCCCGCGGATATTGGGTCGTGGACGGGCAGCAGCGCGTGACGACGTTGACCATCGTCATCTGTGCGATGCGAGATCGCCTTGCGGCGCTGGCTGGTTCAGATGAGGATGCCGAGAGGGAGCGGGACAGTTACACCCGACAGCTGCTCAAGAACTCGAGCCTCAACGGTGAGCAGGCTCCGCGTCTCGTACTTCAGGAGCGCGATCAGGTCCGGCTGATGGCCCTTATCAACAATGAGTTCGACGGCGTCTCGCAGGGCTCCGTCGACGGTGCCTACGTCTTCTTCTCGGAGAAGGTGGCCGATCTCGACAAGGCGGAGATCGAGGCTCTGATGAAGGTCATCCTCACGCGCTTCCTTGCCGTGTGGGTGACGTTGCAGGAGGGGGACAACGCTCACCGTGTCTTCCAGACCCTCAATGCGGGTGGCAAGAAGCTGCGGCAGTCGGACTTGGTCCGCAACTACTTCTTCCTGCTGCTGGGTGCCAAGGGTGACGAGTTCTACCGCTCACGCTGGCGGGCCCTCGAGGCGGGCCTCGACGACTCGGCCCTGGAGGACTATATGGTCGCTTGGTCGATCAGCCAGGGCTACACGGGGTCGAAGGACTCGCTCTTCAAGTACTTCCAGGAGGATCTACGTGGTTCTGAGCACGAGATCGAGACGGTCTTGGACTACGGGCTCCAACTGACCGATGCCGCCAGGATGTACCGGTGGTTGCGTCATCCGAATGATGCGGACCTTCAGGCCGAGACGAGGACTCGTCTTCGGGACCTTGCCACGTGGCGTGCCGTGCCGGCGGAGGGGCTTGTTCTCTGGCTCCTGCGGCGGTGGAGGGCGGGGGTGATGTCGGAGGCAGACCTGCGGACTGCTCTCGATGTGGTGATGTCCTTCCTTGGTCGTCGGCAGCTTGCCGGCGCTCAGCCGAATCTCCACAAGTCCATCTTCGTTTCTGCCACGAAGCGGTTGGCAGCGCGTAGTGACCTGTCCGGCAAGGACGTCCCGCACTACCTCCGCTTCGTGCTGTCGCAAGGCGAGGAGGTGCGGGTGTGGCCGCGTGACGAGGTGGTTCGCGCGGCCTCGCTCACCGTGCCGGTGTACTCACGTACGCGTAGTCACTGGGCGCTGGTCATCCTCGATCGGATCAACCGTGCGATGTTCGACTTCTCCAAGCACGTCCCGGAGATCGGCCGGGGCACCCACAGCGTCGAGCACGTGATGCCTCAGACGCTGACGGATGAGTGGCGCACGGAACTCACGTCGTGGGGCGTCCAGAGCCCGTTGGAGCTCCATGAGTCGCACTTGCATGTCTTGGGAAACCTGACCATCACGCCCATCAACTCCGAGCTGAGCAACCTTCCCTTCGGTCTCAAGCGGGAGAAACTGTCAGATGACTGGCTCAAGGTGAACACTGATGTGGCCTCGAACCACGTCTGGACGGGCAGTCGCATCGACGAGCGGTCCATCAAGCTCGCGGACTTGGCGTGCCGGGCCTTCAGCCCGGGACCGATGACATCGGCGGAGCTCCATGAGGCCGCGGCGCGATTCCACGAGGTAGCGGCTGCGGAAGAGTCTGAGGAGGAGTTGCTCGACGAGGAGCTCTGAGGCGCTGCCGGTGGGTCCGGAGGGCCCGGGCGCACGGGAAGGCTCACCCGGCACGGGAAAGGTACTGACGGCACGGGACGTTTCGCGTGCGGGCACCACCCTTCCCGTGCCGTGTGGGGTTGCGCGCGCGGAGCCGTGGAGCCGCGGCCCGGCCCGGGGCACGCCCTCTCCCGCCCGGCCCGCCCGGTGGCACACCGCACGCGGTGCGAGGATGGGGTGACCCACGTCACCGTCCCCGAGGAGCCCCCGTGCGCACCGCCCAGATCGAGACCGCCCGCGACCTCACCCCGGACCTAGGAGCCGTCGGCGGCATGCCTGAGTCGGTCACCATCTACGAGGTCGGCCCGCGCGACGGGCTGCAGAACGAGAAGGGCGTGATCCCCACCGAGACCAAGGCCGAGTTCGTGCGCCGCCTGGTGGACGCCGGTCTGGACACCGTGGAGACGACGAGCTTCGTCCCGCAGAAGTGGGTGCCTCAGCTGGGTGACGCCGAGGAGCTCATCGGACAGCTCGGTGACCTGGCGAAGGGGCCGAAGCGGCCGGTCCTCGTGCCCAACATGAAGGGCTTGGAGCGCGCGCAGGCCCTGGGGCTCTCCAGCATCGCGGTGTTCGGCTCGGCCACCGAGGCCTTCGCGCAGAAGAACCTCAACCGGGGGCGCGAGGAGCAGTTCGAGATGTTCGCCCCGGTGGTGGAGCAGGCGCGCGCCGAGGGCATGTGGGTGCGCGCGTACGTCTCCATGTGCTTCGGCGACCCGTGGGAGGGTTCGGTGCCGGTGGAGCAGGTGGTGGACACCTGCCAGCGCCTCATGGACCTGGGCTGCGACCAGCTGAGCCTGGGCGACACCATCGGCGTGGGTACGTACGCGCACGTGCACCACCTGCTGGACGGTCTGGAGGCCGTGGGCCTGGGCACCGACCGCATCGGCGTGCACTTCCACGACACCTACGGTCAGGCCCTCTCGAACACGATGGCGGCCCTCTCCCGCGGGGTGCGCGTGGTGGACGCCTCCGCCGGTGGCCTGGGCGGCTGCCCGTACGCCAAGTCGGCCACCGGCAACCTCGCCACCGAGGACCTCGTGTGGGCCCTGGAGGGCATGGGCATCGAGCACGGCGTGGACCTGGAGAAGCTCGTGGCCACCAGCACGTGGATGGCCGAGCAGCTGGGCAAGCCCTCGGCCAGCCGGGTGGTCAAGGCGCTCGCCGGCTGACCGGGCCCCACCCCGCAGACGCAGATCCCCGCCTGCGGTCCAGAGATCCGCCCTCAGGGGCGCACCTCCGGACCGCAGGCGGGGATCCGTGGTTCAGGCGTGCGTCGATGCGGGGGCGACCGTCAGGCGGTGACCTTCCGGTCGTCGTGCTCGCCCAGCACCAGCGCGCGCATCTCGGTCTCGGAGACCTGCGCCACGGCCGTGCGGCGGCTCACCCAGAAGGCCAGGCCCAGGGCCACCCACACCACCAGCGCGATGAGGGAGGGCATCTTGAGCGCGGCCGGCGAGCCCGGCACGAGCAGCAGGCCGAGGAAGACCACGCCCGCCACGGCGCCCAGCAGCGCCATCACCTTGTTGCGGGTGGAGCGGCTGCCCTCCGGCTCGCCGGGCACCGCCGGGCTGCCGGACCAACGGAGCATCTTGTACGCCGCCGCGCAGGTGTACGTGTAGGCGATGGTGACGCCGATGGAGCTCATGTCCACGATCCACGTGAGGGCCTGGCGGCCGAACCACGGGGAGAGCAGGCAGATGCCCATGACGAAGTACACGGCGAACGCCGGGGTGTGGTGGGCGTTGAGCCCGGCGAAGCGCTCCGGGATGATCCGCGAGCGGCCCATGGCGAACAGCAGACGGCTCGAGGCCACGTAGAAGCCGTTGAGGCCGGTGGCCACCCCCATGGCCACGGAGACGCCGAGCACGAGCAGGCCCACGGTGCCGAACAGGGCGCTGATGCCGTCGGCCGTGCCCCAGATGGGCTCCTCCGCCACGAGTTGCTCCCACGGCTGAGTGGCCGCGGTGGCCACCACCATCGCGATGTAGATGGCCGCCGCGGCCACGATGGCGAAGACGATGAGGCCGAAGGCCTTGGCCGGCGGGAAGTCGAACTCCTCGGCGGCCTGGGGCACGTTGTCGAAGCCGACGAAGGCCCACGGCGCGATGGCGACGATCGCCAGGATCGCCGGCAGCGGCCCCACACCCGAGGGGACGCCGGGGGAGACGTTGGACCAGGTGCCGTCCGGGTGCAGCAGCACGCCGGCGAGAATGAGGGCCACGCCCACGAGCATCGCCATCACCATGAGGAACTGCGCGCGTCCCGACAGGGCGGTGCCGCGGGTGTTGAGCCAGGCGAAGGCCGCAAGCGCCAGCGAGGCGACGACCACCTCGCCGAGGTAGACCTGCCACCCGGCCACCTCCCACAGCGGCACCCACTCCACCAGCCACGGCACGAGGCGGCGGAAGAGCAGGGCCACGGCCGAGGCGTTGAGCGCCACGATGGCTGCGTAGCCGAGGGTGAGGAACCAGCCGCACACGAAGGCGTGGTTGCGCCCGAAGGCCTGGAAGGCGTAGGCGAACTCACCGCCGGACACCGGGAAGGTGCGGATGAGGATGCCGTAGCTCACGGCGATGAGGCACATGAGCGCCGCACCGACGGCCAAGCCGATGGCGGCGCCCAGCGGGCCGGAGGTGGCCAGCCAGTCGGTGGGGAGCACGAAGGCGCCCCACCCGATGGCCGAACCGAGTGCGATGGCCCACACCCAGTGGGGTTTGAGGGTCGATTCCAGGCTGTCGCGGTCGGCCAGCACCTCGGCGTGCGTGGCCCCGCTGTCGCGGTTGTCCATGAGTTCTCCGATGAGATGTGAGGGGACTCGTCACGCGGAATTCCACAGCTGTGACGACGGTCCATCATGCCGTGGGGAGGGCGCCGGGGTGCGATGCCGAGCCCCGCGCGCCGCCCGGAGGCCCGGCGGTGGGTGGTGCCGGTCACCGGCAGTGGGATGGACGCACTTGACAGGTCATGTTAGTTACCGTCACTGTGCCCGTGGCACGCGTCCCCGTGCCTCCAGGTTCCCCATGCTCCCTCACCTCCCTCAAGGACATCGCATGCTCACGACCACCCGTTCCCCGCGTGCCGCGGGCGCCGTCTCCGCCACTGCACTCGGCCTCGGCGCCGCAGCCGTGGCCGCGTCGGCCTCCACCGCGCACGCCGCCCCCACCACCTCCTACCTCGCCGCCGGCGACGCCGTCTCCGTCCACGTCGCCCCGGAGCCCGGTTCCGCCACGGTCGACACCCTCCTCTCGGGCCAGGCCGTGCAGGGCACCCCGCTCGACAACGGCTGGGTGCAGGTCGAGGGCGGGTACGTCCGCGCCGCCTCGCTCGTGGTCGACGAGGGCGCCGCCGCCACGGACCCGACCCAGCCCCCCGCCGCGGGTTCCGCCGCCCCCGCCGAGGGCGAGCAGGCCTTCGAGGTGAC
This sequence comes from Kytococcus schroeteri, assembly GCF_042433515.1. Lineage (NCBI taxonomy): Bacteria > Bacillati > Actinomycetota > Actinomycetes > Micrococcales > Kytococcaceae > Kytococcus > Kytococcus schroeteri. The sequence continues at coordinate 106,949 of NZ_JBHLVH010000027.1, read as the reverse complement.
CACCTGGCTCAACGTGCGCGAGCAGCCCACCGTGGCCTCCGGCATCCGCAAGGTCTACGCCCCCGGCCAGCAGGTCACCGGTACCCCGCTGGGCAACGGCTGGGTGCAGACCGCCGACGGCTTCGTGCACGGCGCCTACCTGCGGGCCACGCAGCCGGCGGACCCCGCCACCCAGCAGACCTACCGCCTCGACCGCTCGGCCAACCTCCGCTCGGGCCCCGGCCTGCGCTTCGGGGTCGTGGGCAAGGTCCCGGCCGGCACCGTGACCGCCGGCGAGCGCGTGGGTGCCTGGATCAAGACCGACCGCGGCTACTTCTGGGGCCCCTTCGCCACCCTGGTCACCGACACCCCGGTGGACCCGCCGGTCGACCCGCCCGTGGACCCCCCGGTGGACCCGGTGGACCCGGGCGAGCAGGTCGTCAAGTACATCGACCCCGCGGGCGGTGCCCAGTTCACCCGGGTGTACACCGCGCCCGGCAGCGGGTACGCGGGCAGCGTGCCGGAGGGCGGCATCCTCCGCGGCTCCTACACCCCTGACGGCCAGTGGTTCCAGGCCGGCCCCACGAGCTTCGTCCCGGCCTCCGAGCTCACCGACGTCCACTACTCCTACACCGGCACCAACGGTCGCCTGGACCCGAGCACGCTGTGCGCCAACCCCCTCCCGGGCAAGGAGCACATGCTCATCCAGTGCGGCGCCGTGCAGCCTCTGGCCGAGCTCAACAAGGAGTACAAGAACACCTTCGGCCACGACATCGGCATCGGTGAGTGCTACCGCACCTACGAGACCCAGGTGCTGTACAAGATCCGCCGCGGCTTCTGGGCGGCCATCCCCGGCACCTCGCAGCACGGCTGGGCCGCGGCCTGCGACATCGCCGAGGGCGAGGCGCAGATCGGCTTCGGCACCCCCAAGTACAAGTGGCTCGACGCCAACGCGCCGCGCTTCGGCTGGGTGAACCCCTCCTGGGCCCGCGAGGGCGCGTACAAGCCGGAGTACTGGCACTGGGAGTTCGCCGCCCTCACCAAGTACTGAGCAGCCCCTGCTCGATGACGGAGCCCCGCACCGCTGACCTGGTCACCGCGGTGCGGGGCTCCGCCGTCTTCGGGGCCCGAGGGTCCGCCGCGGACGTGACCGGTGGCACAGTGTGCCCATGACTGCCAACCTCGGACTCTCCCTGGACCACCGCGACCCGTCGGTGCGCCCCCAGGACGACCTCTTCCTGCACGCCAACGGCACCTGGCGTGCCACCACGCAGATCCCCGACGACCGCTCCAGCTACGGCACCTTCCACATGCTGCGGGAGAAGTCCGAGGCGGACGTGCGGGCCCTCATCGAGGCCGCCGCGGAGCGGGCCGGGCAGGACGCGCAGGACGCCGACGCGGCCACCGTGGGGGCGCTCTACGCCTCGTTCATGGACACCGACGCCGTGGAGGCCGCCGGGGTGGCCGCGCTGGGGCCGGACCTGGCCGTGGTGCGCGAGGTGACCGACGCCCGCAGCCTGGCCGTGGCCCTGGGCCGCCTGCAGGCCGTGGGCGTGGCCGGCCTGGTGGTGCCCTTCGTGGACAACGACAACGAGTTCCCCGACCGCTACTCGGTCTACCTGGAGCAGCACGGCATCGGCCTGCCGGACGAGGCGTACTACCGCGAGGAGCAGCACGCGCAGGTGCTGGCCGCCTACCGCGAGCACGTGGGGCGCCAGTCGCTGGCCAGCGGGCTCGTGGCCGACGAGGAGGACGCCGCCGGGTTCGCGCAGCGCGTGGTGGACCTGGAGCGGCGCATCGCCGCCCTGCACTGGGACGCCGTGGCCACGCGCGACGCCGTGAAGTCGTTCACGCCGTGGACCCGCGAGGAGCTGCTCGCCGCCACGGACGGCCTGCACCTGGACGCGTGGGCCGAGGCGCTGGGCCTGCCCGAGGCGGGGCTGGAGCGCGTCATCGCCCGCCAGCACACCTTCCTGTCCGGGCTGCCGGCGCTCGTGGAGGGTCCCGAGGCGGCCGACGCCGCGACCTGGCGCGACTGGCTGGCGTGGCGCGTGGTGAGCTCGCGCGCGCCCTACGGGCCGGCCGCGGTGGTGGAGGAGAACTTCGACTTCTTCGGCCGCACCCTCACCGGTGCCCCGCAGATGCGCGACCGCTGGAAGCGCGGCGTGGCCTTCGTGGAGGGTGCCGCCGGCGAGCTCGTGGGCAAGCTGTACGTGGCCGAGCACTTCCCGCCGGAGCACAAGCAGGCCATGGAGCAGCTCGTGGCCCACCTCGTGGAGGCCTACCGCCGCCGCTTCGCCGAGGTGGAGTGGATGGGCGACGCCACCCGGGAGCGCGCGCTGGAGAAGCTCGAGGCCTTCCGCCCCAAGATCGGCTACCCGGAGAGGTGGAAGGACTACTCGGACCTGCACGCCGACGCCGGTGACCTCATGGGCAACGTGCGTCGGGCCGCGCAGTCCGAGACCCGGCGCGAGCTGCGCAAGATCGGTCAGCCGGTGGACCGCGACGAGTGGTTCATGCCGCCGCAGACCGTGAACGCCTACTACAACCCCGGCCTCAACGAGATCGTCTTCCCCGCGGCCATCCTGCAGCCGCCTTTTTTCGACGCCACCGCCGACGACGCGGCCAACTACGGCGGCATCGGTGGCGTCATCGGGCACGAGATCGGCCACGGGTTCGACGACCAGGGCTCCCGCTACGCGGCCTCCGGGGCGTTGGAGGACTGGTGGACCGAGGAGGACCGGGCGCGTTTCGACGCGCTGGCCCAGCAGCTCATCGCCCAGTTCGACGCCCTCGAGCCGGTGGACGCCCCGGGCACGCACGTGAACGGTGGCCTGACGGTGGGCGAGAACATCGGCGACCTGGGCGGTCTGGCCATCGGGCTGGCGGCCTACCGCATCTCCCTGGGTGGAGAGCCCGCCCCCGAGCTGGAGGGCCTCACCGGTGACCAGCGCTTCTTCCTGGCCTGGGGCCAGATCTGGAACGGCACCGTGCGCGAGGCCGAGGCCCGGCGGCTGCTCGCCATCGACCCGCACGCGCCGCTGGACGCCCGCGCCAACGTGGCCCGCAACCTGGACGCCTTCCACGAGGCGTTCGGCACGCAGCCGGGCGACGGCATGTGGCTCGACCCGGCCGACCGGGTGCGCATCTTCTGAGGCACCCCGGCACGCGAGAACCCCCGTCACCCGAGGGTGGCGGGGGTTCTCCTTGTCCTGAGAAGGCAGTCGTGGTGACGACCGTCATCACACGACAAGGAGGCTCTCGACCCGGAGGGCCGGGAGCCTCGCACGGTGGGCGGGCAGACCCGCCTCACCTGCTCAGAACTTGATCAGACCGCGCTTGACGGCGTTGACCAGACGGCGGGGGATGGTGACCTCCTGGCCGTCGATGGTGCGCGTCTGCAGGGTCGGCGTCTCGGCCTTCCACTGCGAGCGGCGGTGGCGGGTGTTGCTTCGGGACATCTTGCGCTTCGGAACTGCCATGAGGGGCAGTCTACGCGAGTCCGACCCTCCTGCTTACCACGGCTGCGCCGGCGAGGCCGGCGCCACCCCACTGATGCGGTGGATGCTCCACGCCCGCGGCAGGCGCTCGGCGTCCTTCACGCCGAACAACCGGCCGCCGTCCACGCTCGTGGGGGTCACCAGGGTGCTGCGCACCGCGCCCAGGTCGTCGGTGTGCCAGATCCACACCGGGGCGCCGTCGGCGGCGGCATCGCGCAGCGCGGCCTGCACCACCACCGGGTCGCTCGTGGTGCGTGGCGGCGGGGTGGGCCCGGCCGCGCGGGTCGGCTCCCCGGCATCGGGGGTGGCGGCGGTGGCCGCCCGCAGGGCGCGGGCGCGGTCGGCGGCCAGCTCGCGGGTGAGCGGGCGCGAGCGCACCGGCGGGGCGCCGCGGGGCGTGACCCGGGCCGGGCCGGTGGTGGCGTCCTCGCCCACCGACGGGCCGTAGCCGTGGTCGCGCAGGAAGGAGCGGGCCTGGGCCGAGGAGAGGTGGCTGGTGAGCACCGTGGGCGCCACCTGTGTCAGGCCCACCGGGGCCAGTTCCGGGTCGTGGAGCATCCGGCTGGCCAGGGCGGGGTCGTCCACCGCGAGCACGGCGCGGGCGTCGCTGACGTGCACCCGCCCGTGGCCCGCGGAGACCTCGCGCAGCAGGTAGTCCACCGGTTGCGGCAGGCCCGTGGCCGATGCGGCGCTGATCGCCTCGCGCAGGTCTGCCGCCTGGTGGCCGGCGTCCAGGGCGCGGCGCAGGCTGCGTTCGCTGAAACGGTGCGTGGACGCGCCACCGCGGGACTCCACGTCCGTGGCCGCGTGGAGCAACCGGGTGAGCGCGGGGGTGGGCCGGCCGGGGACGACGGCCGTCAGGTCGGCCTGCACCAGCATCGAGGAGGTGGCCTCCGGCAGGGCGTCGGCCAGGGCGGCCGTCACGGGGCCGAGCGGGTCCTCGGGCGTGCTTCCTCCGGCCAGGGCGACCAGCCAGGGGCTCGGGGCCCAGCGGTCGGCGTGGCGCAGCGGGCTGGAGGCCAGCCCCAGCAGCCGGGCCTGCTCCAGCAGGCGGGCCACCTCGGCGGCGGCCGGTGGGCGGCGCAGCGGGTGACGCCAGGCCCAGCGGGCCAGCAGGTCCTCGGCGCCGGCGGTGGTGCCGCCCAGGTCGGCCAGCTCGGTGAGCAGGTCCTGGCGGCGGCGTCGGGCGGTGGGCGAGGCGGCGGCCGGGGCCAGGGCGTTGGTGCGGCGGCCGCCCTCGGCGGCTCCGGCATCGAGGGGGGTGGTCCACCACGCGGCCAGCAGGCGGGCGGCGCGCTCGGCGTCGTCGAGGGCCTGCCAGCGGTCGGCCTCCGGGGTGGGTCCCCACCGGTGCTCCGCGGCGCCGGGCAGGGCGCCGACGTCCACCAGGTCGGCGGCGTGGGCCACGGTGAGCAGCAGGTGGGTGGCATCGGTCTCCAGGCCCAGACGCCGGCTCAGGGCAGTCACGTCGCGGACGCCCACGCCGCCGTTGGCCAGCACGGGGGCGGGGTCGCGCTCCAGGGTGAGCAGCAGCTCGTCCGTGAGAGCCAGCAGGCCAGAGACCTCTGCCGCGGCGGCGTCCACGCGCTGCGGGTCGTCGCCGCGGCCGTCCGTGGCCGGCGGGTCGGTGGGGGTGGGCGGCTCGGTCTCGAGGTGGCGGTGGGTGCGGGCCTCGCGGAGGGCCAGGGCCACCTCGCGGGGCAGCTGCACGCGGGTGGGCGAGAGGTCGGTGAGCACGCCGTCGGCCACCAGGGCGGTGCGGGCCTCGCGGGTGGCCTGCGGGGCGCGGGCGGTCACCTCGCCCACGGGCGGTCCCCAGAGCAGGGCGTCCACGAGGGCGCGCTCCGGGCCGGTGAGGGCGGCCAGGCGGTCGGTGGGCACGGTGGGGGCCGGGGTGGCCGCGGGGGCCAGGCCGGCCGGGGTGGGCAGCAGCTCGGCCAGCACGCGCACCGGGCGGAGGCCCTCCGGGCTGCGCCAGAGCAGGGCGGCGGTCCACAGGGCGTCCAGGTGGGCGGACACGGTGGCGACGTCGGCGCCCGTGGCGGCGGCCACCGCATCGGCGGTGGCGGGGGCCAGCACCATGGCCGACTCGAGGACCTGCAGCTCCGGGCGGGTGAGGGCGTCCAGGGCGCGGGTGAGCGAGGCGGTGGTGGTGGCGGCCGCGGCCAGGGACGCGAGGTCGCCGATGGTGTGGCGCGCCAGGTCGGGGCGGGTCAGGAGCAGGTCGGTGAGCTCGGCCTCGGAGCGGCCGCGCAGGTCGGCCGCCAGGGAGCGGAAGCCGCCGGAGCCGTCGGAGGGGGTCATTCGGCCCACGGTAGTGCCCGGGCGGGGTGGCGGTGGGCGCGGCGCCCGTGTCCACCTCGAGGTCGTACCGGATGCCGCGGTGCACCGCATCGGCCTGGCGGGCGGACCGCTGAGCAGGGCGTCCTCCACGAGCACGCGGCCACGCCGATGCTCCCGTCGGCGGCGATGTCCCGGCCCTCGCCCGAGAGCAGGCGCGGCGGCATCGCCTCGAGGAGGTCGTCCACCGTCAGCCGGAGCCACGGGTCGGCCAGCCTGCCACCGGACCTCACGCGATGCCGGTGACGGGCCCCTCGCCGGTGTCGTGGGCGCGGTACATGCCCGGGGAGTTGAACGCCAGCACCACCTCGCCGGCGGGGGTGACCGCCACGAGGCCGCCGTCGCCGCCGCGGGCACCCACGAGCTCGTCGAGGGCCTCGCGCACCGCATCGGGCAGGGCCTGGCCGGCCCAGCGCAGGCGGGAGTGCACCTCGTGGGCCACCGCGCCACGGACGAACAGCTCGCCGGTGCCGGTGCAGGAGACGGCCACCGTGGCGTCGTCGGCCCAGGTGCCGCAGCCGGCCAGCGGGGTGTCGCCCACGCGGCCCGGCAGCTGCGCGGTGATGCCGCCGGTGGAGGTGGCCGCGGCCACGTGCCCCGAGGCGTCGCGGGCCACGGCGCCCACCGTGCCGTGGCGGTACTCGGTGAACGAGCCGGTCTCGCGGAGCATCTGCAGGCGGGCCTCGGTGACGTAGTACTCGGGCCCCACCAGGTCGATCCCCCAGTGCTCCAGCAGCTCGCGGGCCGGCGCGGCCATGAGCACGTGGTCGGTGCGCTCCATCACGGCGCGGGCCGCCATGACCGGGTTGCGCGGGCCGGTGGCGCAGGTGACCGCGCCGGTGCGCGAGTCGCCGGACATGACGGCCGCGTCCAGCTCGGCCACGCCCTCGGTGGTCAGGGCCGCGCCACGGCCGGCGTTGAACGACTCGCTGTCCTCCAGCACGCGCACCGCGGCACACACCGCGTCGAGGGCGGGACCGCCGGCGTCCAGCACCTCCCGGCCGGCGCGGGCGGCCGCCTCGAGGGCCGCGGTGGCCGTGCGGGCCTGCTCGTCGGTGAGCGATGCCGGGTCGACGCCGGCGCCGCCGTGCAGGGCCAGGGCCGGGCCGTCGCCGGCGGGCAGGTGGGTGAGCTGGACGGTGGGGAGAGCCATGGGGCCATTGTGCGTCGGAGGCCGGGCCACGGGGTGCCGGGGACCAGAGGGGTGGGAAAGTCGCTTGCCGCGCCGCGCCGGGGCGGGGCCGGGTTCGCTGGGAGCCATGACCCTGCACGCCGACGAGTACCCCGTGACCGAGGCCGACGTCCGCCGCCTGCTGGACCGTCAGGCGCCGCGATGGGCCGGCCTGCCGCTGCGCCCGGCCGGTGGAGGTGCCCGAACCGGTGGTCGCCGGGGAGCCCGACGAGGGGTACCCCTTCGCCTGGGCCGTGCACCGCTGGATCGAGGGGGAGGAGCCCTCGGAGGCGACGGGCACCGACTGTGCCGAGTTCGCGCGCGGGTGCCGCGACGGCATCGCCGAGGTGCTGGCGGGCTGAGGATCAGCGCAGGGCCCGCTGCCCCGCTCGGACGGGGGTGTCCACGGCTCAGCGGAAGCGGTAGCCCACCCCGCGCACCGTCTCGATGTGCTCGGCGCCCACCTTGGAGCGCAGCTGGCGCACGCACACGTCCACCACGTTGGAGCTCGGGTCGTGGTCCACGCCCCACACCTCGGCCAGCAGCTGCTGGCGGCTGAGCACCTGCCCGGGGTGGCGCATGAACTCCGCCAGCAGCCCGAACTCGCGGGTGGTCAACGCCCGGTCCACACCGTCGCCGCGCACCTCGCGGGTGCGGTGGTCGAGCACCAGCCCGCCGGCCTCCACCGTCATCCCGTCGCCGGTGGAGGCGGACTCGGTGCGGTCGGCCAGCCGCACGCGCACCCGGGCCAGCAGCTCGGCGAACTGGAAGGGCTTGGTCATGTAGTCGTTGGCGCCACCCTCCAGGGCGGAGACGGTGTCCTCCACGCTGTCGCGGGCGGTGAGCACCACCACCGGCACCGTGCCGCCCTGGCCCCGCAGGGCCTCCAGCAGCTCGGCCCCGTCCAGGCCCGGCAGACCCAGGTCGAGCACCACCAGGTCGAACCCGCCGTGCAGGGCCAGGGTGAGGCCCGAGCGGCCGTCGGCCACCACCTCGGTCTGGTAGCCGGCGGAGCGCAGGCCCTTCTCCAGGAAGGAGGCGATGCGGTCGTTGTCCTCGACGATCAGGATGTGCGGCATGTCAGGCGTCCTCGTCCGGGCTGTCGTGGGTGGTCGGCACGTGGCCGGGAGTGGGCACCGAGAGGGTGAACGTGGCACCGCCACCGGGGGTCTCGCTGACCTCCACGGTGCCGCCGTGCCCCTCGGCGATGGCGCGGACGATGGGCAGTCCCAGGCCCGCACCCGGGTGGTGGTGGCTGGCCCCCTCGGACCGGTGGAAGCGCTCGAAGACCCGTTGCTCCTGGCCTGCTGGCACGCCCGGCCCGTGGTCGGTCACCGCGAGCTCCAGGAACCAGCGACCGGGCTCGCGCTCCACCCAGCGGGAGGCCAGGTGGATCCGGTCGCCCTCGGCGGTGTGCTGGACGGCGTTGCGGGCCAGCTGCAGCACGGCCTGGGCGAGCCGCTGGCCGTCCACGGCCGCGGTGCCCTCGGCCACCTCGTCGAGCACCCAGTCACGCGGGCCCAGGCGCTGCACGTTGGAGTCCAGCTCCAGCGTCAGGGCGGCCACGTCCTGCGGGCTGCGGCGCACGTGGTCGGGGCGGTCGGCCTTGGCCAGGGTGAGCAGGTCGGCCACCATCCGGCTCATCCGGTCGAGCTCGCTGGTCACCAGGGCCAGGGTCTCCTCGCGCTCGACGGGGTCGTCCCCCATCAGCTCCAGGTGGCCGCGGATGATGGTGATGGGCGTGCGCAGCTCGTGCCCGGCGTCGTCGACGAACTGGCGCTGGGAGGCGAACGCCTCCTCGAGGCGGTCGAGCACCCCGTTGAAGGTGCGGCCGAGGTCGGCCACCTCGTCGTTGCCGGAGACCTCGAGGCGGCGGGTGAGGTCCCGCTCGGAGATCTCCTGGGCGGTGCCCTGGAACCGGCGCAGCGGCGTGAGCACCCGCCCGGCCAGGAACCAGGCGGCCACCCCGGTGAGCAGTAGGGCCACCAGCGCGACCGGGGCCGCCCGGCGCACCACCGCGGTGAGCACCTCGTCGTTGCGGTGGGGCAGGGCCAGCACCGTGAGGGTGCCCCGGGAGCCGCCCACGGTGACCGTGGCGTTGCCGTAGCGCGCCTCGCCGAGCGGGGTCTCCACCACACCGGAGTCCCCGGAGCGGATGTCGTGCCACAGCGCGGTGTCGGCCAGCAGCTGGCGGGTGTCGCCCACCGAGGCGCCGGAGACCTGCAGCACCTGGCCCTCCTGGGTGCGCCCGACGATGAGCTCGGCGGAGCTGGGCTGCTGGCGGGAGAGGAAGGTCTCCAGCAGGCCCTCGGGGTCGGCGAAGGGCTCGCCGGTCTCCGGGTCCACGCCGTTCTGGGTGAACTGGCGGAACTCCCGCAGCTCCTGCACCACGTCCTCGTTGGCGCGGGTGGCGTTGTCGGCGCGCACCAGGCCGTAGGTGAGGGCGATGAGGGAGGCCAGCGCGAGGGCGACGATGCCCACCATCGAGATGACGATGCGGCCGCGGAGCCCCAGCCGGCGCGGGTGGCGGTCAGTCGTCGAGGTCGTCATCGTCGTCCTGGTCGTCGGCGGTGTCGTCCTGGTCGTCCGCGTCGTCGCCGGTGGGGGCGGGCGGCGTCGGTGAGGGGTCGGACGGCGGCTGCACCGTCCGCGTGACCGTCGGGGGGACCGTGCGCGGCTCGGTGGACGTGGGGCGGGGCGCGGCGTCCGGGGCGCCCTGCCTGGTCGAGGGGGAGGCGCTCGGTGCCGGGGTCGACGGGGCGTCCTGCGAGGGAGCACTCGGGGGTGTGCCGCCCGGCTGGGAGGGAGAGGTGGAGTCCGACGGGGTGGGAGCGGAGTCCGACGGGGCGGTGGCGGCCGGGGCCGGCACCTCCCCCAGGTCGGTGGTGTCCGGGGCGCCGGGCGTGCGCAGCCCCATCGCCAGGAGGGGCAGGGCCACGGCCAGCAGCACCAGGGTCAACAGGGCGGGCAGGTACTTGCTCACGGGGTCCTTCCGGGCAGGAGGGCGTTCTCGGGGATGGTGCCGTGCGCGGCCGACACGAGCGACAGGGGGGTGGGGCTGTCCAGGTCCCAGGTGGGCCAGCCCGGTGGGCGGTCGCCCCCGACTGAGAGCACCACGCCGGGGTAGTTCTCCAGGGCACGGTGCACCTGCTGCAGGGCCGGTCCGGAGAGGCGGTCGGCCACCCCGTCCAGCACCAGGAGGCGCGGTGCGCCGTACAGGCCGCGGGCCAGCTGCAGCAGCACACGCTGCTCGCGGTCCAGCGGCTCACCGCCCCGGCGCAGGGTGGTGCGTTCACCCCTCGGCAGCGCCGCCACCACCTCGTCCAGGCCCACGGCCGCCAGCACCGGGTCGATGGGGTCGTCGGAGTCCGGACGGCGGTAGCGCACGGCGCGCGACAGGCGTCCCTGCTCCAGCGGCGCGTCGGCGGCCACATAGCCCAGCAGGCGGCGGCGCCGGCGCGGGGCGACCGCCGTGAGGTCCCAGCCGTCCAGCTGCGCCCACCCGTCGGCCGGGGCCTCGTCACCCACCAGCAGGTCCACCACGTGGGCGGTGCGCTCCGGGTCGGTGCTGTGCACGTGCACACGGCTCCCCGGGGCGGCCAGCAGCTCCGGGAGCGGGGTGCCCAGCCCGTCCTGCAGGCCGCCCAGGTGCAGCAGACCGCGGGCGCTGCCCCGTCGGCGAGGGCGCTCCGCCTCCGTGACGGGGGCCGGCTCATCACGGCGCAGGGCCCTGGCCAGCACGAGGCTCGCAGCCAGGTGCCCCTGGCGGTACTCGCCCACCCGGCCCAGGTCCTGCACCGGGGTGGACACCAGGCCCACCAGCAGCAGGGCCGTGGCGAAGCGCTCGGGGGTCAGGTCGGTCCACGGGGCGGTGAGGCCGGCGAGCACCATGGCCACCACCGCCACCGCGGCGGCCCCGCCCCGCATCACGCCGGCTGCCCGGGCCCGGCGCACGGCGAGGTGGCGCACCCTCTCGCTGTGCTCCTCGACCCGGCGGACCTCCCGTTCCTCGCCTCCCGCGGCGCGGATGACGCTGGCGGCCTGCACCGTGTCGGCGATGTGGGAGGCCATGCGCCCGCGGCGTCGGCGCAGCTCCCGGCTGCGCCGCAGCACGGGACCGGCGAGGGCGAGCAGCAGCACCCCCATCGCCAGCAGCGCAGCGCCCACCGCCACGCCCAGCTCCCAGGCCATGAGCGACAGCGCCACCACGACGCCGACCAGCAGCGGCACGCCCGAGACCAACGGGGCGATCCCCATCGCGATCCACGACCGGACGGCCGAGAGGTCGTTGGTGGTGCGGGCCACCAGCACCCCGAGGTGGGCGTGGCGTCCCGGGCGCAGGGCAGTGCCCACCAGCAGCCGGCGCACCTCCATCACGTAGTGCTGGCCCAGCATCTCGGCCAGCACCCACTCGGCCCACCGCATCGCGCCCACGGCCAGGGCGGCCGCGATCAGCCCCACGGCCAGGGCGGTGCGCGCAGCGGCGTCCGGGGCGCCCAGCAGCTGTGGCGTGAACCAGGCGATGCCGGCCGCGGCCGCCGACTGCAGCAGGCCGCACAGGACCAGACCCACCAGGTGGGTGCGGCGGACGCCGTGCCACACCGGGGGGAGCTCGGCGGCCGCGTCGCGGGCGCTCTGCTCCTCCCCGGGGAGACGGGTGCTGGGGAGGACCCGCATCAGAGGCCCAGCAGGGCGCGCACCGTCTCCGGCTCGGAGAGGGTGAAGGTGTCCACCAGCGGCAGGTCGAGCACCGCGGCGGCCTCGCGGGAGGCCAGCGGGGAGGCGGTCACCGCGCCGGAGACGCCCACCACCGGCAGGCCCGCCTCGCGCAGCGTGCGCACGCCGGCCACCGCCCCCAGGGCCTCGCCCACGGCCAGCACGATGCCGTCGGCGTCGGCCAGCGAGCCGTCGTGGAGCAGGTGGTGGGTCTCGCGCTGGAACAGGCCGTCGGCGATCTCCACGACCACCACGTCGGGGGCGTCGGCGGCCAGCTCGTCGCGCACCGAGCGCACCAGGTGGCCGGTCTCCTCGAGGTCCAGGCGGAAGGTGCTGCCGTAGCCGAAGTCGGTGAAGTCCAGCACCTTGGCGGCACCGGAGTCGGTGAACAGCCCCGGGTCGCCCCACGCGCCGGTGCCGGTGGCCTTGCCCGCGGCAACGGTGAGCCCGGCCCGGCTCAGGCCGCGCACGATGTTGGCCACCACGGTGGTCTTGCCGGCGTTCATGGAGCTGCCCAGCACCACGACGGTGCGGGTGGCGGTGTCGCGGCGCGTGGGGGTCGGCTCGGTGGAGACCGCGCAGGGGGACACGTCGCGGAGGGTGATGCGGCGGCCGTCGGCCTGGGCCAGCAGCCCCAGCGGCTCGAGGACGGTGGGTGCCTCGGTCCTGCCGTGGCGCTCCACCACGTCGGCGGCCAGCCCACCGGCGGCGGCCAGGTGGGTGTGGGCCAGCGAGCCGGGCACGACGGCCTCGAACTGGTCGGGGGCGTAGCGGTCGCCGTAGGCCACCAGCACCTCGTCGCCGGGGTAGAGGGTCTGGCGGCGGCCGCCGGCGCCCGGCACCTTCTTGTGGTGGCCCATCGAGACGACGCGGGCGAGCACCACGTCGCCGGCGCGGGGCGCGACGTCGGCGCCGGCCAGCAGGTGCAGGTCCTCGGCGTCCTCGGCCAGTCGGGCAGCCAGGTGACGGGTGGTGTAGGCCACCTTGGCGGCGCGCAGGCGGGCGGCGTCCACGGGGTGTGGTCGTGGAGCTGGTGGGGCGGGTGGCCGCCGAGGGGTCGCCGGCCACCGGGGCGATGCCGGCCACCAGGTCGACGGACGGGGTGGTGCGCTCCGGGTGGCCGGTGGTCGGCGGGGTGGCGAGGGTGGGGGCGGTCTCGAGGGTGGCGGTCACGGGGGTGCTCCTTCGGTCGGCCGGCACGCGCGGTGCCGGGAGGGGTGCCTGCGGGAGGCGGTGCCCTGCACGCTAGGAGCCGGCCGTGAGGGCGCCATGAGCCGCGGATGAGGATCCCCTCATGCAGGGGCGCGCCCGCTGGGGAGTCGGTCACGGCCCGGCAACGGGGCGGTGTGCGGTCCCGGTGGCCGTGGCACAGTGGTCCCCACTGTGATGCCCCTCACGTCCTCAGGAGGACCCATGCCCGCTCCCGCCGCGCTCTCCTACGTCTCCGGCACCTCGGAGCTGCCGCTGCTCGGCCAGACCATCGGTGACAACCTCGACGCCACGGCCGCCCGCTTCGGCGACCGGGACGCCCTCGTCGAGTGCGCCACCGGGCGCCGCTGGACCTACGCCGAGTTCGTGGCCGACGTGGACCGCCTGGCCAAGGGGCTGCTCGCCCGGGGGCTGGGCGTCGGCGAGCGCATCGGCATCTGGTCGCCCAACTGCGCGGAGTGGACGCTGCTGCAGTACGCCACCGCCAAGGTGGGAGCGGTGCTGGTGAACGTCAACCCGGCCTACCGCGAGCACGAGCTGGACTTCGTGGTGCGGCAGTCGGGCATGCGCTGGCTGGTGAGCGCCGTGGAGCACAAGACGTCCCACTACAAGGCGATGGTGGAGCGTGTGGGGGCCAAGATCCCCGAGCTCGAGGAGGTCGTCTTCATCGGGGAGGAGTCCTGGGACGCGCTCGTGGCGGCGGGCGACGGCATCGACGACGCGGCGCTGGCCACGCGCCAGGGCGAGCTGGGCGCGGACGACCCCATCAACATCCAGTACACCTCCGGCACCACGGGATTCCCCAAGGGCGCCACCCTCAGCCACCACAACATCCTCAACAACGGGTACTTCGTGGGTGAGCGCGTGCACTACACGGAGGCCGACCGCATCTGCCTGCCGGTGCCCTTCTACCACTGCTTCGGCATGGTGATGGGCAACCTCGCGGCCACCAGCCACGGGGCGTGCATGGTGATCCCCGCCCCGGCCTTCGACCCCGTGGCCACGCTGCGCGCGGTCTCCGAGGAGAGGTGCACCAGCCTCTACGGCGTGCCCACCATGTTCATCGCCGAGCTGGGGCTGCTCGACAAGGGTGAGGAGGAGTTCGACCTCTCGGCCCTGCGCACCGGCATCATGGCCGGCTCGCCCTGCCCGGCGGAGATCATGCGCCGCGTCATGAACGAGATGAACATGGCCGAGGTGGCCATCTGCTACGGCATGACCGAGACCTCGCCGGTGTCGCTCATGACCATGTCCGACGACGACGTGGCGCACCGCACCGAGACCGTGGGACGCGTCATGCCGCACGTGGAGGTCAAGGTGGTGGACCCGGTGACCGGGCGGCCGGTACCCCGCGGTGAGACCGGTGAGCTGTGCACGCGCGGGTACTCGGTGATGCTGGGCTACTGGGAGCAGCCGGAGAAGACCGCCGAGAGCATCGACGCCGCGCGGTGGATGCACACCGGGGACCTGGCCGTCATGGCCGAGGACGGGTACGTGGCCATCACCGGGCGCATGAAGGACATGGTGATCCGTGGCGGGGAGAACATCTACCCGCGGGAGATCGAGGAGTTCCTGTACCAGCACCCCGCGGTGCAGGACGTGCAGGTGATCGGCGTGCCGGACGAGAAGTACGGCGAGGAGCTCATGGCCTGGGTGGTGCTGCGCGAGGGTGCGGAGACGGTCGATGCCGATGCGGTGCGGGAGTTCTGCACCGGGCAGCTGGCGCACTACAAGATCCCGCGGTACGTGCACGTCGTGGAGTCCTTCCCGATGACGGTGACGGGCAAGGTGCGCAAGGTGGAGATGCGGGAGAAGGCGCTGGCGATCCTGGGGTTGGAGAAGCGCTGAGCCGGGTGGCCCTGTGGGCGGGTGTCCACAGGGCCGGGCGGTTGGCCGGGTGCAGGCGGGTGCTCGTCCACATGTTCGGGTGAGGGTCTGCGGATATTGGCTCACATGTACTACTCTTGGTGCATCGCGTCGGACGGGGGTCTGGCGGGTGGGACCTGGGGAGGCACGGTGGCACCACGCATCACGGAGGGCGGTGGCGGTCCGATGGGGGCTGTGCCGGCGTTGCGCGGTGCCCGGGAACGGGTGGCTGCGGTGCACCGGGAGCTCGACGGGGTGCTGGCGGAGCTTGCGGCGCTCGGTGACGGCCCGGGCGTGGCCGTCGAGGAGCTGCGAGCGCTCGACGATGAGGTCTTCCGGGCCCGCAACCGGCTCGAGGCGGTGCGCTTGCGGATCGCTGGGCTGGCCCGCCGGGAGCGCGAGGCCGGCCGGTCCCACCACCTGGACGAGGGGCAGTTCCTCGGACGGGGCGGGCGGCTGGACGGACCCACGGCGGCGCGGGCCGGACGATTGGCGGAGGAGCTCGGCAGCGGAGTGCTGGCACCGGGTGAGCCGGGCCAGGAGTGCACGGCGGAGGCGCTGGACGCGGGGACCATCACGCCGGAGCACGCGCGATCCGTCGCGCAGGCGTTGCGGGACCTGCCGGAGTGGGTGACCGCGGAGGACCGTCGCCGCGTCGAGCGGCATCTCGTGGAGAAGGCCACGCGGCTGTCCCCTCGGTCCGTCCGGGAGGAGGGACGCCGGTGCCTCGCTGCCCTGCCGGTGCCGCCGGAGATAGTCGACGCCCACGAGGACGAGCTGCTCAGCGGCCAGGAGCGGGCCGCGCACGAGGCGGCGTCGTTCACCATCCACCACGGCCCGGACGGCGTCTCGCACGGCAGGTTCTCCGTGCCCACGCTGCAGGGGCGCCTGCTGGAGAAGGTGCTGGCCTCGCTGAGCGGCCCGCGGCGGCGGGTACGGCCCGGTGCGGGTGCCGAGGGGCGTGGTCGGCAGGGTGCTCCCGGGCAGGGAGTCGACGGTGCGCCGGTGGCTGACCCGCCTCGCGACCGGGCCCCTGAGAACGCTCGCGACCGGGCCGCCGAGCGGGGTCAGGCGCTCGCCGAGCTCATCGACCACCTGCCCACGGACCACTTCGGTGGGCGGACGGCGTACACGGTCATCGTGTCCACCGACCTGGCGACGCTCCGGGGTGAGACCGACCGGGCGGGCCTCACCGACGTCGGGGAGAAGGTCTCGGCGGGGCAGGTCCGGCGCATCGCCGCCCAGGCGGGGATCGTCCCCACCGTCATGGGCGGGGAGTCGCTGCCGCTCGACCTGGGCACGCAGCGCCGGTTCTTCACCGAGTCGCAGCGGATGGCGCTGGCCCACCTCTACGCGCGCTGTGCGGCCGAGGACTGCGATCGGCCGTTCGCCTGGACGGAGATGCACCACGTGGATGGCTGGTCCGGGCGGAGGGGTGACGGTCCTGCTGGGACGGGGCGCACGGGAGCGGGCCGAGGCCGGACCGACCTGGCCAACGCGATCCCGCTGTGCGGTCGGCACAACCGGATGGTCGAGGACCCACTGGTGGAGCACGTGGTCACCCGGGACGCCGAGGGGCGGGCCACGGTCCGCCTGCGGAGAAGACCACCGGGCCCGCCACCAGGGCGTCGGGGCGACGGGGGCAGGAGTCCAGAATGGGCCGCGTGAACCCCTCCACCGCTGCTGCCCGCGTCCTGGTCGACGAGCTCGTGCGTTGTGGCGTGACCGAGGCGGTGCTGTGTCCGGGGTCGCGGTCGGCCCCGCTGGCGTACGCGCTGGCCGCGACCGACGCCGACCCCGCGGTGCCGCTGCGCCTGCACGTCCGCACCGACGAGCGCACGGCAGGCTTCCTCGCCCTGGGCCTCGCTGTGGCCTCGGGTCGGGTGGTTCCCGTCGTGACCACCTCGGGCACCGCGGTGGCCAACCTCCACCCGGCGGTGCTGGAGGCCCACCACCAGGGGGTGCCGCTGCTGGCGCTCACCGCGGACCGGCCGCCGGAGCTGCGGGGCACCGGGGCCAACCAGACCACCCACCAGCCGGGTCTGTTGCGGGACGTGCGGCTCGCGGTCGACCTCGGCACGCCCGGCGCGACGGCGGGCACCGCAGGAGTGGCGGGAGTGGACGGTGCCGTCGACCCTGCCCAGGTCGCGTCGTGGCGCACCGCCGTGGACCGGTGCGTGTCAGCCGCCACCGGCGCCCTCGGCGGCGCCGCCGGGCCCGTGCACCTCAACGTGCCCTTCCGCGACCCGCTCATGCCGCCGGTGGAGGTCGCCACGCACCAGGTCACCGACGCGCCGGCGGCTGACGTGATGGCCGGTCGGCCGGACGGAGCGCCCTGGACGGCGGTGGACGGGGCGGGGGACGTCTCGCCGGAGCAGGTCCAGGAGGGGACACACGTCGCGCTGCTGCCGGACGGCCCGGAGCGGACGCTCGTCCTGCTCGGCGACCTGGGGCGACCGGAGCTGGCCCGGGCGGTGCAGGCCGGTGCCCGGGCGCGGGGGTGGCCAGTGGTGGCCGAGCCGTTCGGCCGGTTCGGTGTTGACGGTGCCGTGCCGTTCGGGATCCGCGTGCTCGACGACGAGGGCTTCCTGGCCGACCACGCGCCGGAGCGGGTGCTCGTGGTGGGGCGGCTGACGCTCCACCGGTCGGTGGGACGCCTGGTGCGGCGCGACGGTGTCGTGGTCGAGTCGGTGACCGCCGGCACCACGTGGCCGGACCCCGGCCACCGCGTGCAGCGGGTGCACCCCCTGGTGCTGGGGGAACCTGGCGACGGCGCCTCGAGGGTTGGGCTGTCCGGCACCGCGGCAGAGGGCTCGGACGGCGCCTGGGCGACCACCTGGTGGGCCGCCGGTGAGGCTGCCGGCGCGCTCGCGGCCGGGGGACCGGTCCGGTCCGATGACGCGGTGGGAGGTGCCGGCGCGGCGTCGGGGCTGACCACGGCGAGCGCGGCTGCCGTCGTCGCCGAGGCCACGCAGGGTCTGCTCTTCCTCGGGAGCTCGCGGGCCCCGCGGTCGATGGACCTGTGGACCCCGGGGCCGGGGCCGGGCGTCACCGGCGTGGTGGGCAACCGTGGGCTGGCGGGCATCGACGGGTGCCTGTCGACGGCAGCCGGGTGGGCCCTGACGCAGGGGCCGACCACGGCGCTGGTCGGGGACCTGACCTTCCTGCACGACGCCAACGCCCTGGCGGTCGGGCCGGGGGAGCCCCGCCCGGACCTCACGGTGGTGGTGCTCTCCGACGACGGGGGTGCGATCTTCTCTGACCTCGAGTACGGCCGCGCGCCGTGGCGTGAGGCGCACGGCGAGGACACCTTCCGGCGGGTGTTCACCACGCCCACCGGGGTCGACGTGTCGGCGCTCGCAGCGGCCTACGGGGTGCCCGTGCAGCGGGCCACGAGCGTGGACGGGCTGCGGGCCGCCGTGTCCGACCGGCCGCGCGGCCTCCGGGTGGTGGAGGCCGTGCTGCAGGGCTGAGTGGTGCGGGAGGTGTGAGGTGGCGGGCGGTGCCCGGGGCCCCTGCTGGGTCGGGCGCTGGTGGAGAGCCTCAGTCGCCGGCGAGGGCCGAGCGCATCGGGGCCAGCTTGGTGTGGGTCTCGGCCAGCTCGGCGTCCGGGTCGGACTCGGCCACGATGCCGCCACCGGCCCACATCCGCAGCTGCCGCGGGTCCTCGGGCAGCACCCGGCCACAGCGCAGGGCCAGGCCCATGTCGCCGTCGCCGCGGGCGTCCATCCAGCCCACCGGGCTGGCGTACCGGCCACGGTCGCGTCCCTCGAACTCGGCGATGAGTTCCTGCGCCGCCTCCCGGGGCGTGCCGCCCACGGCCGCGCTCGGGTGCAGCGCCCCGGCCAGCTCGAGCACCGTGGTGCCCGGTTCGGCCCGTCCGTCCAGATCGCTCACCAGGTGGAACAGGTTGGGCAGCGTGAGCAGTGCCGGCGACCGCGGCGCCACGACGGCGCTGCACAGCGGCGAGAGGCGCTCCACCACCGAGTCCACGGCGAACGCGTGCTCCGACAGGTCCTTCCGGCTGGCCAGCAGGGCGTCGGCCGCGCGCTGGTCGTCCTCCACGTCGGCCGCCCGGGCCGCCGTGCCCGCCAGCACCCGGGAGAACACGTGCCCGGCGTCCAGGCGCACGAGCATCTCCGGGGTGGCACCCACCAACCCGTCCACGGCGAACGCCCAGGTGTCGGGGTAGTCGCCCGCCAGCCGGCTGAGCAGCCAGCGCAGGTCGATCGGCTCGGCGGCGGTGGCCACGACGTCGCGGGCCAGCACCACCTTCTGTGCCCGCCCCTGCCGGATGGCGTCCACGCACCGCTGCACCACGTCCCGCCAGCCGGCGTCGGGGGTGTCGCCGGGCTCGTCCACGATGCCGGTCGGGCGCCGCGGGGCGGGGGACTCCGGCGGCAGCCCGGTCACCGCGGTGGACGAGTCCACGGCAGCACCGTCCACGGGAGCACCGTCCGCACCGGCACCAGCGGTGGCACTACCTGCGGCACCGTCGTCGACGACACCCTCTGTGGCCCGGCGGATCCGGGTCACCCACGCCACGTCGCCCTTGCGGCCCACGACCACCTCGGGCACCACGAGCGCCGACCCGGCCGGGGAGTCGTCGCGGAAGGCTGCCGACGCCCAGGTCACCAGCCCCGCACCGCGCGGCAGGGCCGGCTCCCCGGAGGAGCCGTCGGGGGCATCGCCCGCCCGGGCCGCGTCGTCCACCGGAGTCGCATCGCCCGCCGGGGCCGCGTCCCCCACCCAGGTCGTGCCCTCGTCCACGGCGGCCTCGACGACCGCCTGCCACCACCGGCTGAGCAGCTGCCAGCGATCGGGGCCGGCGTCGGTCACGGTCGCGGTGGCCGCCCGTCCCCAGCCGACCATCCCCTCACGGCGCCGCACCCAGGCCACCACGTCGCCGGCGGCCACCTCGGGCACCACGCGGCCGAGCCCGACGCCGTCGGCCGGGTGCACCTCGGTGCGGACCACGAGCCGCGGCACCGGCGGCAGGGACGGGGACGGAGTGCTGAGGGGGGTGTTCATCGCCGGTGAGCGTAGCCACCGGTCCGCCCGTCGCCACCGGAGGTGGCCACCACCGCCTGCCCCGCCCCGGGGTGGGAGACTGGCCCCATGAGCCGCGCCAGCCTCGCGAAGGACCCGTCCCACGTCTCCGAGATGTTCGACGAGGTCGCCCCTCGCTACGACTGCACCAACGACATCCTCTCGATGGGGCAGGCCCGTCTCTGGCGTCGCGCCGTCACCCGGGCCGTGGCACCCCGACCGGGCCTGCGCGTCCTCGACCTGGGCGCCGGCACCGGCACCTCCAGCGAGCCGCTGGCCGACGCCGGCGCCGACGTGGTGCCCGCCGACTTCTCCGAGGGCATGCTCGCCGAGGGCCGTCGTCGCCGCCCGGACCTGCCCTTCACCCGGGCCGACGCCATGGACCTGCCCTTCGAGGACGCCTCCTTCGACGTCGTGACCATCAGCTTCGCCCTGCGCAACGTGGCCGACCCGGCCGTCGCCCTGCGCGAGATGGCCCGCGTCACCCGCCCCGGCGGCCGCCTCGTGCTGTGCGAGTTCTCCACCCCCACGCTCGCGCCCTTCCGGGCCGTCTACGAGCGCTACCTCATGAAGGCGCTGCCCGCCATCGCCGGCCGGGTCTCGTCCAACCCGGAGAGCTACGAGTACCTGGCCGAGTCCATCGAGGCGTGGCCCGCCCAGGCCGGCGTCCGTGACCTGGTGGTCGGCTCCGGCTGGACCGACGTGCGCTGGCGCAACCTCTCCGGTGGCGTGGTGGCCCTGCACACCGCCCAGCGCGCCGACGTCCCCGCCCTCGCGCGATACTGACCCCCTGCACGACCATCCCCCTGCAGGGACCCGCCCCGCCGGCGGCCTGCAGACCCGGCCGGCAGGGTGACCTGCCCGGCCCGCCGCACCCCGACACGCACACCCGAGGACTGACTGTGGAGAACGCCCGCCAGCACGCCGTCGACGGCGTCGCCGCCGGACTGGAGCGGGTCGACACCCTGCTCCACGAGGTCGTCCGCCACGACGACCCGTTCATCGCCGAGGCGTCGGCCTACCTGCTCGAGGCCGGGGGCAAGCGCTTCCGCCCCCAGCTGACGCTGCTCGTCTCCCACCTGGGGCAGGGCGTCACCGACGAGGTGGTCAAGGCCGCGGCCGCCGTGGAGCTGGTGCACCTGGCCTCGCTCTACCACGACGACGTCATGGACGAGGCCGAGCTGCGCCGTGGGGTGTCCAGCGCCAACGCCCGCTACGGCAACGCCACCGCCGTGGTGGTGGGCGACCTGCTCTTCGGGCGGTCCTCCGCCCTGGTCTCCGAGCTGGGCCCCGATGCGGTGCGCCTGCAGGCCGACACCTTCATCCGCCTGTGCGCCGGCCAGATCCGCGACGAGCGCCCCGTGCCCGAGGGCGTGGACCCGGTGGAGCACCTGCTGGGCGTCCTCGCGGACAAGACCGGCGCCCTCATCGCCGCCGCGGCCGAGTACGGCGCCCGTCTGGGTGGCTGCGACGAGGCGACGGTGCGGCTCATGGCCGAGTTCGGGGAGCGGCTGGGCCTGGTCTTCCAGCTGGCCGACGACCTGCTCGACGTGGCCTCCGACGCCGAGGAGTCCGGCAAGACGCCCGGCACGGACCTGCGCGAGGGCAAGGCCACCCTCCCGGTGCTCTTCGCCCGTCGCAGCACCGACGACGAGGGCGCCCGACTGCGGGAGCTGCTGGCCGGCCCGGTGGTCGAGGCCGACCTTCCCGAGGCGGTGGAGCTGCTCCGCGCCCACCCGGCCCTGGCCGAGGCCCGCGCGTACACGCTGCGCTACGCCGAGGACACCGCGGCCGTGCTGGACCCGTTGGGCAGCAACGAGGTCACCGACGAGCTGCGCCGCCTCGTGCGCGCCGTGGCCGACCGCGTGGCCTGAGCCCCGCCGGCACCCACACCGCGACGCCGCCACCACGACGTGCAACGGCCCGCCCCCATCGGGGAGCGGGCCGTTGCCGTGCGAGGGGGGATCAGCCGAAGAGCGAGCCCACGCGCGACTGGGCGGAGCCGAAGGCCGAGCCCGAGGCCACACCGGTGTCGACGATCGGGCCGGGGGCGTCCTTGGTGCGCTTCACCTCGACCACGCCCGGGCGCGGGAAGCCGTCACCCTTGTACGGGAACTGCGAGAACACGTTGGTGGTGCTCGCGCCGTCGATCTCGCCCGGGTGCTGCACGGCGACGAACACCGAGGTGTTGTCGGTGGACACCAGCGGGCCGGAGCACTCGGCACCGGTGGGCACCGAGAGGAACTGGGTCAGCAGGCCCATGTTCTCGCCGGCCACCGGCATCGCGTAGAGGCCGTCGCAGTGGCCCAGGGTGCCGGGCATGCCGTCGGTGGAGATCCACAGGTTGCCGGCCTTGTCGAAGGCGACGTTGTCCGGGCAGGAGATGGGGGCCACCATCGACTTGTCGTAGCCGTTGAAGTAGGTGGTCGGGTCGGTGGGGTCACCGCAGATGAGCACCAGCTTCCAGGTGAACTTCGTGCCGGTGTGGTCGCCGCCGGCCTCGGTGATCTCGATGACCTGGCCGTGCTTGTTCTCGGCGCGCGGGTTGGCCTCGTCGATCTCGCCGGGGGCACGCTTGGAGTTGTTGGTCAGGGCGCCGTAGATGCGGCCGTTGACCGGGTTGGGCTCCACGTCCTCGGGGCGGTCCATCTTGGTCGGGCCCACCTTGTCGGCGGCCAAGCGCGTGAGCACCAGCACCTCCTCGGTGGACATGCCCGGCACCACGGACTTGCCGTTCTGGGTCAGCGGGATCCAGATGCCGGAGCCGTCGGAGACGCCGTCCTCGAAGCCGTCGCCGGAGAACTTGGCCACGTAGAGGTCGCCGTCCTCGAGCAGCGTCATGTTGTGCTGCTTGTTGCCCTCGACGTACTTCTTGCGCGAGACGAACTTGTACATGTAGTCGAAGCGCTCGTCGTCGCCCATGTAGGCCACGGCGTGGCCGTTGGCGGCGATGGTGACGTTGGCGCCCTCGTGCTTGAAGCGGCCCAGCGCGGTGTGCTTGCGCGGGGTGGCGGTCGGGTCCATCGGGTCGATCTCGATGATGTAGCCGAAGTGGTGCAGCGCGTTGTTCTCGTTGCGCAGGTCGAAGCGCGGGGCGGCGTCCAGGAAGTAGTTGGACAGCTCGTCGGCGCTGGTGACCACGCCGTAGCGCTCGTACTCCTCCTGGGCGGCGGCGTTGTCGGCGTCGCCGAGGAAGTAGCCGTTCCAGTTCTCCTCGCCGGACAGGATGGTGCCCCAGGGGGTCACGCCACCGGCGCAGTTGTTCATGGTGCCGAAGGCGTTCTTGCCCTTCGGGGTGGCCTTCGTCTTGAGCAGGTCGGAGCCGGCGGCGGGGCCGGTGAAGGCGAACTCGGTGTCCAGGTGGATGCGGCGGTTCACCGGGGAGTTCAGGTCGCGCTCGTAGAAGTCCTCGGCGGAGGCGCGCTGCAGGGCCGTGATGGTCAGGCCGTGGGCGGCCAGCAGGACGGCCTGCTGGTCGGCGGTCGGGCGCGCGTCGGCCAGGCCGTCGAACATGAGCTCGGGGTTGACGTACTCGTTGTTGAACGAGAGCACGGCGGTGTTGTCGCCGGTGGGGATCACCGAGACGAAGTCCGCGTTGTAGCCGGCCTGCTGCTTCTGCGCGGCCTCGGACTGGTTCTTGATGTCGAACGCCGGGGCGTCGGGGGTCAGCGGGTCGCCCCAGTTGCACAGCGGGTTCCAGGCGAAGCCCTCGGGCACCTTGAACTCGTCCACCTCGGCCGGGGTGGGGGCGATGCCCTTGAAGCCCAGCGGGCCCTCGGAGGCCTCGGCGATGTCGGCGGCCACGGCCGGGGTGCGGGTGTCCGCGGCGGCGAAGGCAGCGGCGGTGGCCAGGCCCAGGCCACCGGTGATGAGCACCTGGCGGCGGGAAGCGCCCTCGGCCACGACCTCGGCGAAGGTCTGGTTGTCCGAGGTGTTGGGCACCGGGCGCGCACACGCGTTGTTGCAGCGGTAGTGGCAGGTGACCGCCTGGCGGCCACCGGTGATCGGCGAGTTCAGGATGGGCAGCAGGCGACGTCCGTCGTTGCGCATTTCGAGCCTCCGCAGGGGATCAGAGAGGGTGGTTGGGGGCAGGTAGCCCTCGCGCGACCCTAGGAAGCGCGCATGGAGGAGCGGTGTTCGCCCGGTGAACTCCCGGTGACGGCTGCGTGGCCGATGGGGGAACGTCGCCGTGGTCGCCCGCAGCCGGTCCCCGCGCCGCGCCTCAGCTGCCGCTCAGGCCCCCGGCGGCCCGCGCCAGCCGGTCGTGGCGGCGCCGGCGCCCGGCGGCCACCACGGTGTCGGTCATGAGCACCACCAGGGCGCACCACACCATCGCGAACCCGATCCAGCGGCTCACCGAGAGGTGCTCGCCCATCACCAGCACGCCCACCAGCAGCTGCAGCACCGGGGTGAGGAACTGCAGCAGGCCGATGGTCACCAGGGTCACCCGGGAGGCGGCGGCCGCGAAGAGCAGCAGTGGGATGGCCGTGGCCACACCGGCCGAGGCCAGCCACAGCATGTGGCCCACCCCGTGGCCGGTGAAGGTCTGGTGCGTGGTGGTGGACCCCGTCGGGGAGGTGCCGAGCCACACGAGGATGCCGGTGGCCACCGGCAGCAGCGCGACGGTCTCGGCGGTGAGCGAGTGCAGCGCCGGCACCGAGGCCCCCACCTGCTTCTTGAGCAGCCCGTAGGTGGCGAAGCTCAGCGCCAGGGCCAGCGAGATCCACGGCGGTTGGCCGTAGTCGACGGTGAGGTACACCGCGGCCGCTGCGGCGATGCCGACCGCCACCCACTGCCAGCGGCGCAGGCTCTCGCGGAGCACCACCACGCCGATGACGACCGTGGCCAGCGGGTTGAGGAAGTAGCCCAGGGCGGCCTCGGTGACGTGGCCGGTGGTCACCGCGGTCACGTAGATGGTCCAGTTGACGCCGATGGTGAGGCCGGCGGCGGTCATGGCCAGGGCCCGACGGCGGGTGCCCAGGACGCCGCGCAGCGCGCCGAGCTGGCGGGTGGCGGCCAGCAGCACCAGGCAGAAGAGCAGCGACCAGACCACGCGGTGGGCGAGGATCTCCCACGGCCCGGCCGGGGCGAGGGCGGCGAAGTACAGCGGGAAGGCGCCCCAGAGCAGGTAGGCGCCGAAGCCGTACAGCACGCCGCGGCCGGCAGCCGGCGAGGGCGTGCCGGCGGGGGTGGCCGCTGCGGGGTCACCTCCCGTCGGCGCCGCCGGGGCGGGGGTGGGGTGGGTGCTCATCGGGGGGTCCTCCTCTCACGGCGCAGGTCGACCACACTGACGGCCAGGGCCACGGTGGCCAGGGCGACGATGGTGAGCAGCGCGGTGCGGAACGCCACCGACCACGACTGCCCCGCATCCAGGACGGCGAACAGTACGCCCGGCACCAGGGCGGTGCCCACAGCGGTGCCGATGCGCTGCCCCAGGGACATGAGCCCACCGGCCACCCCGCCCTGCCGGGGATCCACCGCCTGCAGGGTCAGCGTGGTGTTGGGGCTCACCACGCACCCCTGGCCCGCGCCCACCAGCGCGGCGGCCGCGGCGCAGGCCCACCACGGCACCCGCCCGGACTCCACCAGCGGGGTGAGCGCCACGAGCAGCAGCAGGGCGCAGATCACCACGAGGAAGCCGCCGATGACGAGCCGCCGCCCCCAGCGCAGCACGTGGCGCCCTGCGAACTGGGCGGAGAGGCCGGCGCCCACCGACGAGGGCAGCAGCACCAGCGCCGCGGCGAACGCACTGTGGCCCAGGTGCATCTGCATCCACAGCGGGATGACCAGGAAGATGCTCGTGGCCCCCACGAAGTGCACCGACACCACGGCGATGCCGTTGCGGAAGGGCTCCACGGAGAACATGCGTGGGTCCACCACCGGGGAGCCGCCGCGGTCCCGGTAGCGGCGCTCCCAGACCACGAAGAGCGCGGCCAGCAGCATCCCGACCGGCAGGGGCGCCCAGGCCGCGGGGCCGCCCCGCTCCACGAAGGGCACCATCAGGCACAGCACCGTGGCTCCCAGCAGCAGGGTGCCCACGGGGTCCAGGTCCGGGCGCGTCCCCACCGAGGCGCGGTCGTCCGGGGCCCACCGCGGGGCGAGGACGAGCACGGCCAGCCCCAGCGGCAGGTTGAGGGCGAACATCCACCGCCACCCCGCCTCGGGGCCGAGGGCCTGGATGAGGAACCCGCCGAGCACGGGACCGACGGCGGTGGCCAGCGCCACGGTGGTGGCCATGGCCGCGAACGCGCGGGCGCGCTGCTCGCCGCGGAAGTGCTGCTGGATCAGGCCGATGGTCTGCGGGTTCACCAGGCCCGAGCCGAGCCCCTGCACCACCCGCGCGGCGTTGAGCACCCCGGGCGAGGGGGCCAGCGCGGCCACCAGCGACCCGGCGGTGAACAGCGCCACGCCCCAGCCCAGCAGCCGTCGTCGCCCGATCTGGTCGCCCAGCCGCCCGGCGGGCACCAGCAGCAGCCCGAAGGCCAGGGCGTAGCCGGAGACCACCCACTGCAGCTGGGAGCTGCTGGCCCCGAGCGAGTCCCCGATGGGGGCCAGGGCCACGTTCACCACCGAGACGGCCACCAGGGCCATGAAGGTGGGCACGAGCAGCACCACCAGGAGGCACCACCCCTCCGCGCGCTCGGTCGGGGCGGAGGGGGAGGTCGTCACCCGGGCAGTGTAGGAGCGGGGCCGCGCGGTGCCCCGGGGTGGGAGGATCGCCCCATGCACCGACACCACAACGGGCTCAAGACCGTGATGCTGTTCGGCCTCATCTGGGCCCTCTTCCTGGGCCTGGGGGCCGTCGTGGGCGGGGGCCGGTTCATCTGGCTGTTCGCCGTGTTCGGCCTGCTCTCCACGGCGTACACCTACTGGAACTCCGACACGCTGGCCATCCGTGCCATGCGGGCCCGGGAGGTGGGGCCGCACGAGGCGCCGGCGATGCACCGCATCGTCACCGAGCTGTCCACGGCCGCCGGCCAGCCGATGCCGCGCCTGTACGTCTCGCCCACCATGGCGCCCAACGCGTTCGCCACCGGCCGCAGCCCCTCGCACGCGGCGGTGTGCTGCACCGCCGGCATCCTCGAGCTGCTCGACGAGCGTGAGCTCCGCGGGGTGCTGGGCCACGAGCTCATGCACGTGTACAACCGCGACATCCTCACCTCCGCGGTGGCCTCGGCCATCGCCGGCACCATCACCTCGGTGGCGCAGATGATGATGTGGTTCGGCGGCGGGCAGGGGGAGAACCGGCCCAACCCGCTGGTGATGATCGCGATGGCGCTGCTCGCCCCGCTGGGGGCCACCGTCATCCAGCTGGCCATCAGCCGCACCCGCGAGTTCGACGCCGACGAGGACGGCGCGCGGCTCACCGGTGACCCGCTGGCCCTGGCCAGTGCGCTGCGCCGCATCGAGTCCGGGGCGTCGGCCCGCCCGCTGCGCCCCGAGCCGCGGGTGGAGACCGTCAGCCACATGATGATCGCCAACCCCTTCCGCGGGGCGGGGGTGGCGCGACTGTTCTCCACCCACCCGCCCATGGACCAGCGCATCGCGCGGCTGGAGGCGATGGCGGGGCAGCGCCTGGACTGAGGACCCCCGTCCACATCCCCGTGACCTGCGGCCGGGTCTCGGGGCAGGATGGCCCCCATGCCCTCGCTGACCCGTGACGAAGCCCAGACCCGTGCCGCGCTCATCGAGGTGGTCTCGATGGACGTGGAGCTGGACCTGACCACCAGCTCGCGCACCTTCGAGTCCGAGACCACCATCGTCTTCACCGCCGCCGCGGCCGAGCCCACCTTCGTGGACCTCAAGGCCGTGGACGTGCACGAGGTGGAGCTCAACGGCGTCGCGGTGGAGCCGGCCACGGTGGTCGACGGGCGCCTGCCCCTCACCCCGGCGCAGGGCGAGAACACGCTCGTGGTGCGCGCCACCATGCCCTTCTCCAACGACGGGCAGGGCCTGCACCGCTCGGTGGACCCGGCCGACCAGCGCGAGTACGTCTACGGCCACCTGTTCCTGGACGCCGCGCCCAAGGTGTTCGCCTGCTTCGACCAGCCCGACCTCAAGGCCCCCTACGCCGTGGTGGTCAAGGCGCCGGACGAGTGGGTCGTCACCGGCAACGGCGACCCCACCCACGAGGGCGGGGGTGTGTGGCGCCTGGCCACCACCAAGCCGCTGTCCACCTACTTCGTCACCGTCTGCGCCGGCCCCTACGTGCAGCAGCGCGACACCTGGCGCGGACCGGACGGCCAGGAGGTGCCGCTGGTGGTGCACACCCGCGCCTCCCTGGCCGAGCAGCTCGAGGCCCAGGCCCCGCAGGTGTTCGAGGTCACCCGCCAGTGCATGAGCTTTTTCCACGAGCTCTTCGGCATCGACTACCCGTTCGGGGAGTACCACCAGGTGTTCGTGCCGGAGTTCAACGCCGGTGCCATGGAGAACCCCGGCTGCGTGACCTTCCGCGACCAGTACGTGTTCACCGGCGCCATCACCCGGCAGGACCTGCTGCTGCGCTCCAACACCATCGCCCACGAGATGGCGCACATGTGGTTCGGCGACCTCGTGACCCCGGGGTGGTGGGACGACCTGTGGCTCAACGAGTCCTTCGCCGAGTACATGGCCCACCGTGCGCTGGTGGGGGCGACGGAGTTCACCGAGGCGTGGGTGGACTTCGGCATCGGCCGCAAGCCGTGGGGCTACGCCGCCGAGCGCTCGCCCTCCACCCACCCGGTGGCCGGGGCGCCGGCGCCGGACGGCGACACCGCGCTGCAGAACTTCGACGGCATCAGCTACGCCAAGGGCGCCTCGGCGCTGCGCCAGCTCATCGCGTGGATGGGGGACGAGGCCTTCGTGGCGGGCGTCCGCGACCACCTGGAGGGCCACGCCTACGGCAACGCCACGCTGGCGGACTTCCTCGGCTCGATGGGGCGCGCGTCCGGCCGCGACGTGCAGGCCTGGGCGGCGGCCTGGCTGGAGACCGCCGGCCTCGACCGCATCGCGGTGGAGCTCACCACGCGGCAGGACGCCGACGGGCTGCCCGTCATCGACACCGCCACGGTGGTGCGCCAGCAGCCCACCGGTGAGGCGTTCACCCGTTCCTCGGGGGAGCCGGCCGGGCGCCCGCACGCCCTGACGGTGGCCGGGTGGACCGACGGCGACCGCGCCTGGCAGGTGGACGTGGAGCTCGACGGCGACCGGGTGGAGGTGCCCGAGCTGTCCGGCCGCCCCGTGCCGCGCCTGGTGGTGCCCAACGCCGCGGACACCACCTGGGCC
This sequence comes from Kytococcus schroeteri, assembly GCF_042433515.1. Classification (NCBI taxonomy): domain Bacteria; kingdom Bacillati; phylum Actinomycetota; class Actinomycetes; order Micrococcales; family Kytococcaceae; genus Kytococcus; species Kytococcus schroeteri. The sequence continues at coordinate 77,855 of NZ_JBHLVH010000027.1, read as the reverse complement.
ACCGCGGTGCTCGACGAGGACTCGTGGGCGGCGCTGCCCACCCAGCTGCCGCAGGTCACCGAGCCCGTCACCCGCGCGATGCTGTGGGCGGCCCTGTTCGACGGCGTCGCCGAGGCCACCGTGGACCCGCTCCACCTGGTGGAGGTCTTCGTCCACGCCTTCCCGGCCGAGACCGACGCGTCGGTGCTGGCCATCTCCGGCGGGTACACCCAGCGGGCCGTGCGCACCATGGTGCCGGCAGCGGAACGCGAGGGGCTGCTGGAGCGCATGGCCGCCGCCGGCCGCGAGCGCCTGCGCACCGCCGAGCCGGCCACCTCCGCCGCCTGGCTCGGCGCGCGCGTGGTGGCGGTCTGCTCCACCGACGCCGAGGAGGTGCGCCGCTGGGCCCGGGGCCAGGCCCTGCCCGAGGGCCTGGAGGCCGACCACGAGTTCCGCTGGTTCGCCGTCAAGCGCCTGGCCCAGCTGGGGGCGCTGGACGGTGAGGTGGAGCTCATGGAGGGCCACGACGGTTCGCTGACGGGGCGTCTCTCGGCGCTCACCGCCCGCGCCGCCGAGCCGACGCCCGAGGCCAAGCAGTGGGCCTGGGAGCAGCTGGCCGGTCGGGACTCCGGCCGCAGCAACTACGAGCGCAACCACCTGGCGCAGGGCTTCTGGTCCTCCGGCGACGACGCCCTGCTCGAGCCCTACGTGGAGCGCTACCTCACGGACGTGCCGGCGCTGTCCGGCGTCCTCGGCGAGGACGCGCTGGCCCGGGTGGCGCAGCTGGCCTTCCCGCTGCCGGTGGCCACGCAGCGCACCGCCGACGCGGTGGACCGCGCGGTGGCCAGCGGGCTGCTCTCGGCCGCGGTGCGTCGCAGCATGGTCGACCAGCGCTCCGTGCTCGGCGAGGTGCTGGCCAGCCGGGAGCGCTTCGGCGGCTGAGGCAGGGGCCGCCGGGGCCGGGGACCGATCCCCCCGGCCCCGGGTGCCCGTGGTCAGGCGGCGGCGGGCACCCGCAGCCCGGCGAGGTACTCCGCCGGGGCGGTGCGCACCGGCATCAGGTAGGCGTTGTCGCCCCACTCGGTGGCCAGGTCGATGGTCCGCTGGGCGAACTCCCGCTGGGCCTGGAGCTCCATCCGGAAGTCGCGGGGGAAGGCCACGAGGTTGCGGCGCCGCCAGTAGCCCAGCGCGGCCAGCGTGGTCACCGTCGTGGCACCCCACCACACCTCCACCTCGTCCGGCAGCACCCGCCGCCAGGAGCGCAGGTGGTCGACGTCGAAGAAGGGCTGGGTGAACACGCCCGAGGCGCCGGCCACCAGCTTGCGCTCCACCTGCCGCAGCTCGGCGCTCATGCCGGTGCGGTAGGGGTCGAGGGCGGCGTAGACCCGCACCCCGGGCAGCTCCTGACGGAAGCGGCGGATCACGTCCACGGCGTCCACCGGGTAGGTGTGCTGGCTGAAGTAGTCGGCGTCGTCGCCGCTGACCACCAGCACCTCGGTGATGCCGGCGGCGCGGAACTCGGCCGCCATCGGCAGCGGGGCGTCGGGGTCCACGTCGCAGGCGCGCACGTGGGGGATCACGCCGTAGGGGCTGCCGTCGGGGCGGCGCGTGGCCTCCCGCACCTTGCGGCAGCCCACCCACGGGCGCAGGCCGAACTTCACGAGGTCGGGGACGTTGATGGTGTCGGCCCAGGGCGCCACCTCGGACAGGCTGGCGGCCTCGGTGAGCAGCGACTCCTCGCTGCGGGGGACGAGCTCGACGGAGATGCGGGTCATGGGGTCCTCCCGGGGATGTGCGGGTGGTCGGTGGGGTGGGTGGTCGCGGGGGTGCGTCAGCGCAGCAGCGGCGCCAGGTGGGTGCGGGCCTCCTCGGTGCCCCACCCCTTGCGGCGCGCGTAGTCCGCCAGCTGCTCGTCGTCGATGCGGCCGATGGAGAAGTACTGCGCGTCCGGGTGCGCCAGGTAGAGGCCGCTCACGGCACTCACGGGTGTCACGGCGCAGTGCTCGGTGAGCCGCAGCCCCACCCCCTCGGCCCCGAGGAGGCGCCACAGGGTGCGCTTCTCGGTGTGGTCCGGCTGGGCCGGGTAGCCGGGCGCGGGGCGGATGCCGGTGTAGCGCTCGCGGATGAGGTCCGGCACGGGCAGGTCCTCGTCGGGGGCGTACCCCCACAGCCGGGTGCGCACCTCGCGGTGGGCCCACTCGGCGAAGGCCTCGGCCAGCCGGTCGGCCAGCACCTGCACCATGATCGCGCCGTAGTCGTCCTGCTCGGCGCGCAGCGCGGCGGCCAGCTCCTCGGCCCCGTGCACGCCCACGGCGAAGCCGCCCAGGTGGTCGTCGGCGGGGGCCACGAAGTCCGCCAGCGAGGCGTACCCGCCGGAGCCGCGGTGCTTCTGCTGGCGCAGCCCGTGGAAGGTGGCCGGCGCTCCGTCCGTCCCGCCGACCCCGTCCGGGGCCCCGGGCACGCGGGGGTCCACCACCACGTCCTGCCCGTCGGCGCCGCGGTGCGCGGGCCACAGGCCCACCACGCCGCGGGCGGTGAGCAGCCCCTCGTCCACGATGCGCCGCAGCCACGCCTGCCCGTCGGCGAAGGTGGTGCGGGCCTGCTCGCCCACTCGCGGGTCCTGCAGGATGCGCGGGTAGCTGCCGCGCAGCTCCCAGGCGCTGAAGAAGGGCGTCCAGTCCACCACCTCGGCCAGCTCGGCGACGGTCGGCTCGAGGCGGTGCACGCCCAGGTGCGCGGGGGCGGGCGAGGGCTCGGTGACCGCCCGGGTGTCGGCGCAGGCCTCGCCCCACGGCACCAGCCGCACCTCCTTGCGCCCGTAGCGCTCCCGCAGCCCGGCGTGGGTGGCGGCGGTGCGCTCGGCCAGGTCCGCCGGGCGGTGCAGCGCCTCGTTGACCACCGGCACGGCGCGCGAGGCGTCGGTGACGTGCACGACGGTGCCGGAGTACGCCGGGTCGATCTTCACCGCGGTGTGCGCCGCGGAGGTGGTGGCCCCGCCCACGAGCAGCGGCGTGGCCAGCCCGCGTCGCTCCATCTCGGCGGCCAGGGACACCATCTCGTCGAGGCTGGGGGTGATGAGCCCGGAGACGCCGATGACGTCCGCCCCGGTCTCGGCGGCCCGGTCCAGCAGCTGCTCGGCCGGCACCATGACGCCCAGGTCCTCCACCTCGTAGCCGTTGCACGAGAGCACCACGCCCACGATGTTCTTGCCGATGTCGTGCACGTCGCCCTTGACGGTGGCCATGAGCACCCGTCCCTTGGCGTGCCCGCCGGTGTCCTGCGCGGCGGCCTCCAGGTAGGGGGTCAGGTGGGCCACGGCGCGCTTCATGACGCGCGCGGACTTCACCACCTGCGGCAGGAACATGCGCCCGCTGCCGAACAGGTCGCCCACCACGTCCATGCCGGCCATGAGCGGCCCCTCGATGACGGCCAGCGGCGAGCCCAGCTCGAGGCGCGCCTCCTCGGCGTCTTCCTCGGCGAACTCCGCGATGCCGTGCACCAGTGAGTGCCGCAGCCGCTCGGCCACCGGCTCGGCGCGCCACGCGGCTTCCTGCGCGGGGGCCTTCTCGCCGGACTCGTGGCGGTACGACCCGGCCAGCTCCAGCAGCCGCTCGGTGGCGTCATCGCGGCGGGCCAGCACCACGTCCTCCACGGCCTCGCGCAGGGGCGGGTCGATCTCCTCGTAGACCCCCAGCATCCCGGCGTTGACGATGCCCATGTCCAGCCCGGCGGCCACGGCGTGGAAGAGGAAGACAGAGTGCATCGCCTCGCGGACCACGTTGTTGCCGCGGAACGAGAAGGACACGTTGGAGATGCCGCCGCTCACCAGGGTGCCGGGCAGGTTCTGCTTGATCCACCGGGTGGCCTCGATGAAGTCCAGCGCGTACCGGTCGTGCTCGGGCATGCCGGTGGCCACGGTGAGCACGTTGGGGTCGAACACGATGTCCTGCGGCCGCCACCCGGCGCCCACCAGCAGGTCGTGGGCGCGCTGGCAGACCTCGATGCGGCGCTCGAAGGTATCGGCCTGGCCCTGCTCGTCGAAGGCCATCACCACGGCGGCCGCGCCGTGGCGGCGCACCACCTCGGCCCGCTCCAGGAAGGCCTCCTCGCCGTCCTTGAGCGAGAGCGAGTTCACGATCCCGCGGCCCTGCAGGCACTCCAGGCCCGCCTCGAGCACCTCCCACCGGCTGGAGTCCAGCATGACCGGCACGCGGGCCACGTCGGGCTCGGCGGCCAGCAGGTTGAGGAAGTGCACCATCGTGGCGGGGCCGTCGGTCATGCCCTCGTCCACGTTGACGTCCACCAGCTGGGCGCCGTTCTCCACCTGCTGCCGGGCGATGGAGACTGCGGCGTCCCAGTCGCCCTCGGCCACCGCGCGGGCGAACCTCGGCGAGCCGGTGATGTTGGTGCGCTCGCCGATGTTCACGAAGTTCGTCTCGTCGGTGAGCACGAACGGCTCCAGCCCGCTGGCGCGCAGCCGGGGCTCGGGCTCGGCGGGCACGCGCGGGGCGTGGCCGGCCACCGCCTCGGCGATGGCGCGCACGTGCTCCGGGGTGGTTCCGCAGCACCCGCCCACGATGTTGAGCACCCCCTCGGCAGCCAGGTCGCCGAGCACGGCGGCCATGTGCTCGGGCGTCTCCTCGTACTCCCCGAAGGCGTTGGGCAGGCCGGCGTTCGGGTGCGTCGAGAGAAGCGCCGGGGTGGCGGCGGAGAGCTCGCGCAGGTGGGGGCGCAGCGCCTCGGCGCCCAGGGCGCAGTTGAGGCCCAGGCTGAGCAGGTCGGCGTGCTCGGTGCTGATGGCGAAGGCGGTGGGCGTCTGGCCCGAGAGCGTGCGGCCCGAGGCGTCGGTGACGGTGCCCGAGAGCATCACCGGGATGCGGCGGCCGGTCTCGCGCTCCACGTCGCCCACGGCGTGCAGGGCGGCCTTGGCGTTGAGCGTGTCGAAGACGGTCTCCACCAGCACCAGGTCGGCGCCGCCGCGCACCAGGGCGGCCACCTGCTCGCGGTAGGCGGCGCGCAGGGTGGCGTGCGTGACGGTGCGCAGCTCGGGGCGTTCGACGTCCGGGGAGAGCGAGGCGGTGCGGTTGGTGGGCCCCACCGCACCGGCCACCCAGCGGGGACGTCCGTCGGCGGCCTGCACCGCGTCGGCCACCTGCCGGGCGGTGCGGGCGGCGGCCTCGTTGAGGGCGGCCACCAGGTGCTCGCAGCCGTACTCGGCCTGCCCGATGGCGGTGGAGCTGAAGGTGTTGGTGGTGGTGATGTCCGCGCCGGCCTCCAGGTAGGCGCGGTGCACGCCGGCCACCAGGTCGGGGCGGCCCAGGTTGAGCAGGTCGAAGTTGCCGGCCAGCGCACGGTCGTCGGGCGTGTCGTCGGCGTGGAAGTCGGCCTCGGTGAGCTCCATCCGCTGGAACATCGAGCCCCACGCGCCGTCGAGCACGAGGATGCGCTCGCGGGCGGCGGCGTGCAGCGCCGCGGCCGCGGGGGAGGGGGCGAGGGGCTCGGCGGCGGCGGTGCCGGCGGTGGGTGCGGTGACGAGGGGCGCGGCGCTCATCGACACCCACCCCCGGCCCGCTCGAGCCCTGCGGCGACGTCGGCGGCTAGGTCGGCCGGGTCCTCCAGACCCACCGAGAGGCGCAGCAGCCCCTCGCCGATCCCGGCCACCTCGCGCGCCTCGGGCGTCATCGAGGCGTGGGTCATGGTGGGCGGGTGCGCCACGAGCGACTCGGTGCCGCCGAGGGACTCCGCGAGGGTGAAGCACTGCAGCCCGTCGAGGAAGCGCGCCACCGCCTCGCGCCCGCCGGCCAGCTCCAGGCTCACCATCGCCCCGAAGCCCTGCTGCTGGCGAGCGGCCACCGCGTGACCGGGGTGGTCGGGCAGGCCCGGGTGGTGCACCGCGGCCACGGCCGGGTGGCCCACCAGGGCGTCCAGCACGGCGGCGGTCCCCTCGGCGTGGGCGCGCAGGCGGGTGGGCAGCGTGCGCAGGCCGCGGAGGGTCAGGTAGCTGTCGAAGGGCGCGCCGGTGATGCCCAGCACGTTGGACCAGTACGCCAGCTGCTCGGCCAGCTCGTCGGTGCCGGCCACCACCGCGCCGCCCACCACGTCGGAGTGGCCGTTGAGGTACTTGGTGGTGGAGTGCACCACCAGGTCGGCGCCGAGCTCCAGCGGCTGCTGCCACAGCGGGGTGCAGAAGGTGTTGTCCGCGGCCACCAGGGCCCCGGCGCGGTGTGCGGCGTCGGCCACGGCGCGCACGTCGGTGACGCGCAGCAGCGGGTTCGAGGGCGTCTCCACCCACACCAGGGCGGCGCCGGGGGCGAGGGCCTCGGCCAGGGCGGCGGCATCGGACTGGTCCACGGCCACCACCTCGAGCACGCCCCGGCGGTGCAGCTCGTCGAACAGCCGCCAGGTGCCGCCGTAGGCGTCGTGCGGGATCACCACGCGCTGGCCGGGCCGGGCGAAGCCGGTGGCCACCAGGGTGACGGCAGCCATGCCGGTGCAGGTCACCGCGGCGCCGGCGCCCCCCTCGAGGGTGGTGAGCGCCTCGGCGAGCAGGTCGCGGGTGGGATTGCCCGAGCGGGTGTAGTCGTACCGGCGCGGCCGGCCGAGGCCCTCGAAGGCGAAGTTGCTCGAGAGGTGCAGCGGGGGGATCACCGCGCCGTGCGCCGGGTCGGTGTCGATGCCGGTGCGCAGCGCGCGGGTGGTGCGGGAGAGGGAGGTGCGGGTGAGCGTGCTCATGCTGGGGCCTTCCTCAGGGGTCCGGCACCGCGGTGACCATCTCTCGGGGTGCGACGGTGTGCCGGAGGAAGACCCGCGGGGAGGAGCTCGCCCGTCGGTCCCATCTTCCGGCGAGCCGAGGCTCCCCGCAGGAGGTGGCACCGTTCCTCGTGGTCGCCCACGAGGCGGTTGCCCCGGCGTCATCGGTCCTGATCCCTCAGCCGGTCGTGATGGATGTGCGCAGCACGGTACAACACGTCCGGCGCCCGCCCACGCGCTCGGGGTGCAGGGTGGCGGGTGTCACGTCCGGCCGGGGTCAGGGCACCGGGTCCGGGTACCGGGTCCGGGTACGCGCGAGGGCGGGCCCACCGTGGTGGACCCGCCCTCGCGCGGGGGACGCCGGGCCCGCGAGGCCCGCGTCGTGCCGCGTCAGCGGTAGTTGGTGAAGGTCAGCGCGGCGTCGATGTCGTCGTTGGCCTTGAGCGCGCGCTGCACGGCCTGAAGGTCGTCGCGGCTCTTGGAGCTCACGCGCACCTCGTCGCCCTGGATGACGGCCTTGACGCTCTTGCCGAACTCGTCGCGGATCTGCTTGGAGATCTTCTTGGCGACCTCCTGGCTCAGGCCCTCCTTGAGCACCCCCTCCAGGCGGTACTCCTTGCCGGACGGCTTGGGCTCGGCGTCGTCGCCGAAGTCCACGGACTTCAGGCTCACCCCGCGCTTGACCAGCTTGGTCTGCAGCACGTCGAGCACGGCCAGGCAGCGCTCGGCGGTGTTGGCGCGCAGGGTCAGGGCGTCGCCCTTGAGCACCACCTCGGCGCCCACGTTGCGGAAGTCGTAGCGGGTGCCGATCTCCTTGGCGGCCTGGTTGACGGCGTTGTCCACCTCCTGGCGGTCGACCTTGCTCACGACGTCGAACGAGGACTCACTGGCCATGGGTGCTCCTGTCATCGAGGGGGTGGAGCCGCCCCGGGGCGGCTCGGTTTGTCCGATCAAGGGTAGGGCGGCTAGTATCCAGCCCGCAGTTTGGCAGGTTGTCCGAGCGGCCAATGGAAGCGGACTGTAAATCCGTCGGCGAAAGCCTACGCAGGTTCGAATCCTGCACCTGCCACGCACACGACCCCCGAGGAACCGTTCCTCGGGGGTCGTCCCGTACCCGGGCCCCCGCGGATCGAGGGGTGGGCCGCCGGCTCAGACGCGGCCGGGCCGGGTGCCGCGCAGGTCGTCCACGATGGGGAACAGGGCCAGCACCAGCAGCAGTGCGGCGGGGACCACCACCGCCCGGTAGCCCACGGCCACCCCGGCCAGCGCCCCGGCCACGCCCCCGAGCACGAAGGCGCCGACCAGGGTGGCGTGCAGCGCCATCCGCTGCCGGTCGGCCCGCACCGGGTCGGGGTCGCCGGGCGGGTTGCGGTAGAGCCACTTGCCCAGCTCGATGCCGAGGTCGGTGACCATCCCGGTGACGTGCGTGGTGCGGATGGTGGCCCCGGTGACCTTGGTGACCAGCGCGTTCTGCAGGCCCATCGTCCAGCAGAGCACCGCCACCGCCGCCCAGCCGTGGCCCCACGCGGTGACGCTGTCGGCGAGCAGCCCCACGAACAGCATCGCCAGGGCCTCCACCACGAGCACCACCGCGAACCGGCTGGCCACCTGCCGGCGGCGCAACGCATTGAACAGCAGGGCGCAGCTGGCCGCACCCACCACGAAGGACGCGATGCCCAGGGCCGCGAGCAGGGCCAGGCGGTGGTCGCCGAGCACCAACTGGTCGGCCAGGGTGGCGGTGAGCCCGGTCATGTGCGAGGTGTAGACCGCCACCGCCAGGAAGCCCACCGAGTTGAGCATGCCCGCGGTGAACGCCAGACCGGCGGCGAGGTGGCGGTTGTCGGCCGCGGTGCGGTCCGGACCGGCCACCCGGCGCAGGTGGGTCACGGCGCGGACGAGGGCTGGGTGCACGGCGCGACCGTAGCAACGCCGTCCCGATCCCTCGCCCTTGTGGCCCGTGTCACGTCGCGGCCCGACGACCCGGGTGGATTGGCCGCGCGAACCTCGCCGGTCGTACCGTGGTGGCATGACCGAGACCGTGAAGACCGTTGACCTTCCCTCCGAGAACAGCTCCACCGACCCCAGCTGGTACATCCAGATGGAGGACGAGCACGCGGCCCACAACTACGGCCCGCTGCCCGTCGTCCTCGCCGAGGGCAAGAACGCCCGGGTCACCGACGTCGCCGGCAAGACCTACATCGACGCCCTGGCTGGCTACTCCGCGCTGAACTTCGGCCACGGCAACGAGGAGCTCATCGCCGCTGCCAAGGAGCAGCTGGACAAGATGACGCTCACCTCCCGCGCCTTCCACTCCGACCGCCTGGGGCCGTTCACCCGCGACCTGGCCGCCCTCACCGGCAAGGACATGGTCCTGCCGATGAACACCGGCGCCGAGGCCGTGGAGACCGCCCTGAAGATCGCCCGCAAGTGGGGCGCCGACGTCAAGGGCGTCGAGAACGGCAAGCAGCACATCATCGTGATGGACGGCAACTTCCACGGCCGCACCACCACCATCATCAGCTTCTCCACCGACGAGGAGGCCCGCGCCGGCTTCGGCCCGTACGCGCCCGGCTTCTCCGTCGTGGAGTACGGCAACGCGCAGGCCGTGCGCGAGGCCATCACCCCGGACACCGTCGCCGTGCTGCTCGAGCCCATCCAGGGCGAGGGCGGCGTCGTGATCCCGCCGGAGGGCTACCTGGCCGAGGTCCGCGAGATCACCCGCGAGAACAACGTGCTCATGATCTGCGACGAGATCCAGTCCGGCCTGGGCCGCACCGGCACCACGCTGGCCTCCCAGTACGAGGGCGTCGAGGCCGACATGTACACCCTGGGCAAGGCCCTGGGCGGCGGCATCGTGCCGGTGTCCGCGGTCGTGGCCAATGAGGACGTCATGGGCGTCATCACCAAGGGCACCCACGGCTCCACCTTCGGTGGCAACCCGCTGGCCTGCGCCGTCGGCCACCAGGTGGTCAAGATGCTGGCCACCGGCGAGCACCAGAAGGCCGCCGCCGAGCGCGGCAAGCAGCTGGCCGAGGGTCTGGAGGCCCTGGTGGGCAAGGGCCTGGTGGCCGTGCGGACCCGCGGCCTGTGGGCCGGTCTGGACATCGACCCCGAGCTGATGACCGGTCGCGAGGCCTGCGAGAAGCTCATGGAGAACGGCGTGCTGGCCAAGGACACCCACGGCTCCACCATCCGCCTGGCCCCGCCGCTGACCGCGACGGCCGAGGACATCGACGCCATCGTCGAGGCCGTGCGCAAGGCCCTGGGCGCCGACGCCTGATCCGGCGCACCCCGTGACGATGGGGGCCGTTCCGCAGCAGCGGAGCGGCCCCATCGGCGTGTCCGGGGGTCGGGAGGGAGCCCTACCATCGGGACGTGCTGTCCGCGAGCCTGCTGGTCCCCGTCCTCGTCGGCGTCCTCGTGGGGCTGCTCATGGGCTCCCTCGGTGGTGGCGGGGCCATCATCGCCGTCCCGGCGCTCATCTACCTGGTGGGCCAGTCCCCGCTCGAGGCGTCCACCACGTCGCTCGTGGTCGTCGGCCTCACGAGCGTGGTGGGCGTGCTCCAGCACGGGCGCGCCGGGCGCGTCGCCTGGGGTGAGGGAATGGTCTTCGGGCTCCTGGGAGCCGCAGGCGCGGCCGGCGGCTCCGTGGCCTCCCAACGGGTGCCTGAGGCGGTGCTCATGACCGCGTTCGGGCTGCTCCTGCTGTTCGTGGCCCGCACCATGTGGCGCAGGGCCCGCTCCGGGGCCCGCCGCGCGGACGCCGATGACCTCGAGGCCGTGCCGCCCCTGCTCACGCTGCGACCGTTCCGCGTGGACCCCTCGCGGGTGCTGCCGGTGCTGCTGGCGGCCAGTGCGGTCGGGTTCCTCACCGGCTTCTTCGGGGTGGGCGGCGGGTTCGCCGTGGTCCCTGCCCTCACGCTCGTGCTCGGCCTGCCGATGCGGCGCGCGGTGGGCACCTCGCTGCTCGTGATGATCCTCAGCGCCACCGTGGCCCTGGGGGTGCGGGCCGGCAGCGGGTTGCAGCTCGACTGGCCGCTGACCCTCACCTTCGCCGGCGTCGCGATGGCGGCGAGCCTCGTCGGCGGCCGCATCGGCCAGGCCGTGCCCGCCCACCGGCTGCAGAGCGCGTTCGCCCTGCTCCTCGTGGCCGTGGCCGTGCTGACCCTGGTGCAGACCGCGCTGGGCTGACCCCTCAGGCGGTGAGGCCGGCGTCGTCCTGCCCGTCGAGCAGGCTGCTGGCCAGCCAGGCGTCCGGGATGCCGAAGGCGTCCACCAGCACGCCCGCCACCGGCCGCAGCTGCGCGCACAGGGCGTTGACCGTGGCCGTCACCGCCTTGGACTTGGCCCCGCGCAGGTGCTCGTGCTCCAGGAACCAGGCCGCGTTCTCCTCGATGACGCTCAGCGCGTAGAGGTCGCACACCTGGTCCAGCAACGTGGCCAGGTCGGGATCCCGGACGCCCTGCACCACCTCGGCGAAGGCGTCCAGCACCACCCGGTCGATGTGCGCGCGGGCGGCCAGCAGCAGGTGGTCCTGCACGTCGTTGAACGCGGCGAACTGCTCGGCCTCGCTGCCCCTGCGCGACCGGCGCATCCGGGCCGCCGCCGTCTCCAGGGTGTGCTGCTCGCGGTACTGGAAGCACTCCACCTGCCAGGCGCGGTCCATCACCACGTCCTCGATGTCTCGCCGCCGAGCCAGCTCCACCATCCGGTTCACGAAGCCCTTGGCCGCGGTGCGCTCCACCACCACGCCGGAGAACTGCGTGGCCCCGTAGCGCAGCATCCCGGTCATGTTGAGCGAGCCGAGCGCCTTGCCGTAGTTGGTGAGCAGGCCCTTGGCCACCAGCTGCAGCAGCACCGTGTTGTCGCCCTCGAAGGTGGCGAACACGTCGGCGTCGTGGCGACGCTGCGTGATGCCGGAGGTCGCCATGTAGCCCGCCCCGCCGCACGCCTCGCGGCAGGTCTGCAGCACCCGGTTGGCCTCCTCGGTCTGCAGGGCCTTGAGCCCTGCGGCGTGGGACTCCAGGGCGCGCTGGGCCCGCTCGTCGCGCTCCAGCGGGCTGGTCCGCTGCACCGCGTGGAGGGTGTCCACCAGCTCGTTCTGCGCGAACTGCAGCGCGTAGCTGCGGGCGATGGCGGGAAGCAGCCGCCGCTGGTGGGCGCGGTAGTCCAGCAGGGTCACCTCCCCGTCGGGGCCGGCGAACTGCGTGCGCCGGTCGGCGTAGCGGGTGGCGATGGTCAGCGCGGAGCGGGCCGCGGCGCTGGCGCCCCCGCCCACCGAGACCCGGCCCCGGACCAGGGTGCCCAGCATCGTGAAGAAACGGCGCCCGGGGGAGTCGATGGGGGAGGAGTAGCGTCCCGCGGCGTCCACGGCGCCGAACCGGTCCAGCAGGTTCTCCCGGGGCACGCGCACGGAGTCGAAGCGCAGGGTGCCGTTGTCCACGCCCGGCAGCCCGCCCTTGGCCCCGTTGTCGCCGATGGTCACGCCCGGCAGGGGCGCACCGGCCGCGTCGCGGATCGGCACCACGAGGGCGTGGATGCCCCGGTGCGTCGGCTCCTCGGCGTCCACCCCCTCGGGCAGGGAGGAGTCGTCCGGCGTCACCAGCTGGGCGAAGACCACGGCCATGCGCCCGTCGCGGGCGGCGTTGCCGATGTAGGTCTTGGTGGCCGAGCGGGTGGGTGAGTGCACCACGAACTCGCCGGCCGCCGCGTCGTAGGTGGCCGTGGTCTCCAGCGACTGCACGTCCGAGCCGTGGCCCACCTCCGTCATCGCGAAGCAGCCGAGCAGCTCCCCGGCGGAGGCGGCGGGCAGCCACGTGGCGTGCTGGGCGTCGGACCCGAGGTTGGCGATGGCCCCGCCGAACAGCCCGAACTGCACGCCCATCTTCACCGCGAGCGAGAGGTCCAGGGCGGCCACGGTCTCGAAGGCGGCAACGGTGCCGCCGACGTCCGCCGGTCCGGCGTCGGGCCCGGGGGCACGCAGCCCCACCAGGCCCTGCCGCGTGAGCTGCAGCAGGGCGGCGGTGGTGGTGGCGCGCTGCTCCTCGAGGGTGGCCTGCGGGTCCAGCAGGACGTCGGCGGCGTCCACCCCCTCGCGCAGGCGCCGGCGCACGTCGGCCCACGGGCCGTCGAGCAGGGCGCCCAGCGCCGTGCGGAGCTCGTCCGCCGTCGTCGCGGGGCCGTCGTGCACGGGGTCGGGTGCCGGGCGGGTCATCGGGTGGTCTCCGCGGCGAGGGCGTCGAACCGGGCGCCGTAGAGCTCGGCCACCTCCTGCACCAGCTGGGAGCGCGGCGGGCGGTCGTCGCCCCGGGCCACCCAGTCCTCGGCGATGAAGCGGACGCACCCCACGAGCCCGTGGGCCAGGGTGCGGGCGGCCTCGGCGGTGCCGGCGGCGGGCTCGCTGCCGGTGCGGGCGGCGGTGCGCAACAGGTGCTCCAGCACGGGGGTGAGGCGCTCGCCCATCCGGTTGGTCATGCCGGCCACGGGGTCCTCCCCGTCGGTGTCGTTGAGCGGGCGGGTCACCACGAAGCGGTAGATCTCCGGGTCGCGCTCCACGAGGGCCAGGTAGGAGTCGGTGACGGCGGCGATGACGGTGCGGGGCGTGGTCTGCGCGGTCTTCTCGCTGGCGCGGGCCAGGTCGCCCCAGATGTTGGCGTCCACGGACTCGATGACGGCGCGCCAGGCGCCGGCGCGGTCGCCCAGGTGGCGGTAGAGCACCGTGCGGGAGGTGCCGGCCTCGGCGGCGATCTCCTCCATGCCGATGCCGGGGCCGTGCTTGCGCAGGGCGCGCAGGGCTGCTTGCGTGAGCTCGGCGCGGCGGCGGGCCCGGTGCGCCTCCCAGCGGGTCGTGCGCCCGTCCACGCGGCGGCCTGCGATCTGCTGCACGGGATCCATGGCCACACTGTAGACCGGATCGACAGTATGTGGAACACTGCGTACCTGTAACTTCGGGGCCGGCTCCACCCGGTGCCACGGCCCCGGACCCCGCCAGACCGAGACGGACCCCGCGGTCCGCACCCAGGAGGGCTCCATGGCCGACCCGCGTTCCCCCCGCCCCCGCAGCGCCCTGGTGGTGGGCGCCAACCGCATCCCCTTCGCCAGGGCCGGCGGCCGCTACGCGCAGGCCTCCAACCAGGACATGCTCACCGCCACCCTGGACGGCCTCGTCGCCCGCCACGGGCTGCAGGGCGAGCGCCTGGGCGAGGTGGCGGCCGGTGCCGTGCTCAAGCACGCCCGCGACTTCAACCTCACGCGTGAGGCCGTCCTCGGCTCCGCGCTGGACGCTCGCACCCCTGCCTACGACCTGCAGCAGGCCTGTGGGACGGGGCTGGAGACCGTCGTCCAGGTGGCCAACAAGATCGCCCTCGGGCAGGTCGAGGCCGGCATCGGGGCCGGGGTCGACACGGCCTCGGACGCGCCGCTGGCCCTCGGTGACGGGCTGCGCCGCGCGCTGCTGGAGGCCTCGCGCGCCAGGTCCGCCCCGGCCCGCCTCCGGGCCCTCGCCCGCATCCGCCCCGGTGACCTCGCGCCCGAGGCCCCGCAGAACGCCGAGCCCCGCACCGGTCTGTCGATGGGGGAGCACATGGCCCGCACGGCTGCCGAGTGGAGGATCTCCCGCGAGGCCCAGGACGCGCTGGCCGCCCGCAGCCACCACCGCCTGGCGGCCGCCTGGGACGAGGGCTTCTTCGACGACCTCGTCACCCCCTTCCTCGGCCTGACCCGGGACGAGTTCCTCCGTCCCGACACCTCCGAGGAGAAGCTCGCCGGCCTCAAGGTCGTCTTCGGCAAGGACGGCTGGGCCGGCCAGCCGGGCACCCTCACCGCCGGCAACTCCACCCCGCTCACCGACGGCGCGTCGGCGGTGCTGCTCTCCTCGCCGGAGTGGGCGGCCGCGCACCACCTCACCCCGCTGGCGCGTTTCGTCGACGCCGAGGTGGCCGCGGTGGACCACGTCCACGCCGGGGAGGGCCTGCTCACCGCACCGGTCTTCGCCGTGCCCCGCCTGCTGGAGCGCCACGGCCTCTCGCTGCAGGACTTCGACTTCTACGAGATCCACGAGGCATTCGCCTCCACCGTGGAGGTCACGCTGAAGGCCTGGGAGGACGAGGAGTTCTGCCGCACCCGTCTGGGGCTGCGGGGTGCGCTCGGCCCCGTCGACCGCGAGCGCCTCAACGTCAAGGGTTCCTCGCTGGCCGCCGGTCACCCGTTCGCCGCCACCGGTGGGCGCATCGTCGGAACCCTCGCCTCGCTGCTGCACCGGAAGGGCAGCGGCCGGGGCCTCATCTCCATCTGCGCTGCCGGCGGGCAGGGCGTCGTCGCGATCCTGGAGGCCGTGTGATGAACCACCCCACCCCGAACCCCACTGACCAGGCCGCCCCGACCACTGGCGAGAAGCGCCCCGCGGCGAGCACGCGGTCGCAGGACGGCTGGCTCGGCTTCGTGAACACCCCGCTGGGCGCCCGCCTGGCCGGCTCGCTCGGCCTGCCCCGGCCGGTCCCGCTGCGCCGCTACACCCCCGGTCAGCCGATGCTGGAGGGCCCCGTCGCGCTCGCCGGTGCCGGGGCCGCCCCGGTCCTCGGCCAGGTCGAGGCGCTCCTCGTGGGCCACGGCATCGCGTCGGAGCGCCCGGAGCTGCCGCTGACCCCGGACGAGGCCGGTGACCTCGCCGCCTCCGCCCTCGTGGTGGACATGACCGCCGCCACCACGCTGGCGGATCTCGACCTGCTGCGCCGGGCCGCCCGGGCCACGCTCAGGCGGCTGGCCCCCAGCGGCCGGGTGGTCGTGCTCGGCACCACCCCGGAGGTCCTCGTGGCCGCTGGCGCCCCCACCGAGCAGGTGGCCGCCGCGCAGGCGCTCGAGGGCGTGGTGCGCTCCATCGGCAAGGAGCTGCGCCGCGGGGCCACGGCCAACCTGCTCTGGCTCGACCCCGCCGTGGGCCGGGACCGCGAGGTCGCCGCCACCGGGGCCGCCGTCGCGCCCGAGCTCGTGGAGCCGCTCACCTTCCTGCTCTCGGCCCGCTCCGCCTACGTGTCCGGCCAGCCGCTGCGCGTCCGCGAGGCCGACCGCAGCCGGGCCGAGGAGTCCCTCGGCTGGCTCCACCCCGTCGAGGCCCAGGAGTGCGCGTTCGCCGGCACCACCGTGGTGGTCACCGGGGCAGCCCGCGGCATCGGGGCCGACATCGCCCGCACCTTCGCCCGCGACGGCGCACGGGTCGTCGCCGTGGACGTGCCGCAGGCGGGCGAGTCCCTGGCCGCCGTGGCCAACGAGGTCGGGGGCGTGGCCCTGCAGCTCGACATCACCACGCCGGACGCCGGGCAGCGCATCGCCGCCGCCGTGGCCGCCACGGGCGCCGAGCAGCTGCACGCGGTGGTCCACAACGCCGGCATCACCCGCGACAAGCTGCTCGTCAACACCGATGCCGACCGGTGGCGCTCGGTGCTCGAGGTGAACCTCGTGGCCCAGCTGCGCATCAACGAGGTGCTGCTCTCCGGCGTCCCGGGCGGCCTCGGCGAGGGCAGTTCCGTCGTGGGGGTGGCCTCCACCTCCGGCATCGGCGGCAACCGCGGCCAGTCCAACTACGCGGCCTCCAAGGCCGGCGTCATCGGCGCGGTGCGTTCGCTCGCCCCGCAGCTGGCCGGGCGCGGCATCACGGTCAACGCCGTGGCACCGGGCTTCATCGAGACCGAGATGACCGGCCGCATGCCGGCCCTCACCCGCGAGGTGGGGCGCCGCATCAACGCGATGGCGCAGGGCGGGCTGCCGGTGGACGTCGCCGAGGCCATCGCCTTCCTCGCCCGTCCCGCCATCGGCGGCGTCACCGGCCAGGTGCTGCGCGTCTGCGGCCAGAGCCAGCTGGGGGCATGAGGTGGCCACGCGCATGAACCTGCCGACCCCCTCGTCGCCCCCGGCCGTCGGCGAGCAGGCGGTCCCGGACGTCGACGTCGAGCTCCTCGACGCGGTGCCCAGCCCCGTGTCGCTCTTCGGGCGCGCCGTGCGGGCCCGCGGACGCTCCACCGTCTGCGCGGACGACCTGCCCTCCCGCCGCCTCGTGGTGGCCGAGGCCGGGTGGACCCCCGGGGAGCTCGCCGCCTACTCCCGCCTCTGTGGCTTCCGCTACGGCGCGCCGGTGTCGGCCACCTGGCTCCACGTGCGCACCTTCGGCCTGCAGATGCAGCTCATGACCGCCCCGGACTTCCCGCTGAAGGTGCTCGGCCTGGTGCACCTGGCCAACCGGTGGCGTGTCCACGCCCCGGTGGCGCCCGATGCGGTGCCGGCCGTGACGCTCTGGGCAGACCGCCTCGTGCCCCACCCCAAGGGCGCCCTGGTGACGCTGGCGGCCACGGCCGAGGTGGACGGTCAACGGGTCTGGGAGGGCTGGAGCGAGTACCTGGCCCGTGGCGTGGAGGTCACCGGTGCCACGGAGGGCGCGCCCTCCGGTGGTTCCCGCGACCCCGCTGAGGCTGCCGGTCCCGCGTCCGCCGTGGACGCCGCGGCCCTGCCGGAGCGTGCCCGGTGGCGTCTGGCGGCCGACACCGGCCGGCGCTACGCCGCGGTGGCGGGCGACGCCAACCCCATCCACCTCTCGGCCCTGACGGCCCGGGCCTTCGGGTTCAAGCGCGCCATCGCCCACGGCATGTACACCGCCGCGCGGTCGTTGGCCGCCCTGGAGCCGCACGTCCCGGACGCGTACGCCTACGACGTGGCCTTCGCCAAGCCGCTCCACCTGCCGTCCACCGTGGTCCTGGCCACGGGCCGGGCGGGTGGCGGCGCCGACCCGTCGGGCCGCCGGGGTGTGCAGCAGGTCGCCGTCCGGGCCACGGACCCCTCGGTCGTGCACATGACGGGGACGCTGAGGGCCCTCTGAGGCAGGTGGCGCGGGTTCCACCGAGGCCGGGAATCCGCGCCACCGCGCCGTTTTTGCACATTCCAGAAGCTGTGTGTATTGTTCTCCGAGCGGTCACGGCCGCGACGCCCCTATAGCTCAGTCGGTAGAGCGTCTCCATGGTAAGGAGAAGGTCAGCGGTTCGATTCCGCTTGGGGGCTCTGGTGGTGGCCGGCCTTCGGGTCGGCCCACCCGCCGAGGCGGGGTAGCTCAGCTGGTTAGAGCGCACGACTCATAATCGTGAGGTCAGGGGATCGAGCCCCCTCCCCGCTACTGGCAGACGGTCCACCCAGTGGACCCGCCGCCGTGCCCCATCGGGGCGCACCACGAACAATCCGTCCGAGAGCAGGTTGCCCCATGGCCAGCAAGAGCGCTGACGTCCGCCCGAAGATCACTCTGGCGTGCACGGACTGCAAGGAGCGCAACTACATCACCAAGAAGAACCGTCGGAACAACCCCGACCGTCTTGAGCTGAAGAAGTTCTGCGCGCGCTGCCAGTCCCACACCGCGCACCGCGAGACCCGCTGAGGTCCGCACACCAGACCACGAGGAGGGCCGCCCCGCACGGGGCGGCCCTCCTCCGTGCGTGCGGGGTGTCGCATAGGCTCGCGGCATGACGTCCGCCGACACCCAGGCCGCCGCCGGCACGCTCGCCGAGCGGGTCACCGGCCGCAACTGGACCCTGCAGGAGCCCTACCAGGTGGCCCGCCCCGCCGTGCGCGAGTTCGCCCGCGCGGTCGGCGCGGAGCACCCCGTGCACCACGACGTGGCGGTTGCCGCCGAGGCCGGGTACGCCGACCTCGTGGCACCCCCCACCTTCGTCGTCAAGGTCACGCAGGCGGCCGACTTCCTCCTGCTGTCCGACCCGGACCTGGGCATCGCGCTGCAGAACGTCGTGCACGGCGAGCAGTCCTTCACCCACGAGCGCCCCGTGGTGGCCGGTGACGAGCTCACCGCCACCACCGAGGTCACCAGCGCCAAGATGATGGGCTCCACGTGCATGCTCGCGCTGCGCACCACGGTGCTGGACGAGTCCGAGGACCTCGTGGCCACCGGCACCTCCACCCTCGTCATCTCGACCGCCCCGGCGCAGGAGGCCTGATGTCCGACCAGACCCCGCAGCAGCCCACCGCCGCCCCCGACGTCGCGTCGCTCACCATCGGCGACGTCGCCTTCGAGCGCGAGGTCCGCCTCACCCGCGCCGACCTCGTCTCCTACGCCGGCGCCTCCGGCGACCACAACCCCATCCACTGGAGCGACCGCGTCGCCGCTGAGGTGGGCCTGCCCGGCGTGCTGGCCCACGGCATGCTCACGATGGGGCGCGCGGCCACCTGCGTCGGGGACTGGGCCGGCGACCCCGCCCGCGTCCTGGGCCTCTCCACCCGCTTCTCCGCGCCGGTCGTGGTGCCCGACCCGGGTGAGGCCGTGCTCACGGTGACCGGCACCGTCAAGCAGGTCGAGGGCGACACCGTCACCCTGGCGCTGGCGGTCACCCAGGAGGGCGCCCCCAAGCCGGTGCTCGGCCGGGCCACCGCCACGGTCGACCTCTCCGGGGAGGACGCGTGAGCACCCCTCCGCTCTCCGAGGCCTCCCGCACCGAGCACGACGCCCCGCTGGCCCCGCTCACCACGCTGCGCGTCGGCGGCCCCGCCCGGACCCTCGTGCGTGCCGCCACCACCGACGACCTCGTGGCCGCCGTGCGCGCCGCCGACGCCGCGGGGGAGGACCTCCTGCTGGTCTCCGGCGGCTCCAACCTCGTCATCAGCGATGCGGGGTTCCCCGGCACCGTCGTGCAGGTGGCCACGCGCGGCATCGAGGTCGAGGACGCCGGGGACGGGCGGGTGCGCGTGCGCGCCGCCGCCGGCGAGCCCTGGGACGCCTTCGTCGCCCACGCCGTGCAGAACGGCTGGAGCGGCATCGAGGCCCTGTCGGGCATCCCCGGGTGCGTGGGCTCCACCCCCATCCAGAACGTGGGCGCCTACGGGCAGGACGTCTCGCAGACGGTGGAGTCCGTGCGCGTGCTCGACCGTGAGACCGGCGAGGTGCAGGAGATGTCCGCCGCCGAGTGCGCCTTCGCCTACCGGGACTCGCTGTTCAAGCGCACCCAGAAGGGCTCCACGGGCCGCTACGTCGTGCTCGCGGTGACCTTCCTGCTGGAGGCCACCGACCGCTCCCAGCCGGTGGGCTACGCCGCCCTCGCACAGGGCCTCGGCGTGGAGATGGGGGAGCGCGTCGCCCTGGCCGACGCCCGCGAGGCCGTCCTGGCCCAGCGCCGGCAGCGCGGCATGGTCTGGGACGCCGACGACCACGACACCTGGTCGTGCGGGTCCTTCTTCACCAACCCGATCATCACCGCCGCCCAGATGGACGAGGTGCGGGCCCACGTGGTGGAGCGCTTCGGCCCCACCGCCCCGGAGCCGCCGGAGTTCCCGGCGGGCGACGGGATGGTCAAGACGAGTGCGGCCTGGCTCATCGACAAGGCCGGGTACGGCAAGGGCTACGCGATGCCGGGGCCGGCCGCGCTGTCCACCAAGCACCCGCTGGCCATCACCAACCGGGGCTCGGCGACGGCGGCCGACGTGGCCGCGCTGGCCCGCGAGGTGCGCCTCGGGGTCGAGGAGGCCTTCGGGGTGCGCCTGGTCAACGAGCCCGTCTTCGTCGGCCACCAGCTCTGAGGACGTGCCCGCGGCCCGGCCGCGCCGACGCCGAAGGGACCCCGTCCGACGGACGGGGTCCCTTCGGGCGTGCGGTGGCTCAGGCGCGGCGGCTGCGGGCCACGAGCGTGCCACCGGCCGCCACCAGGCCCAGCCCCGCCAGGCCGGCCCAGGGCGAGGCGTCCGGGCCGCTCGCCACACCGGTGTCCACGATCGGCCCGTCCTGGCCCACCTCGTGGGTCCGGAACGAGAAGACCTCCTCGGTGGAGGGGTCCACGGTCATGCTCAGCCACTGCGTGGCCGTGTCGCCGAAGGTCTCCACGCGCGTCAGGTTCTGCACCCCGCCGTAGTGCGCCTCCTCCTCGTGCTGGTGCTCGTCGCCGTGCAGCAGGAGCACCGGGCCGTCGAAGGCGGCGGCGCGCTCCAGCAGCAGCGCTCGCTCGGCGGCGTAGCCGGGCTCGTCGGCCACCGGCTCGGCCTGCATCATGATCGCCACGGCGGCGTCGCCCCGCTCCTGCGCGGTGTCGAAGGCGGCGTCGATCCAGTCCAGGTTCGCCGCGCGGCGCTGGCGCACCTCGGCCATCCGCTCGGCCGGGTGGTCGCCCTCGGCCAGCTCGTCCCAGGGGGCCTCGCCGTTCTGGCTGCCCACCACGTGCACGGTGGCGAAGGTGGTGCCGGCGGCGTGGAAGCGCACGTTCTCCACCGACTGTGCGTGCTCGGGCTGCTCGGCCGACTGGGGAACCACCTCCATCGACCGCCCCCCGATGGTGCCGCGGGGGTTCGGGTAGAAGAGCGCGCGGGTGTGCTCCAGGCGCTCGGTGGGCAGGTACTGCCCGGCCTTCTCGCGGTGGCAGTCGGTCCACTCGTTGTCGCCCGGGGTGAGCACGAACGGCGCCTCGAAGGTGTCGTACAGCGCGCGGGAGGTGGCCAGCAGCTCGTCGGAGCAGGGGGTGGACCCGCTCTTCACGTCGCCGGCGTGGAGGACCCAGTCGAACCCGTGGGCGTTGACGTCGTCCACGAGGGCGGGGAACTGCTCGGTCTGCTCGGGGCCGTAGGGGGTGTCGCCGAGCACGGCCACGTGGGCCACGTCGTCGGGGGCCGAGGCCGTGGCCGGTGCCCCGACGGCGAGGGCGGCCAGGGCGGCGACGGACGCGGACAGGGACAGGGTCAGGGGGGTGCGTGTGTGCATGGCCCCACCGTGGCCCTCGCGGGTGACCCCGGGGTGGCCGCCGGGTGACGGCCCGGTGGCGCTCAGCCGGCGGCCACCCACGCGGCGATGTCCCGCTCGGCGGCCTCGACCACCTCGCGCGGGGCCCGGCTCGCGGCGAAGGAGGCCCGCGCGAGGTCCCCGAGGGCGGCGGCGTCCAGCCCGTGCACGTCGCGTGCGGCCACGTACTGGTCGGCCAGCCGGGAGCCGAAGAGCAGCGGGTCGTCCGCGCCGAGCGCCACCGTCGCCCCGGCGTCGAGCAGGGCCCGCAGGGGCACCTGGTCCAGGGCGGAGTACACGCCCAGGGCCACGTTGCTGCCCGGGCACACCTCCAGCGCGATGCCGCGGCGCACCACCTCCGCCAGCAGCTCGGGGTCCTCGCTGGCCCGCACCCCGTGGCCCAGCCGGTCCGGTGCCAGGGCGTCCAGTGCGTCGGCCACGTGGCGGGGACCGAGCAGCTCCCCGGCGTGCGGCACCGAGGCGAGCCCCGCCCGACGCGCGATGGAGAACGCCTTGGCGAACTCCGCGGTGTCCCCGCGGCGCTCGTCGTTGGAGAGTCCGAAGCCCACCACCGTCCCCGGGCCGTCCCCGGCGTGCTGGGCGGCCAGACGGGCCAGGGCGCGGGCGTCGTAGGGGTGCCGGGTGCGGCTCGCCGCCACCACCACGGCCACGCCGATGCCCTCCTCGGCCGATGCCCGGCGCGCCTCGTCGAGGACGATCTCCAGCGCGGGCGTGATGCCCCCGACGTGCGGGGCGTAGCTCGTGGGGTCCACCTGGATCTCCAGCCAGCGCGACCCCTCGGCGGCGTCGTCCTGCGCGGCCTCGCGCACGATGCGGCGCATGTCGGTCTCGGTCGTCACGCACGCCCTGGCGGCGTCGTAGAGGCGCTGGAAGCGGAACCAGCCGCGCTCGTCGGTGGCACGCAGCACCGGCGGCCAGTCGTCCACGAGCGCGCTCGGCAGCCGCAGGCCCTTCTGCGCGGCCAGCTCGCGCAGGGTGCTGATCCGCATCGACCCCGTGAAGTGCAGGTGCAGGTGCGCCTTGGGCAGGTCCACGACCCTGTCACCGGGCTGGAGCAGGGCGCCCGTGACGAGGTCGTCGGTGCGGGGGGTGGCGGTGCCGGCGTCCATGTCCGGAGTCTGCCACCCGGGCTCGAGCTGCCTCCTCAGGCGTCGTCGGCGTCGACCACGTGGTCCACGGCCGGGTCGCTCATCGCCCCCTCGCCCTCGTCCTCGATGCCGTTGGTGTCCTGCTCGCGGGCCAGGCGGTCGGTCGCGGGCTGGGCAGGGTCGATGCCGGCCAGCGCCCCGTCGGCCTCCCGCCCCGCGTCCTCGACCACCTCGCTGCCGTCCTGCACGAGGTCGTCGGTGCCCAGGTCCTCGGCGGTCACCTCGCCGTACTCCTGCTGGGCGTCCACCTCCTCGGCGGGGCCGTCCGGCTCGTCGTCATAGCTGAGCGTGCCGTCCCCGCTGAACTCCTGGTCGGGGTCCACGAGGTCGTCCACGGCGTCGAGATCGGAGGCGGTGCGGGGGAAGTCCTGGCTCATGGGGGTCTCCTGGGTCGTGTCCACCGGGTCGGCCCGCTGCGGGCGGGGCGTCAGGCCCAGTCTCCGCCCGTGCCCGGCGGTCGTCCACCCGGCGGGGTCCGTCGCGCCACGCGGCGGGGCCGCCCACCACGTGCGTGGTGGGCGGCCCCTGCGGCATCGGTGCGGTGCCGTGTCAGTCGCGGGCCTCGGCCAGCAGCTTCTGGATGCGGCCCACGCCCTCCTCCAGGTCCTCGTCGCCCAGGGCGTAGGAGAGGCGCAGGTAGCCCGAGGGGCCGAAGGCCTCACCGGGCACCACGGCCACCTCGGCCTCCTCGAGGATGAGCGCGGCCAGCTCCAGGGAGGTCTGCGGGCGCTTCCCGCGGATCTCCTTGCCGAGCACGCCCTTGACCGAGGGGTAGGCGTAGAACGCGCCCTCCGGCATCGGGCACTCCACGCCCTCGATCTCGTTGAGCATCCTCACGATGGTCCGGCGGCGGCGGTCGAACGCCTCGTGCATGCGCTCCACGTCCTCCATGCCACCGTTCAGGGCCGCGACGGCGGCGCGCTGCGAGACGTTGGCCACGTTGGAGGTGGCGTGCGACTGCAGGTTGGTGGCGGCCTTGATGACGTCCACGGGGCCGGCCATCCAGCCCACGCGCCAGCCGGTCATGGCGTACGTCTTGGCCACGCCGTTGAGCACCACGCAGGTGTCGGCCAGCTCCGGGACCACCACCGGCATCGAGTGGAACTCCGCGTCGCCGTACACGAGGTACTCGTAGATCTCGTCGGTGACCACCCAGATGCCGTGCTCCACCGCCCAGCGGCCGATGGCCTCGACCTCGTCGCGGGAGTAGACCGCGCCGGTGGGGTTGGAGGGGGAGACGAAGAGCAGCACCTTGGTGCGCTCGGTGCGGGCGGCCTCGAGCTGCTCGACGGTGACCTTGTACTCCTGGGTCTCGTCGGCGAAGACCTCCACGGACGTGCCGCCGGCCAGGGCGATGGCCTCGGGGTAGGTGGTCCAGTAGGGGGCGGGCAGGAGCACCTCGTCGCCCGGGTCGAGCAGGGCGGCGAAGGTGTTGTACACGGCCTGCTTGCCACCGTTGGTCACGAGCACCTGCTGGGGGGTCAGCTCCAGGCCCGTGTGGCGGGCGGTGGCCTCCACGATGGCCTGCTTGAGCTCGGGCAGGCCGCCGGCGGCGGTGTACCGGTGGTTGGCCGGGTCGTGGCAGGCGGCCGCGGCGGCCTCCACCACGTGGGCGGGGGTCGGGAAGTCCGGCTCGCCGGCGCCGAAGCCGATGACCGGTCGGCCCTGGGCCTTGAGCTCCTTGGCCTTCGCGGTGACGGCCAGGGTCGCGGACTCGGCGATCGCGGCCAGGCGGCGGGACACTCGGGCGGGCTGCTGGGCGGGGGACTGGTCGCTTGTCATGCCCGCCATTCTGGCAGCCGGCCCCGCACGGCCGGGGCCCCGTGGGGGTGCCGGCCGGGGCGCGGAACCACCGCCGAGGGGGCGGCAGGGGCCTCGGGTGGAAATCAGGTGCCGCCCTGCAGTAGAGTGCCCGGTCGGTGCACCACCGTGCGCCGACCACGGCGGTCGACCCACCGGCCGCCGAAGGGCATTAGCTCAATTGGTAGAGCACCGGTCTCCAAAACCGGGGGTTGGGGGTTCGAGTCCCTCATGCCCTGCGCAGTCCGTCCCCGCGGAACCAGCACGTGAAGGAGTGAGCGTGACCGAGCCCAGCGCGGCAGCAGCCGAGCGCAGCACGGCCCCGGCCGACCACTCCGAGGTCCCCCTGCGTGAGCGGAAGGCCCAGGGGAGCAACCCGGTCTCCCGCTTCTTCAACTCCATCGTGCTGTTCCTGCAGCAGATCGCGGACGAGTTGAGCAAGGTCGTGCGTCCCACGCGCGAGGAGCTCGTCAGCTACACGCTGGTGGTGCTCGTCTTCGTGGGGGCGATGATGGCCTTCGTCTTCGGACTCGACCAGCTGTTCTCGCGCCTGATCGACCTCGTCTTCGGCTGAGGCCCGGCGCAGGACCCCCGGGGTCGATGCCGACGGGCCCCGCGCCCGTGGCCGACGAGGCCCGCCCCAGCACCGGCAACCAGCACACGTGGAGGAACCAGAGCATGTCCGAGGAGACGCCCGACCAGGCGACCGAGCTCGAGGCCGACCAGGCCGTCGAGGAGTCCGCTGTGGCCGACGAGGTCGAGGCCCCGGAGGCCGACGCCACCGTCGAGGGTGAGCAGGCCGAGGCCGCGGACGACGCCGCCGAGGTGTCCGAGGAGGACGCCGCCCCCACCGCCGAGGACCAGGCCGAGGAGTTCCGCGCCATGCTGCGCGGCCAGTTCGGTGACTGGTACGTGCTCCACACCTACGCCGGCTACGAGAAGCGCGTGAAGGCCAACCTGGAGCAGCGTGCGGTCTCCATGAACATGGAGGACTACATCTTCCAGGCCGAGGTGCCCATGGAGACGGTCACCGAGATCAAGAACAACCAGAAGAAGACGGTCGAGCGCGTGCGCATGCCCGGCTACTGCCTGGTGCGCATGGACCTCACCAACGCCTCCTGGGGCACCGTCCGCAACACCCCGGGCGTCACCGGCTTCGTGGGCAACGCCACCGACCCGGTGCCGCTGAGCCTGGACGAGGTCTTCGACATGATGGCCCCCGACTTCGAGTCCCAGGCCGAGGCGGCCGCCGGCTCGCAGGAGGGCGCCACCACGGTCGAGCCGCAGGCAGGCACCCCGCAGATGCCGCTCGTCGACTTCGAGGTCGGCGAGGCCGTCACCGTCATGGAGGGTCCGTTCGAGACCCTTCCTGCCACGATCTCCGAGATCAACGTCGAAGCCCGCAAGGTGCAGGTGCTGGTCTCGATCTTCGGCCGGGAGACCCCGGTCGAGCTCGCGTTCAACCAGGTCTCCAAGATCTGATGCGCGGCGGGGCCGCGGCCCCGCACCCGGACCCCTCGGGGTCCTGACCTGCCACCGCCCGGCGGTGGCGATGCAACCGGGTCATCGCCCACGGCGTCGGCCCACGACCAAGGAGCAACAACATGGCCCCCAAGAAGAAGGTCGCCAGCTTCATCAAGCTGCAGATCGAGGCCGGCGCCGCCACCCCGGCGCCCCCGGTCGGTCCCGCGCTCGGTGCCGCCGGTGTCAACATCATGGACTTCGTCAAGGCGTACAACGCCGCCACGGAGTCGCAGCGCGGCAACATCATCCCGGTGGAGATCACGGTCTACGAGGACCGCTCCTTCACCTTCATCACCAAGACCCCGCCGGCCGCCCAGCTCATCAAGAAGGCTGCCGGCGTGCCCAAGGGTTCCGGCGAGCCGCACGTGAACAAGGTCGGCAAGATCACGGACGCCCAGGTGGCCGAGATCGCCGAGACCAAGATGAAGGACCTCAACGCCAACGACCTCGACATGGCCAAGCGCATCATCGCCGGCACCGCCCGTTCCATGGGCATCACCGTCGAGGGCTGAGGCCCCCTGCGGTGACGGCACCCGCCGTCACCGCGCCCCAGTGGTAGGGCCGGCGCTGGCCCGCACGACCACGACTCCCACCCCTTTCCCGAGGAGAGAACCATGAAGCGCAGCAAGAACTACCGCGCCGCAGCGGAGAAGATCGAGGCCGGCAAGGCCTACACCCCCCGTGAGGCCATCGCCCTGGCCCAGGAGATCGCCACCACCAAGTGGGACTCCACCGTCGACGTCTCCCTGCGTCTGGGCATCGACCCGCGCAAGGCCGACCAGATGGTCCGCGGCACCGTGAACCTGCCGAACGGCACCGGTAAGACCGCCCGCGTGGTCGTGCTGGCCAACGGTGACAAGGCCGAGGCCGCTCGCGAGGCGGGTGCCGACCACGTCGGCTCCGACGAGCTCGTCGAGAAGATCGCCGGCGGCTGGCTCGACTTCGACGCCGTCGTCGCCACCCCGGACCTCATGGGCAAGGTCGGCCGTCTGGGCAAGGTGCTGGGTCCGCGTGGCCTCATGCCGAACCCGAAGACCGGCACCGTGACCATGGACGTGGCCAAGGCCGTCACCGACATCAAGGGCGGCAAGATCGAGTTCCGCAACGACAAGCACGCCAACGTGCAGTTCATCATCGGCAAGGCGTCGTTCTCGACCGACCAGCTGGTGGAGAACTTCAACGCCGCGATGGACGAGGTCATGCGCCTGAAGCCGAACGCCGCCAAGGGTCGCTACATCACCCGTTCGGTGCTCTCCACCACGATGGGTCCCGGCATCCCGCTGGACCTGGGTGCCAAGGCCGACGCCTGAGCCACCCCGTGACGGTCTCGCCGCGGCCGTGAGCACCGCGAAGGGCCCCTCCCGCTCGGGAGGGGCCCTTCGGCGTCGTCGGTCCCGGGGTGTCCGGTGGTGGCGGGCCGTGTCAGGCGCCCTGTCCGTCCGGGGTGTCGGCCTCGTGCTGGGGCTCCTCCTCGGAACGCCCCGTCATGAACCCGAACAGCAGGGCGACGACGATCCCCGTCACCAGCGCCATGCCGGGGTCGAGGACGTTGAGCCAGGTGAGGCCGAGCGTCGCGGCGGTCGCGGCGCCGAGCTGCTGCACCTTGCGCTCGTTCCAGCGGGTGTCCCACGGGGCGAGCGGCGTGCCGGCGGTGCTGCGGGCGCCCTTCAGCGGCGCGAACCACGCGGCCACCATGAGCGCCAGGCTGCTGAGCGCGCTCACGAGCAGTGCGGGCAGGGCCGACTCGACGGTCAGGGCGTCGACACGGTGGACGGCCAGGCCGAGGGTGAGCACGGTTCCGAGGGTCAGGGTCCAGAGGAGCGGGGTTCGCATGGCCCCAGTCTTGAGCGGGGGCGGGCTCGTGGGGCATGACATCCGTCATGGGACGGGGTGAGCGGCCTCACCGTTGCCGAGTTGGTGCGCGGCGTGGGCCTCCGCTACTCTTGCCTGACCAATGACCGCCGGTCGTTGGTGCCCGCACGCCGGAGACGGAGTGGGAGCACCACCGAAGGTTCCGCTCGACGGACGGCCCGCGTAGGTGTGAGACGAGTTCCCGGACCGCTGCGTCCGCCCGTGAGGGTGTCGACGCGGGGTGTCGAGGAGTTTGCCCCGTGCCTGCGCACGGGGTTTTTTCGTTCGTGGGGCCCGGCACCACCACTGTAAGGAGGCCCACATGGCGAATCCCGAGAAGGATGCCGTCATCGCCGAGATCGCGGCTCAGCTTCGCGACTCGAACGCGGCCGTGCTGACCGAGTACCGCGGCCTGACCGTCGCGCAGATGGCGGAGCTCCGCTCCAAGCTGCGCGGCAACGCGACGTACTCCGTGGTGAAGAACACGCTGACCGCCCGTGCGGCGGCCGAGGTGGGCGTCGACGCGTTCGACGGTCACCTGTCCGGCCCCACCGCCATCGCCTTCGTCACCGGTGACCCGGTCGAGGTGGCCAAGGGCCTGCGTGACTTCGCCAAGGAGAACGAGGCCCTGGTCCTCAAGGCTGGTCTCGTCGACGGCCAGGCGTTCAGCGCCGCCGACATCGAGAAGCTCGCCAGCCTGGAGAGCCGCGAGACGCTGCTGGCCAAGCTGGCCGGTGCGATGAAGGCTCCGATGGCCAACACCGCCGCTCTGCTCAACGGCGCCCCGGCCCAGATGGCACGTCTGGCCGAGGCCCTGCGTCAGAAGGTCGAGACCGAGGGCCCGGTGTCCGGCGCCCCGGCCGCTGCGGACGCGCCCGCCGAGGACGCTGCCGCGGACTCCGAGGAGTCCACCACCGACGTCGCCGAGGGTGGCGACGACAACTGATCGCCCGGGCTCCCGCCCAGCGACCAGCCACCACAACTCGCCCGGCCCGCCGGGCACGCCACTCACGGCAGTAACGAAAGGAAGCCACCATGGCCAAGCTCAGCAACGACGAGCTCATCGAGCAGTTCAAGGAGATGACGCTGATCGAGCTCTCCGAGTTCGTGAAGCAGTTCGAGGAGGTCTTCGAGGTCACCGCCGCCGCCCCCGTCGCGGTTGCCGGTGCGGCCCCGGCCGCTGGCGGCGACGCCGGCGCCGCCGCCGAGGAGAAGACCGAGTTCGACGTCATCCTGGCTGCCGCCGGTGACAAGAAGATCGGCGTCATCAAGGAGGTGCGCGGTCTGACCTCCCTGGGTCTGAAGGAGGCCAAGGACCTCGTGGACGGCGCCCCCAAGCCCGTCCTGGAGGGTGTCTCCAAGGAGGAGGCCGACAAGGCCAAGGAGGCCCTCGAGGGCGCCGGCGCCACCGTCGAGATCAAGTGATCTCCGGGGGTCACTGACCCCCTCGCCGCACTGCGGTCACAGCGGGCCCCACCGTCACGGTGGGGCCCGCTGTCGCATGTCCGGAGGGTGCGGAAAACCAGGTGAGCTCGTCGGTGCCGGGGCATAGGTTGACCCCATGCCCCACCCCTCGCGCCCCACCGCCGTCCACGCTGCCGGACGGGCCGGCGCCACCCCCCGCCCCGTCACCTGGCGACGCCTGCTCACGCCGGTGTCCGCCGTGGCGCTGGCCGTGCTGACCGTGGGCGGCGTGGGCCAGTCCGTGGGGGCCGTCCTGGCCGGTCGCCTCGCTCAGGACCCGCAGGCGCCCCTCGTGGGGTGGCTCGCCCTGGCCCTCGTGGGTGGCGTGGTGCTCGATGCCGTGGGCCGCCTGCTGTGGGTGGGGGAGGTCGACCGCGCCGAGGGCGAGCTGCGCCGCGACGTGTTGACCGCCGTGACCGCGCAACCGGTGGCGGCCCTGGGCGACCAGGCGGTCGGTGAGCTGCTCGACCGCATCGACGACGACGCCACGGAGATCGGCTCGCTGAGCCGGGACATGCTGTGGAACGTCCTGTCCACCCTGGTGGCCGTCGTGCCGATGTGGGTCGTGGCCGGGCTCACCTGGTGGCCCGCCTGGTTCCTCTTCCCGGTGGTCGGCGCCGCCACCCTGCTCGTGGTGCGCCCGTTGCTGCCCCGGATCGCCGAGCTCAAGGTGCACGAGGAGGCCGCGTTCACCGCGCACGCCGCGGCCCTCGAGGAGGGCATCGCCGCCCGGGACGACCTGCGCACCAGCCTCGGCCAGCCGTTCGCCGTGCGCCGCCTGGCCGAGCTCTCCGCCGAGGTCCACCGCCGCTTCCGGGCGGTGCTGGGCCAGGAGGTCGCGGTCATCCTCCGTAGCGGGCTGGTGCTGCAGCTGCTCATGGTGGTGCTCGTGGTCGGGGGTGCCTGGGCCGTGGAGGGCGGGCACCTGGGCATCTCCGCGCTGGTCACCCTCTTCCTCGTGAGCAGCCGCTTCGTCGGCGTCATGTCGCAGCTGTCCCAACAGCTGCCGGAGCTCCAGGCCGGTATGGGAGCAGTCATCCGCGTGCGGCAGGCCATCGCCTCCGAGGCCGAGCCCGTCGGGGGTGACCCGCTGCCCGAGGGGCCGCTCGACCTGCGCTTCGCCGACCTGGACTTCTCCTACGGGCAGGGCACCTTCGCGCTGCGGGGCATCGACCTCCACGTGCCGGCCGGCCAGACGCTGGCCCTGGTGGGGCGCACCGGGTCGGGCAAGTCCACCCTCGCCTCGATGGTGACGCGCGCCATCGAGCCCCCGGCCGGCACCGTGCTGCTCGGCGGGCAGGACGTGGGCACCACCGACCTCGCGGCCCTCCGCGGGGGCGTGGGCACGGTCACCCAGCGCACCGAGGTGCTCGCCGGCACGCTGGCGCAGAACATCACGCTCTTCGAGGACCTCGGCGACGAGCACGTGCAGGCCGTCGTCGACGAGCTGGGTCTCACCGACTGGGTGGCCGCGCTGCCCGACGGCCTGCACACCCTGCTCGGCCCGGGCGGCCTGACGCTCTCGGCGGGGGAGGAGCAGCTGCTCGCCTTCGCGCGCTTGCTGGCCCGTGACGTGCAGGTGGTGGTGCTCGACGAGGCCACCGCCCGGATGGACCCGGTCACCGAGCAACGCGTGGTGCGCGCCTCCGAGCGCCTGCTCTCGGGGCGCACCGGCGTGCTCGTGGCCCACCGGCTCGGGACGATCGAGCGGGCCGACCTCGTGGCCGTGCTCCAGGACGGTCGCGTGCTCCAGCACGGCACCCACGCGCAGCTGTCCGCCGACGACGGCGCCTTCCGCGACCTCCTGCGCGCGGCCACCGCCGGGGACCACGCCGCGCAGGAGGAGCCCGACCCCACCGAGGACGAGGCCACCCAGCACGCGGTGGGTACGGCCCGTCGCCTCACCACGCCGCCCCCCACCCGCGACGCCGGCCGCGCACCGTCGCTGGCCCGTGCGGTCTGGCGCGCCATCACGGCGCGGCCGGCCTGGGGCCTGGTGTCCATCCCGCTGTTCCTCGCGCTCTCGCTCAGCGGCGCCGTCGGAGCGGGGACGGCCTGGGCCTGGGGTCGGCTCGTCGAGGTGCTCGCCTCCGGGGGCTCCCCGTGGGGGTGGGTGACGGCGATCGTGGTGTTGCTGGTCTCGGCCCCGCTGCTGCTGGGGGCGGCGATCCTGCGCTACCCCCGGTGGTGGGTGGAGCTCATGCTGCGCATCCGCATGGCCGTGCTCGTGGGGCAGACCGAGCAACGACGCACGGAGAAGCTGCCGCCCGGCGAGGTGGTGGCCCGGGCCATGGACGGCGAGCGGTACATTCGCTACACCGACCGGTGGGTGGACCTCGTCAACGGTCTGCTCATCGCGCTGTTCACCGCCCTCGTCTCCGGGCACGCCACGAGCGGCCTGGTGCTGCTGGCCGTGCTCGCTGGATCGGCCCTGGTCTCCGCCCTCGGGCGGCCCCTGGCCGGCCGGTCGGCCACGGCGGCCTCCGCCCTGCGGGCCGAGTTCGGGCGTGCGGTCGGCTCCGCCCTGGAGTCCGCGCGCACGGTGAAGCTCTCCGGGCGGATGCCCCAGGTGCGCCGCCACCTGCTGTCACTCGACCGGCGCCGCGTGGAGGCCGCGGTCCTGGAGCACCGCGTGGCCGCAGGCCTCAAGGGCCTGCCGCCGATCCTGCTCCAGCTGGCCGCCGTGGGCGCCTGGTGGGCCCACCAGCAGGGGTACTGGGACCTCTCCACCACCCTGCTCGTGGCCAGCACCGTGCTCGGGTTCGTCTGGTTCGGGCAGGTGGCCGGTGCGGTGATCACCGAGGCCCCCGGTGTGCGCTCGTGGCAGCAGGCCACCCACGGCATGGCCGGTGGCCGCGACCTGGTGTCCCTCCCCGAGGGCGTGGACCTCGTGTCCGGACGGGCACCCGGTCCCGCACCCGTGGAGGTGGAGCCGCTGCGGGCGCTGACGCTCCAGGGGCTGGACGTCGTCCACGACGACGGCACGGTCGGTGTGGAGGGCGTGGACCTCACGGTGCACGCCGGCGAGCTCGTGCTCCTCGTGGGACCGGTGGGTTCCGGCAAGTCCAGCCTCCTGCGGGGCCTGGCCGGCCTGGAGCACACCCGCGGCACGCTGCGCTGGAACGACCGGGCCGTCGACGACCCCGAGACCTTCCTGCGCCCCGGTCAGGTGGCGTGGGTCGCGCAGGTCCCGCGGGTCCTCTCGGGCAGCTTCGCCGAGAACCTCCGGCTCGACCACGAGCGTGCGGTCGAGGCGGCCGTGGACGTGGCCCGCCTTGGCCCGGATCTCACCGCGGCCGGCGGCTCCGAGGCCCTCGTGGGCCACCGCGGGGTGCGCCTCTCCGGCGGCCAGGTGCAGCGCCTGGCGCTGGCCCGTGCACTGGCGGCGGACGCGCAGCTGGTGCTGGCCGACGACGTCTCGTCGGCGCTGGACGCCCGCACCGAGGTGGAGCTCTGGGAGGCCCTGCGCGCGGGGGGCACCACGGTGGTGGGTGCCACGTCCAAGCGGTCGGCCCTCCAGCGGGCGGACCGGGTGGCGGTGCTCCGCGGCGGGCGCGTGGTGGCCACCGGCCCGTGGAGCGAGCTCGAGCGCCAGTGGGGGCACCTCGCGGGGTGAGCACCTGGGTCCGGGCCGGGCCGGGCAGGGCGGTCCGGACCCAGGCCCCGGGTGCGTGTCGGGATTGACCGGGGCCGGTGGTGTGGGGCACAGTTCAACCGCTCGTCGGGGCGGGGGCGGTCCCACGACGCGGACCGACGCCGGGGGAAGGCGGCGGCACGTCGTCGGCGTTTGACGGGCCCTTGACAGGGGTGTACTGTGACTCGTTGCGCTGCCCCTTTGTCTCCAACCCCACCCCCGACGCCCGCGCGCCAGACGTCCGCCGACACCTCCGCCTCGCGTGTGGGGATCCGTGACCGCCCGGCGGGGGCGCAGGCCGACCGGTGCGGGGGAGGAGTTCCCGCGGTGGCGTGACCGCACCGAACATGCACGGCCTTGAGGAAGGACACTCCTTGGCTGCCTCGCGCACTGCTGACCAGAACGTCTCGACCGCACGCACCGCTTCCGGGCGTCTGTCGTTCTCCCGCATCCACGAGCCCCTGGAGGTGCCGGACCTCCTGGCGCTCCAGACCGAGAGCTTCGACTGGCTCCTCGGCAACGAGGCATGGCAGGAGCGGGTGGCCGAGGCGAAGGCCGCCGGCCGCACCGACATCTCCCTGACCTCGGGCTTGGAGGACATCTTCGAGGAGATCTCCCCCATCGAGGACTTCTCGGAGACCATGTCGCTGAGCTTCTCCGAGCACCGCTTCGAGGAGATCAAGTACACCGAGGACGAGTGCATCGAGCGGGACATGACCTACTCGGCGCCCCTGTTCGTCACCGCCGAGTTCATGAACGGCGAGACCGGTGAGATCAAGTCGCAGACCGTGTTCATGGGCGACTTCCCGCTCATGACCAAGCGCGGCACCTTCATCATCAACGGCACCGAGCGTGTCGTCGTCTCCCAGATCGTGCGTTCGCCGGGCGTCTACTTCGAGCGCTCCTTCGACCGCGCGACCGACAAGGAGATCTACTCCGCCAAGATCATCCCCAGCCGTGGTGCGTGGCTGGAGTTCGAGGTCGACAAGAAGGACATGGTCGGTGTCCGTGTCGACCGCAAGCGCAAGCAGTCCGTGACCGTGCTGCTCAAGGCGCTGGGGTGGACCGAGGCGCAGATCCTCGAGGAGTTCGGCCAGTACGAGTCCATCCGCGCGACGCTGGAGAAGGACCACACGGCCAACCAGGACGAGGCCCTGCTGGACATCTACCGCAAGCTGCGTCCGGGGGAGCCCCCGACGGTCGAGGCCGCCCAGAACCTCCTGGACAACCTCTACTTCAACGGCAAGCGCTACGACCTGGCCAAGGTCGGCCGCTACAAGATCAACAAGAAGCTGGGCATCGACGCCGAGCTCACCGACTCCACCCTGGGCGTGGACGACATCGTCCGCACCATCAAGTACATCGTCGCGCTGCACGCCGGCGAGACCACGATGGAGGGCGTGCGCCACGGCGAGGCGGTCGACCTGCGCGTCGAGACCGATGACATCGACCACTTCGGCAACCGCCGCCTGCGCACGGTCGGCGAGCTGATCCAGAACCAGGTCCGCACCGGCCTGTCGCGCATGGAGCGCGTCGTCCGTGAGCGCATGACCACCCAGGACGTCGAGGCCATCACGCCGCAGACGCTCATCAACATCCGCCCGGTGGTCGCCGCGATCCGCGAGTTCTTCGGCACCAGCCAGCTCTCGCAGTTCATGGACCAGAACAACCCGCTGGCCGGTCTGACGCACAAGCGTCGCCTGTCCGCGCTGGGCCCCGGTGGTCTGTCCCGTGACCGCGCCGGCATGGAGGTCCGCGACGTCCACCCGTCGCACTACGGCCGCATGTGCCCCATCGAGACGCCGGAAGGCCCGAACATCGGTCTGATCGGTGCGCTGGCGTCCTACGGCCGCATCAACCCCTTCGGCTTCGTCGAGACCCCCTACCGCAAGGTCAAGGAGGGCTACGTCACCGATGACGTGGAGTACCTGACCGCGGACGAGGAGGACGACTACGTGATCGCCCAGGCGAACGCGCCCCTCACCGAGGATGGCCAGTTCGCCGGGGAGCGCGTGCTCGTGCGCTCGAAGGGCGGCGAGGTCGAGTTCGTGCCGCGCGACGAGGTCCACTACATGGACGTCTCCCCGCGCCAGATGGTGTCCGCGGCCACCGCGATGATCCCCTTCCTCGAGCACGACGACGCCAACCGCGCGCTCATGGGTGCCAACATGCAGCGCCAGGGCGTGCCGCTGGTGCAGGCCGAGGCCCCGCTGGTGGGCACCGGCATCGAGCACCGAGCCGCGCTGGACACCGGTGACGTGGTCCGCGCCGACAAGGCCGGTGTGGTGCAGTCCGTCTCGGCCGACCTGGTGCAGGTCACGAACGACGACGGCACCTACCTGAACTACGCCATCGACAAGTTCAACCGCTCCAACCAGGGCACCTGCTACAACCAGCGGGTCGTGGTCTCGGCGGGCGACCGTGTGGAGAAGGGCGACCTCATCGCCGACGGTCCGTCGACCGACAATGGCGAGATGGCCCTGGGCAAGAACCTGCTCGTGGCCTTCATGCCGTGGGAGGGCTACAACTACGAGGACGCGATCATCCTGTCGCAGCGCCTCGTGCAGGACGACACCCTCTCCTCGATCCACATCGAGGAGCACGAGATCGACGCCC
The DNA here is from genome assembly GCF_042433515.1 of Kytococcus schroeteri. Lineage (NCBI taxonomy): Bacteria > Bacillati > Actinomycetota > Actinomycetes > Micrococcales > Kytococcaceae > Kytococcus > Kytococcus schroeteri. The sequence continues at coordinate 42,325 of NZ_JBHLVH010000027.1, read as the reverse complement.
GCGACACCAAGCTGGGCCCGGAGGAGATCACCCGGGACATCCCGAACGTCTCCGACGACGTGCTGGCCGACCTGGACGAGCGCGGCATCATCCGCATCGGTGCCGAGGTCCGCGACGGCGACGTGCTGGTCGGCAAGGTGACCCCCAAGGGTGAGACCGAGCTGACCCCGGAGGAGCGCCTGCTGCGCGCCATCTTCGGCGAGAAGGCCCGCGAGGTGCGCGACACCTCCATGAAGGTGCCCCACGGTGAGACCGGCACGGTCATCGGCGTCAAGGTGTTCGACCGCGAGGAGGGCGACGAGCTGCCCCCGGGCGTGAACCAGATGGTGCGCGTCCACGTGGCGAACAAGCGCAAGATCACTGACGGTGACAAGCTCGCCGGCCGTCACGGCAACAAGGGCGTCATCTCCAAGATCCTGCCGGTCGAGGACATGCCCTTCCTGCCCGACGGCACCCCGGTGGACGTCGTGCTCAACCCGCTGGGTGTGCCCAGCCGCATGAACGTCGGCCAGGTGCTCGAGCTGCACCTCGGCTGGGCCGCGGCCAACGGCTGGAAGATCGAGGGCACCCCGGAGTGGGCCGAGAACCTTGCCGAGGAGCACCAGGAGGCCGGTCCGTGGACCCGCGTGGCCACCCCGGTGTTCGACGGTGCCCGCGAGGAGGAGATCACGGGTCTGCTCGACTCGACGCTGCCCTCGCGCGACGGCCAGCGCCTCATCGACGGTTCGGGCAAGGCGCAGCTGTTCGACGGCCGCACCGGTGAGCCGTACCCGGACCCGGTGTCCGTGGGCTACATGTACATCCTCAAGCTCCACCACCTGGTGGACGAGAAGATCCACGCCCGCTCCACCGGCCCGTACTCGATGATCACGCAGCAGCCGCTGGGTGGTAAGGCGCAGTTCGGTGGTCAGCGCTTCGGTGAGATGGAGGTGTGGGCCCTCGAGGCCTACGGCGCCGCTTACGCACTGCAGGAGCTGCTGACGATCAAGTCCGACGATGTCACCGGCCGCGTCAAGGTGTACGAGTCCATCGTCAAGGGCGACAACGTCCCCGAGCCCGGCATCCCCGAGTCCTTCAAGGTGCTCATCAAGGAGATGCAGTCCCTGTGCCTGAACGTCGAGGTCCTCTCGACCGACGGCCAGAACATCGACCTGCGAGAGCAGGACCAGGAGGTCTTCCGCGCGGCGGAGGAGCTCGGCATCGACCTGAGCCGGCGTGAGCCGAGCTCGGTCGAAGAGGTCTGAGAAGACCCGAGCGAACCCTCTAGCCCCCGGAACACGAGAGAAGGACACCTGTGCTCGACGTCAACTTCTTCGACGAGCTTCGCATCGGCCAGGCCACGGCCGACGACATCCGCCAGTGGAGCCACGGCGAGGTCAAGAAGCCGGAGACCATCAACTACCGCACCCTGAAGCCCGAGAAGGACGGACTCTTCTGCGAGAAGATCTTCGGTCCGACCCGCGACTGGGAGTGCTACTGCGGCAAGTACAAGCGCGTGCGCTTCAAGGGCATCATCTGTGAGCGCTGCGGCGTCGAGGTGACCCGCTCGGCCGTGCGCCGTGAGCGCATGGGCCACATCGAGCTGGCCGCCCCGGTGACGCACATCTGGTACTTCAAGGGCGTGCCCAGCCGTCTGGGCTACCTGCTGGACCTGGCGCCGAAGGACCTCGAGAAGGTCATCTACTTCGCCGCGTACGTCATCACCTCGGTGGACGAGGAGGGTCGCCACAACGACCTGCCGTCCCTCGAGGCCGAGATCCAGTCCGAGATCAAGGCCACCGAGAACCGTCGCGACGCCGACGTGGAGGCCCGCGCCAAGAAGCTGGAGCAGGACATCGCCGCGCTCGAGGCCGAGGGCGCCAAGTCCGACGCCAAGCGCAAGGTCCGCGACTCCGCCGAGCGCGAGATGAACCAGATCCGCAAGCGTGCCGACCAGCAGGTCGAGCGCGTGGAGCAGGTGTGGGACCGCTTCAAGAACCTCAAGGTCCAGGACCTCGAGGGCGACGAGATGCTGTTCCGCGAGATGCGCGACCGCTTCGGCATGTACTTCGAGGGCGGCATGGGTGCCGCGGCCCTGCAGAAGCTGCTGCAGGACTTCGACCTCGAGGCCGAGGCCGAGAAGCTCCGCGAGATCATCGCCACCGGCAAGGGCCAGAAGAAGACCCGTGCCCTCAAGCGCCTCAAGGTGGTCACGGCCTTCCTGACCACCGACAACGAGCCGCAGGGCATGGTCCTGGATGCCGTCCCGGTGATCCCGCCGGACCTGCGTCCGATGGTGCAGCTGGACGGTGGCCGCTTCGCGACCTCCGACCTCAACGACCTGTACCGCCGCGTCATCAACCGCAACAACCGCCTCAAGCGCCTGCTCGACCTCGGTGCCCCCGAGATCATCATCAACAACGAGAAGCGCATGCTGCAGGAGTCCGTGGACTCCCTGTTCGACAACGGTCGTCGCGGTCGTCCGGTCACCGGTCCGGGCAACCGCCCGCTGAAGTCGCTCTCCGACATGCTCAAGGGCAAGCAGGGTCGCTTCCGCCAGAACCTGCTCGGCAAGCGCGTCGACTACTCGGGCCGTTCGGTCATCGTGGTCGGCCCGACCCTCAAGCTGCACCAGTGCGGTCTGCCCAAGCAGATGGCCCTGGAGCTCTTCAAGCCGTTCGTGATGAAGCGCCTGGTCGACCTCGACCACGCGCAGAACATCAAGTCGGCCAAGCGCATGGTCGAGCGCCACAACCCGATGGTGTGGGACGTGCTCGAGGAGGTCATCACCGAGCACCCGGTGCTGCTGAACCGTGCACCCACGCTGCACCGTCTGGGCATCCAGGCCTTCGAGCCGCAGCTCGTCGAGGGCAAGGCCATCCAGATCCACCCGCTGGTCTGCACCGCCTTCAACGCCGACTTCGACGGTGACCAGATGGCCGTGCACGTGCCGCTGTCCGCCGAGGCCCAGGCCGAGGCGCGCATCCTGATGCTCTCGAGCAACAACATCCTCAAGCCGGCGGACGGTCGCCCGGTGACCATGCCCACCCAGGACATGATCATCGGCCTGTACCACCTGACCTCCCAGGTGCTCGGCACCGAGGACACGCCGGTGGAGGAGATGCGCCACTTCACCAGCCAGGCCGAGGCCCGCATGGCCTTCGACCGCGGTGAGATCAAGCTGGGCACCCCCGTCGTCATGCGCCTGCCGCACGTCGTGCCGCCGGCCGACTTCGAGGGCGAGGTGGAGCTCGACGAGAAGGGCTACGCCCCGGTGCTCACGCTGCAGACCACGCTGGGTCGGGCGATCTTCAACGAGTCCCTGCCGGAGAACTTCCCGTTCGTCAACAACCCGGTGGACAAGAAGGTCCTGTCCAACATCATCAACGCCCTGGCCGAGCGCTACGACAAGGTCGACGTCGCCGCCTCGCTGGACGCGCTGAAGGAGAACGGCTTCTACTGGGCGTCCCGCTCGGGCACCACGGTGGCCATCTCCGACGTGGTGGTGCCGGACAACAAGTCCGAGCTGCTCGAGGCCTACGAGAGCAAGGCCGCCAAGGTCCAGGTGCAGTACGAGCGCGGTCTGATCACCGACGACGAGCGCCGTCAGGAGCTCATCGAGATCTGGACGCAGGCCACCAACGAGGTCGCCAAGGCGATGGAGGCCAACTTCCCGGCCGACAACCCGATCTACCGCATGGTCACCTCCGGTGCCCGTGGTAACTGGTTCCAGCTGCGTCAGATCGCCGGCATGCGTGGCCTCATGGCCAACCCGAAGGGCGAGATCATCCCGCGCCCGATCAAGGCCTCGTTCCGCGAGGGCCTGACGGTGCTGGAGTTCTTCATCTCGACGCACGGTGCCCGCAAGGGTCTGGCCGACACCGCCCTGCGTACCGCCGACTCGGGTTACCTGACCCGTCGTCTGGTGGACGTGTCGCAGGACGTCATCGTCCGCGAGTCCGACTGCGGCACCGGTCGTGGCGTGAAGGTCACCATCGGCCAGCGCGGCGCCGACGGCACCGTGGTCGTGGACGACGAGGTCGAGTCCAGCGCCTACGCCCGCACCGTGGCCGAGGACGTCGTCGTGGACGGCACCACGGTCGCCACCGCGGGTGACGACCTGGGTGACGTGCTCATCGAGGAGCTCGTGGCCGCCGGTGTCGAGACCGTCAAGGTGCGCTCCGTGCTCACCTGCGAGTCCTCGGTCGGCACCTGCGCCAAGTGCTACGGCCGCTCGCTGGCCACCGGCCAGCTGGTCGACATCGGCGAGGCCGTCGGCATCGTCGCCGCGCAGTCGATCGGTGAGCCCGGTACCCAGCTGACGATGCGTACCTTCCACACCGGTGGTGTGGCCGGTGACGACATCACGCAGGGTCTGCCGCGTGTGGTCGAGCTGTTCGAGGCCCGCACCCCCAAGGGTGTGGCCCCGATCGCCGAGGCCGCCGGCCGCATCCGCATCGAGGACGCGGACAAGCAGCGCCGCATCATCCTGGTGCCGGACGACGGCACGGAGGAGCACGCCTACCTGGTCGGCAAGCGCACGCGCCTGCTCGTCGAGGAGGGCCAGTCGGTCCCGGCCGGTGAGCAGCTCGTGGTCGGCGCCGTCGACCCCAAGCAGGTCCTGCGCATCCTCGGCCCGCGCGCGGTGCAGCAGCACCTCGTGGACGAGGTGCAGGGCGTGTACCGCCAGCAGGGTGTGTCCATCCACCAGAAGCACATCGAGGTCATCGTGCGGCAGATGCTGCGCCGCATCACGATCATCGAGGAGGGGGACACCTCCCTCCTGGCCGGTGACCTGGTGGAGCGTTCCCGTTTCGAGACCGAGAACCGCCGTGTGGTGGCCGAGGGCAGCAAGCCCGCCTCCGGTCGTCCCGAGCTGATGGGCATCACCAAGGCCTCGCTGGCCACGGAGTCCTGGCTGTCGGCCGCCTCCTTCCAGGAGACGACCCGCGTCCTCACCGAGGCCGCGATGCACGGCAAGGGCGACCCGCTGCTGGGCCTCAAGGAGAACGTCATCCTCGGAAAGCTCATCCCGGCCGGTACCGGGCTGCAGCGCTACCGCAACGTGACGGTGGAGCCCACCGAGGAGGCCAAGGCGGCCGCGTACGCCATGACCGACTTCGAGGGCTTCGACTTCGCCCAGTTCGGCGAGGGCACCGGCCAGGCCGTGCCCCTCGACGAGGTGGACACCGGCGAGTACCGCTGGTGACCTGCTGACCCGGTCCCCGTGACCGGTGCGGTCCTGCGAGGGCCCCTCCCGCCGGGAGGGGCCCTCGCTGCGTTCCGTACCCCGTCCGCCCCTTCTGGATTTGGAGCCACGCCGCATCTGCCATAAAGTTGCCGATTGGCGTGGGCTCGCCCGCGCCGCCCTCCACCGGGCAGTCGACCTCCACGAGGCCGCCGGCGGTGCTCGACATCCCATCGATGCCGGCAGTCGGCCACGGGTGTGGATCGGAAGTGCAGGTGGGGGAGCGTGTGGCCATCGGCCGCCGGCTCCGCGGGGGTTCCCACCCCGCCGGGTCCCGGGACGGGCCACGCGACTCATCCAGGAGCCGCCACCGCGGCGACAACGACGAAACACGGAGTTTCATCAGTGCCTACCATCAACCAGCTGGTCCGCAAGGGCCGCCGGGACAAGGTCAAGAAGTTTGACGCCCCGGCCCTCAAGGGCTCGCCCCAGCGTCGTGGCGTGTGCACCCGCGTGTACACCACCACCCCCAAGAAGCCGAACTCGGCCCTCCGCAAGGTCGCGCGTGTGCGCCTGACCAGCGGCATCGAGGTCACCGCGTACATCCCCGGCGTCGGCCACAACCTGCAGGAGCACTCCATCGTGCTCGTGCGTGGCGGCGGCGTGAAGGACCTCCCCGGTGTCCGCTACAAGATCATCCGCGGTGCCCTCGACGCCCAGGGCGTCAAGGACCGCAACCAGGCTCGTTCCCACTACGGCGCCAAGAAGGAGAAGAAGTAATGCCTCGTAAGGGCCCCGCTCCCAAGCGCCCCCTGGCCGTCGACCCGGTGCACGGGTCGCAGCTGGTGACCCAGCTGGTGAACAAGATCCTGCTGGACGGCAAGAAGTCCGTCGCCGAGTCCATCGTCTACGGCGCCCTCGAGGGCGTCCAGGAGAAGACCGGCACCGACCCCGTCCAGACCCTCAAGCGTGCGCTGGACAACATCCGTCCGGCCCTCGAGGTCAAGTCCCGCCGTGTCGGTGGCGCGACCTACCAGGTGCCGATCGAGGTCAAGCCGGCCCGCGCGACCACCCTCTCCCTGCGCTGGCTCGTGGGCTACGCCCGCCAGCGTCGTGAGAAGACCATGACCGAGCGCCTCATGAACGAGATCCTCGACGCCTCCAACGGCCTGGGTGCCGCGGTGAAGCGCCGCGAGGACACCCACAAGATGGCCGAGGCCAACAAGGCGTTCGCCCACTACCGCTGGTGATGTACTGGTCACCGGTGGTGGCCCCATGCCACCATCGGTGACCGTCTGCCGTTCCGGCAGGTACCCGCAGCACACCCTGAAGAGCACACCCTCGAGCGAGAAGAGAGACCGTGGCACAGGACGTCCTCACGGACCTCAAGCAGGTCCGCAACATCGGCATCATGGCGCACATCGATGCCGGCAAGACCACGACCACCGAGCGCATCCTGTTCTACACGGGTGTGAACCACAAGATGGGTGAGACCCACGACGGTGCGTCGACGACCGACTGGATGGAGCAGGAGAAGGAGCGTGGTATCACCATCACCTCCGCCGCCGTGACCTCCTTCTGGAAGGGCACCCAGATCAACCTGATCGACACGCCCGGCCACGTCGACTTCACGGTCGAGGTCGAGCGCAACCTCCGCGTCCTGGACGGCGCCGTCGCCGTCTTCGACGGCAAGGAGGGTGTGGAGCCGCAGTCCGAGACCGTGTGGCGCCAGGCCGACAAGTACGGCGTCCCGCGCATGTGCTTCATCAACAAGATGGACAAGATGGGCGCGGACTTCTACTACTCCGTGCAGACCATGGTGGACCGCCTCGGCGCGACCCCGCTGGTCATGCAGCTGCCCATCGGTGCCGAGTCCGACTTCATCGGCATGGTCGACCTGGTCACCATGAAGGCCTTCACCTGGTCCAAGGAGACCCCGCTGGGCGAGGCCTACGAGATCGAGGAGATCCCGGCCGACCTGCAGGACAAGGCCGAGGAGTACCGCACCCAGCTCATCGAGACCGTCGCCGAGAGCTCCGAGGAGCTCATGGAGAAGTACCTGGGTGGCGAGGAGCTGACCGAGGACGAGATCCACGCCGGCGTGCGCACCCTGACCCTCGCGGGCGAGGTGAACCCGGTGTTCTGCGGTACCGCGTTCAAGAACAAGGGTGTGCAGCCCCTGCTCGACGCGATCGTGGCCTACCTGCCGTCCCCGGTGGACCTGCCCCCGATCGATGGCCACCTGCCGAACGACGAGGAGACCACCGTCTCCCGCGCGCCGTCGGCCGACGAGCCCTTCGCGGCCCTGGCCTTCAAGATCGCCACGCACCCCTTCTTCGGCACGCTGACCTACATCCGCGTGTACTCCGGTGAGATCGCCTCCGGTGCTGCCGTCCTGAACGCCACCAAGGGCAAGAAGGAGCGTCTGGGCAAGCTGTTCCAGATGCACGCCAACAAGGAGAACCCGGTGGAGAAGGTGACCGCTGGTCACATCTACGCCGTGATCGGCCTCAAGGACACCACCACCGGTGACACCCTGTGCGCGCCGGAGTCCCCGGTCGTGCTGGAGTCCATGACCTTCCCGGCGCCGGTGATCCACGTGGCCATCGAGCCGAAGACCAAGGGCGACCAGGAGAAGCTGTCCACCGCCATCCAGAAGCTGGCCGAGGAGGACCCCACCTTCACGGTCAACCTGGACGAGGAGACCGGCCAGACCGTCATCGGCGGCATGGGCGAGCTCCACCTGGACATCCTCGTGGACCGCATGAAGCGCGAGTTCAAGGTCGAGGCCAACGTCGGCGCCCCGCAGGTGGCCTACCGCGAGACCATCCGCCGCCCGGTGGAGAAGCTCGACTACACCCACAAGAAGCAGACCGGTGGTTCGGGTCAGTTCGCCAAGGTGCAGCTGTCCTTCGAGCCGCTGACCGGCACCGACGAGGACGGCGAGGCCGCGCTCTACGAGTTCGAGAACGCCGTCACCGGTGGTCGCGTGCCCAAGGAGTACATCCCGTCCGTGGACCAGGGCATCCAGGAGGCCATGCAGCTGGGTGTGCTCGCCGGCTACCCGCTGGTGGGCATCAAGGCCACGCTGCTGGACGGCGCCTACCACGACGTCGACTCCAGCGAGATGGCGTTCAAGATCGCCGGTTCGATGGCGCTCAAGGAGGCCGTCCGCAAGGCCGACCCGGTCCTGCTCGAGCCGATGATGGCCGTCGAGGTGCGTACGCCCGAGGAGTACATGGGCGACGTCATCGGCGACATCAACTCGCGTCGAGGCACCATCCAGTCCATGGAGGACGTCTCGGGCTCCAAGGTCGTCCGCGGCACCGTGCCGCTGTCGGAGATGTTCGGGTACGTGGGTGACCTGCGGTCCAAGACCCAGGGTCGCGCCAACTACTCGATGCAGTTCGACTCCTACGGTGAGGTTCCCAAGAACGTCGCCGAGGAGATCGTGAAGAAGGTTCGTGGTGAGTGACCCTCGCGGGTAGACTCTTCCAGCCTGATTCGCAACAGTTCCCTAAAATCAGCAATACTCACGCACTGACCACCGCAATCCCGCGGTGACCCCAGCGTGACAACACCACAGTCCAACAGGAGGACCCCAGTGGCGAAGGCAAAGTTCGAGCGGAGCAAGCCGCACGTCAACATCGGCACCATCGGTCACATCGACCACGGAAAGACCACGCTGACGGCTGCCATCTCCAAGGTTCTGCACGACCGTTTCCCGGAGCTGAACGAGGCGTCGCCGTTCGACACCATCGACAAGGCGCCCGAGGAGAAGCAGCGCGGTATCACCATCTCGATCGCGCACATCGAGTACCAGACGGAGGCGCGTCACTACGCCCACGTCGACTGCCCCGGTCACGCTGACTACGTGAAGAACATGATCACCGGTGCTGCCCAGATGGACGGCGCCATCCTCGTGGTCGCGGCGACCGACGGTCCGATGCCGCAGACCAAGGAGCACGTGCTCCTGGCCCGCCAGGTCGGCGTGCCCTACATCGTGGTGGCCCTGAACAAGGCCGACATGGTGGACGACGAGGAGATCATGGAGCTCGTCGAGATGGAGGTCCGCGAGCTGCTGTCCTCCTACGACTTCCCTGGCGACGACGTGCCGGTGGTCCAGGTGTCCGCTCTCAAGGCGCTCGAGGGCGACCAGGAGTGGGGCGACAAGCTCATGGAGCTCATGTCCGCCGTCGACGAGGCCATCCCGGACCCGGAGCGCGACATCGACAAGCCGTTCCTGATGCCGGTGGAGGACGTCTTCACCATCACCGGTCGCGGCACCGTGGCCACCGGCCGCATCGAGCGCGGTGTGCTTGCCGTGAACGACGAGGTCGAGATCGTCGGTATCCGCGACGACAAGCAGACGACCACCGTCACCGGCATCGAGATGTTCCGCAAGCTGCTCGACGAGGGCCGCGCCGGTGAGAACGTCGGTCTGCTGCTCCGTGGTACCAAGCGCGAGGACATCGAGCGCGGCCAGGTCATCTGCAAGCCGGGCTCCATCACCCCGCACAAGAAGTTCGAGGGCTCGGTCTACATCCTGTCCAAGGACGAGGGCGGCCGTCACACCCCGTTCTACGACAACTACCGTCCGCAGTTCTACTTCCGCACCACCGACGTGACCGGTGTGGTGAACCTGCCGGAGGGCACCGAGATGGTCATGCCTGGTGACAACACCGAGATGAGCGTCGAGCTGATCCAGCCCGTCGCCATGGAGGAGGGCCTGAAGTTCGCCATCCGTGAGGGTGGTCGCACCGTCGGCGCCGGCCAGGTCACCAAGATCCTGGACTGATCCAGCGCCCACTCGGGCACTGATCGCCGACGTGGCCCGCCACGTCACCGAGACCCCCTGATCCCCACCGGGACCAGGGGGTCTCGTGCGTGCCGGGGCAGTCGTCGACGGGGACGTGTCCTCTGCGCGTGGATGGACTCTTCCCGGGCGCGGGCACCCTCATCAACGTCGTGGCCGTGCTCGTGGGGGCGACCTGCGGCATGGCCTTCGGGGCGCGGCTGCCGCAACGCGTGCACGACCTGGTCACCGACGCGCTCGGTCTGGTGACGCTGCTCATGGCGGGACTCTCCGCGGTCGCCGTCGGGTCGAGCGCGCTGGAGGCAGCCGTGGGGGAGGGGGTGCCGATCCTGCTGGTGCTGGGGGCCCTGCTCCTCGGGGGCGTATCGGGCTCCCTGTTGCGCCTCGAGGCGCGGCTCGAGGTGCTGGCCGGGGGGGATGCAGGCCCGGCAGGCGCGTGGGCACGGGGGAGGCCCGGGGCCGTTGAACGACGGCTTGGGCAACGGCATCGACCAGCTGGCCCTGACGTCGGCGCTCGACCTCTTTGCCGCCCTCGCCCTCGCGTCGGCGTTCGGGGTGGGGGTGCTGCTCTCGGCGGTCTCGGTGCTGGTGGTGCAGGGCCTGCTGACCCTGCTGGGGGCGACCCTCGGGGAAGTGGTCCCCGTCTACGCCGTGGACGCGATGACGGCGGTGGGCGGACTGCTCCTCGTGGGCATCGCGCTGGGCCTCCTGCGCATCCGGAGCCTGCCGGTCGGTGACCTGCTGCCGGCCCTCGTGCTGACCCCGGTGGGGGCCTGGCTGCTGGCGGCCGACTGAGCCGATTTGGCTGCCGGGGCACTGTGTGCCACACTTGGGAAGTTGCTTGTTGGGCGATGGCACTGCGTGTCCCCACCGAGTGTCCCCCAGGCCGGGTCTCCGGAACCGCGGGACGCCGACGCGGACGCAGGACATCGCCTTTCTGGACGAGGCAGGTCCGACCGTGGAGTCGTGCTCCACTTCCACACCCGGTGTGGAGGTCACTGCCCGTCCGGAGCACGAACCCGGTCATGCGGGGAACGGAACTCCGGTCCCCCTCCCAGGAACGGCTGACGCAGCCGTGGTGCGGCCCGCAAGGGCGACACACCCGAGTGCGTGGGTCGGGGAATGACCGCCAAGACCATTAGCGGTACGACGAGAGAGAGTCAACGAACCGATGGCGGGACAGAAGATCCGCATCCGGCTGAAGTCGTATGACCACGAGGTCATCGACTCCTCGGCGCGGAAGATCGTGGACACCGTGACCCGTGCGGGCGCGACCGTTGTGGGCCCTGTGCCCCTGCCGACGGAGAAGAATGTCTTCTGCGTCATCCGGTCCCCGCACAAGTACAAGGACAGCCGAGAGCACTTCGAGATGCGGACGCACAAGCGTCTGATCGACATCGTGGACCCGACCCCCAAGGCCGTGGACTCCCTGATGCGTCTCGACCTGCCGGCTGACGTGAACATCGAGATCAAGCTGTGAGCGCCACCATGACTGAGAACACCATGCAGCGCACCGTCGCCGGCGTTCTGGGCACCAAGCTCGGCATGACCCAGGTCTGGGACGCGGAGAACCGCCTCGTTCCGGTGACCGTCGTGCAGATCGCCCCGAACGTGGTGACGCAGGTCCGCACCCAGGACACCGACGGCTACGGGGCCGTGCAGATCGCCACCGGCGACATCGACCCCCGCAAGGTCAGCAAGCCCCTGCGCGGTCACTTCGAGAAGGCCGGGGTCACCCCGCGTCGTCACGTGACCGAGCTGCGCACCGCTGACGCGGCCTCCTACGAGCTGGGCCAGGAGCTCACCGTGGAGACCTTCGAGGCCGGCGCCGTCGTGGACGTCACCGGCACCACCAAGGGCAAGGGCTTCGCGGGCGTCATGAAGCGTCACGGCTTCGCCGGTGTGAGCGCCTCCCACGGTGCCCACCGCAACCACCGCAAGCCCGGTTCCATCGGTGGCTGCGCCACCCCCGGTCGCGTCTTCCGCGGCACCCGCATGGCGGGTCGCATGGGCGGCGAGCGTCAGACCACCCAGAACCTCACCATCCACGCCGTGGACGCCGACAAGGGTCTGCTGCTGATCAAGGGTGCCGTCCCCGGCGCCCGTGGCGGTCTGGTCCTCGTCCGCTCCGCCGCGAAGGGAGCCTGACATGCCGACGATCGACATCATCAGCCCCGCTGGCAAGGCCGACGGTTCCGTCGAGCTGCCCGCCGAGATCTTCGACGTGGACGCCAACGTGCCGCTGATCCACCAGGTCGTGGTGGCCCAGTTGGCCGCTGCGCGCCAGGGCACGCACGCCACCAAGACCCGCGCCGACGTGCGCGGTGGTGGCCGCAAGCCCTACCGCCAGAAGGGCACCGGCCGCGCCCGCCAGGGTTCGACCCGCGCCCCGCAGTTCGCCGGTGGTGGCGTCGTGCACGGCCCGCAGCCGCGCGACTACGCCCAGCGGACCCCCAAGAAGATGAAGGCCGCCGCCCTGCGCGGTGCGCTGTCCGACCGTGCGCGTCACGGCCGCATCCACGTGCTGAGCGCCGTGCTCGAGGGTGACAAGCCCTCCAGCAAGGCGGTCAACGGCCTGCTGCGCGGTCTCACCGACCGTCGCAACCTGCTGGTCGTGCTGCAGCGCGGCGACGAGCTGGGCCTGCTCAGCCTGCGCAACCTGCAGAACGTGCACGTGCTCTTCGCCGACCAGCTGAACACCTACGACGTCATGTGCGCCGACGACGTGTTCTTCACCGCTGGTGCGCTGGACGCCTTCATCGCCGGTGGCCAGAAGGCCACCGCCGACACGAACGCTGCGACGCAGGAGGTTGCCCAGTGAGCACCCCGATGAACCAGTCGAGCACCCAGGTCGCCAAGGACCCGCGCGACGTCCTCCTCGCGCCGGTCGTCTCCGAGAAGTCCTATGCCCTGCTGGACGAGGGCAAGTACACCTTCCTGGTCGACCCGCGTGCCAACAAGACCGAGATCAAGCTGGCCGTCGAGAAGGTCTTCGACGTCAAGGTCGACTCGGTCCACACGATGAACCGCCCGGGCAAGGCCCGTCGTACTCGCTTCGGCATCGGCCGTCGCAAGGACACCAAGCGCGCCATCGTCACGCTCAAGGAAGGCTCGATCGACATCTTCGGCGCGGGCAACTGAGCCGCTGAGAAGTCGACACGAGACACGAGTACGGAGCTAGGACCCCAACATGGCAATCCGCAAGCACAAGCCCACGACCCCGGGCCGCCGCGGCTCGAGCGCCGCGGACTTCGTCGAGGTCACGCGCAGCACCCCGGAGAAGTCCCTGGTGCGCCCGCTGACCAAGTCCGGTGGCCGCAACGCCTCCGGTCGTATCACCACCCGCCACATCGGTGGTGGCCACAAGCGCGCCTACCGTCTGATCGACTTCCGTCGTGCGGACAAGGACGGCGTGCCGGCGAAGGTCGCCCACATCGAGTACGACCCCAACCGCACCGCGCGCATCGCGCTGCTGCACTACGCCGACGGTGAGAAGCGCTACATCATCGCGCCGAAGAACCTGGCGCAGGGCGCCCTGGTGGAGTCCGGCCCGACGGCCGACATCAAGCCGGGTAACAACCTGCCGCTGCGCAACATCCCCGTCGGTACCGTCGTCCACGCGATCGAGCTCCGCCCCGGCGGCGGCGCCAAGATCGCGCGTTCGGCGGGTACCCGCGTGCAGCTCGTCGCCAAGGACGGCCCCTACGCGCAGCTGCGCATGCCGTCCGGCGAGATCCGCAATGTCGACGCCCGCTGCCGCGCCTCCATCGGTGAGGTCGGCAACGCCGAGCAGTCCAACATCAACTGGGGCAAGGCCGGCCGCATGCGCTGGAAGGGCAAGCGCCCGACCGTGCGTGGTGTGGTCATGAACCCGGTCGACCACCCGCACGGTGGTGGTGAGGGACGCACCTCTGGTGGTCGCCACCCGGTCAGCCCCTGGGGCAAGCCGGAGGGCCGCACCCGCCAGAAGGGCAAGGCCAGCGACAAGATGATCGTCCGCCGTCGCCGCACCGGCAAGAAGCGCTGATAGGAGCACCTGAGATGCCTCGTAGCCTCAAGAAGGGCCCCTTCGTCGACGACCACCTTGCCAAGAAGGTGGACGCCCAGAACGAAGCCGGCACCAAGAACGTGATCAAGACCTGGTCCCGCCGGTCGATGATCACCCCGGACATGCTCGGTCACACCCTGGCCGTGCACGACGGTCGCAAGCACGTCCCGGTCTTCGTGACCGAGTCGATGGTCGGCCACAAGCTCGGCGAGTTCGCCCCGACGAAGACCTTCCGTGGTCACGTCAAGGACGACCGCAAGGCCCGTCGCTGATCCACAGCACCGTGACCGCCACCGGCGATCACACCACTTACCACCAGAACGACTGAAGAGGGACTGACATGGAAGCCAAGGCGCAGGCGCGGTACGTCCGCGTGACGCCCATGAAGGCTCGCCGCGTCGTGGACCTGATCCGTGGCAAGCAGGCCTCTGAGGCCCTGGCCGTGCTGCAGTTCGCCCCCCAGGGTGCGAGCGAGCCGGTGATGAAGGTGCTGCAGAGCGCTATTGCGAACGCCCGTTTCATGGCCGACCGCGACGCGACCGCCTTCGACGAGAACTCGCTGTACGTCAGCGAGGCCTTCGTCGACGAGGGTCCGAGCATGAAGCGTTTCCGCCCCCGTGCGCAGGGGCGGGCGAGCAAGATCCTGAAGCGCACGAGCCACATCACCGTGCTCGTGTCGCAGAAGACCGACGAGAACGCCAAGGGAGGGACCCGCTGATGGGTCAGAAGATCAACCCGCACGGCTTCCGTCTGGGCATCACCACCGACCACAAGACCCGTTGGTTCGCCGACTCGACCGCCGAGGGCCAGCGCTACGCAGACTTCGTGAAGGAGGACGTGGCCATCCGTCGGCTGCTGTCCACCGGCATGGAGCGCGCGGGCATCGCCAAGGTCGAGATCGAGCGCACCCGTGACCGCGTGCGTGTGGACATCCACACCGCTCGCCCGGGCATCGTCATCGGTCGCCGTGGCGCCGAGGCGGACCGCCTGCGCGGCCAGCTGGAGAAGCTGACCGGCAAGCAGGTGCAGCTCAACATCCTCGAGGTGAAGAACCCCGAGGCCGTGGCCCAGCTCGTGGCCCAGGGCATCGCCGAGCAGCTCTCTGCTCGTGTGTCGACCCGTCGCGCCATGAAGAAGGGCATCCAGTCCGCGCAGCGCGCCGGCGCCAAGGGCATCCGTGTCCAGTGCTCCGGCCGCCTGGGTGGCGCCGAGATGTCCCGCACCGAGTTCTACCGCGAGGGCCGCGTGCCGCTGCACACCCTCCGCGCGAACATCGACTACGGCTTCTACGAGGCCCGCACCACGTTCGGCCGCATCGGCGTGAAGGTCTGGATCTACCAGGGCGACATGACCGACAAGGAGCTCGCTCGCGAGCAGGCCAACGCCCCGCAGCAGCGCCGTGGCCGTGGCGACCGTCCGGGTCGTGGCCGCGGTCGTGGCCCGCGTCGCGACGCCCCGCAGTCCGCGCCGGCCGCTGAGACCAAGGCGCCCGAGGGAGGCGAGAACTGATGCTGATCCCGCGTCGTGTGAAGCACCGCAAGCAGCACCACCCCAAGCGTGGTGGCGCGTCCAAGGGCGGCACCCAGCTGGCCTTCGGTGAGTACGGCATCCAGTGCCTGACGCCGGCCTACGTCACCAACCGCCAGATCGAGTCCGCGCGTATCGCGATGACCCGTTACATCAAGCGAGGCGGAAAGGTGTGGATCAACATCTACCCCGACCGTCCGCTGACCAAGAAGCCTGCCGAGGTCCGCATGGGTTCCGGTAAGGGTTCGGTCGAGTTCTGGGTCGCCAACGTCAAGCCGGGCCGCATTATGTTCGAGCTCTCGGGTGTGAGCGACGAGGTCGCTCGCGAGGCGCTCCGCCTGGCCATGCACAAGCTTCCGATGAAGTGCCGCATCGTGGCACGTGAGGGTGGTGACGCCTGATGGCGCTCGGCTCCGACGACAAGACGATGACCGACCTGCGCGGCCTGGACGACCAGGCCCTGCGTGACGCCCTGGCCGAGGCGAAGCAGGAGCTGTTCAACCTGCGTTTCCAGTCCGCCACGGGTCAGCTGTCCAACAGCAGCCGCCTCCGCGCGGTGCGCAAGGACATCGCCCGTATCTACACCGAGATGCGCGAGCGCGAGCTCAACATCGGCCGCGCCGCCCAGGAGGCCTGATGTCCGAGCAGACCACCCCCGAGGTGTCCGAGTCCGGCAAGCTGCTGGCTCCCGGTGGCCGTCAGTTCCGCAAGGAGCGTCGCGGCTACGTCGTGAGCGACAAGATGGAGAAGACCATCACCGTCGCCCTCGAGGAGCACGTGAAGCACGCGCTGTACGGCAAGGTCATCCGCAAGACCAAGAAGGTCAAGGCGCACGACGAGAACAACACCGCCGGCGTCGGCGATCTCGTCCGCATCGCCGAGACCCGCCCGACCTCCGCGACCAAGCGCTGGCGCCTGGTCGAGGTCGTGGAGAAGGCCAAGTAAGACCCATCGATGGTGGGGACCGATCCCGAGGTCCCGCCCGGCCCCAGGCCGGTGGGACCTCGGGTCCCAGCCCCACCTTCAGCCCATCCGGTTCGGCAAGGCTCACCCCCGTACGGCGGGGTGAGAACCTGCTCGACGACAGGAGTTTGCAGTGATCCAGCAGGAGTCGCGACTGCGCGTCGCCGACAACACCGGTGCGAAGGAGCTCCTTTGCATCCGTGTTCTCGGCGGTTCGGGCCGTCGCTACGCCGGCATCGGCGACACGATCGTCGCGTCGGTGAAGGACGCCATTCCCGGCGGCAACGTGAAGAAGGGTGATGTCGTCAAGGCGGTCATCGTCCGCACGACGAAGGAGCGCCGTCGTCCCGACGGCAGCTACATCTCCTTCGACGAGAACGCTGCCGTCATCCTCAAGGCCGACGGGGAGCCCCGCGGCACCCGCATCTTCGGTCCGGTCGGACGCGAGCTGCGTGACAACCAGTTCATGCGCATCGTGTCGCTGGCCCCGGAGGTGATCTGAGCCTTGGCGAAGATGAAGATCAAGAAGAACGACCTGGTCCAGGTGGTGACCGGCCGCAAGCAGGAGAACGGCGGTGACCGCGGCAAGACCGGTCGCGTGATCGAGGTCTACCCCGAGCGCAACCGCGTGCTCGTGGAGGGCATCAACCGCGTCACCAAGCACACCAAGGCCGGTGTGGGCGGCGGCGCCGGCGGCATCCAGACCGTCGAGGCCCCCATCCACGTGTCCAACGTGGCGCTGGTGGACCCGGAGACCAACACCCCGACCCGCGTCCGCACGCGTGTCGAGAACGTCGAGCGCAACGGCCGCACCAAGGCCACCCGGACCCGCGTGTCCGTGCGCTCGGGCAAGGACCTGGCATGAGTGAGACCACCGAGATGACCGAGCAGACCGCGGCCGAGCGCCCGGCGCCCCGTCTGAAGGAGCGCTACCGCTCCGAGATCCGCGACGCGCTGAAGTCCGAGTTCGGCTACGCCAACGTGATGCAGATCCCCGGCGTCACCAAGGTCGTCGTGAACATGGGCGTGGGCGAGGCCGCCCGCGACTCCAAGCTCATCGACGGCGCCATCCGCGACCTGACCACCATCACCGGTCAGAAGCCGCGCGTGAACCGTGCCAAGAAGTCCATCGCGCAGTTCAAGCTGCGTGAGGGCATGCCGATCGGTGCGAACGTCACCCTGCGTGGCGACCGCATGTGGGAGTTCCTGGACCGTCTGGTGTCGGTGGCCCTGCCCCGTATCCGTGACTTCCGCGGCCTCTCCCCGAAGCAGTTCGACGGCAAGGGCAACTACACCTTCGGTCTCACGGAGCAGTCCATGTTCCACGAGATCGACCAGGACAAGATCGACCGCGTCCGCGGCATGGACATCACGGTCGTGACCACCGCCGAGACCGACGACGAGGGCCGTGCGCTGCTGCGCGCTCTGGGCTTCCCGTTCAAGGAGAACTGACGTGGCGAAGACCGCTCTGAAGAACAAGGCCGCGAAGAAGCAGAAGTTCGCCGTGCGTGCCTACACGCGGTGCCAGCGGTGCGGCCGTCCGCACTCCGTGTACCGCAAGTTCGGCCTGTGCCGCATCTGCCTGCGCGAGATGGCCCACGCCGGCCAGCTCCCGGGCGTCACCAAGTCCTCTTGGTGACCACGTTCTGAATCCACTCCACTCCATCACAGGTCCCCGGGTGCGCTGCGGCGCCGCGGGAACGGACCCCCGTTCCACCCGGCGAAACCAGGATGAGGAAGGGCGCGACTGCCCATGACCATGACTGATCCGATCGCGGACATGCTGACCCGCGTGCGCAACGCCAACTCGGCGCAGCACGACGAGGTCCGCATGCCGTTCTCGAAGCTGAAGGCCCACATCGCCGACATCCTCAAGACCGAGGGTTACATCGGCGAGTGGAGCGAGGAGGAGGCGGAGGTCGGCAAGACCCTCGTCATCTCCCTGAAGTACGGCCCGAACCGTGAGCGTTCCATCGCGGGTGTGCGCCGGGTGTCCAAGCCCGGTCTCCGTGTGTACGCCAAGTCGACGAACCTGCCGAAGGTCCTGGGTGGCCTGGGCATCGCGATCCTGTCGACCTCCTCGGGCCTTCTGACCGACAAGCAGGCTGCAGCCAAGGGCGTGGGCGGGGAAGTCCTCGCCTACGTCTGGTGAGCCCAGGACGAGGAAGGAACTAGAGAATGTCTCGTATTGGACGTCTTCCCGTCACTGTGCCCAGTGGTGTCGACGTGACCATCGACGGCCAGGACGTGAAGGTCAAGGGCCCGAAGGGCGAGCTGACCACCACGATCCCTGCGCCGATCACGGCCGCGAAGAACGACGAGGGTGCTGTGGAGCTGTCCCGCCCGGACGACGAGCGCGACTCCCGCGCCCGTCACGGTCTGAGCCGCAGCCTGGTGCAGAACATGGTGACCGGCGTGACCGAGGGCTACTCCAAGACCCTCGAGATCAACGGCACCGGTTACCGCGTGGTGGCCAAGGGCTCGGACCTGGAGTTCGCGCTCGGCTACTCGCACCCGATCCTGGTGAAGGCCCCCGAGGGCATCACCTTCGCCGTGGAGAGCCCCACCAAGTTCTCCGTGAGCGGTATCGACAAGCAGCTCGTGGGTGAGGTCGCCGCCAACATCCGCAAGCTGCGCAAGCCCGACCCGTACAAGGCCAAGGGTGTGCGCTACGAGGGCGAGCACATCCGCCGCAAGGTCGGAAAGGCTGGTAAGTAAGCCATGGCAAAGATCGTGAAGCGCCCCAAGGGCTCCGTCGCCTCGCGCGACCGTCGCCACGCCCGCCTGCGCAAGAAGGTCTCCGGCACCGCCGAGCGTCCGCGCCTGGCCGTGCACCGCTCGAGCCGCCACATGTTCGTCCAGGTGATCGACGACGTGCAGGGCAAGACCCTGGCGTCGGCCTCCACCATGGAGACCGAGCTGCGTGGCGCCGAGATGGACAAGTCCGCCAAGGCCCGCAAGGTCGGCGAGCTCGTCGCCGAGCGTGCCAAGGCCGCTG
This sequence comes from Kytococcus schroeteri, assembly GCF_042433515.1. Lineage (NCBI taxonomy): Bacteria > Bacillati > Actinomycetota > Actinomycetes > Micrococcales > Kytococcaceae > Kytococcus > Kytococcus schroeteri. The sequence goes on along the minus strand of NZ_JBHLVH010000027.1, from coordinate 22,806 downwards.
GTGTCGAGGCCGTCGTGTTCGACCGTGGTGGCAACCGCTACGCCGGTCGAATCGCCGCCGTCGCGGACGGTGCCCGTGAGGGTGGTCTGACGCTGTGATGACCGAGAACACCCGTGCAACCCAGGGAAAGGACCTCTGATGGCTGAGACTCAGCAGGGAGGCGAGCTCACCGGCGCGGAGGCCCAGAAGACCACCGCCGGTGACCGCACCAACGAGCGGTCCAACGACCGCAACAACCGCGGTGGCCGCGGTCAGGGTCGCAACGACCGTGGTGGCCGTGACGGCGGCCGCGGGCGCGGTGGCCGCGACGGCGGTCGCGACGAGGGCAACCAGTACCTCGAGCGCGTCGTCACCATCAACCGTGTCGCCAAGGTCGTGAAGGGTGGTCGTCGCTTCAGCTTCACCGCCCTGGTCGTGGTGGGTGACGGCGACGGCAACGTCGGCGTCGGCTACGGCAAGGCCAAGGAGGTGCCGCTGGCGATCTCCAAGGGCGTCGAGGAGGCGAAGAAGAACTTCTTCCGCGTCCCGCGCATCGGTGGCACCATCCCGCACCCGACCCAGGGTGAGGACGCCGCCGGCATCGTCATGCTGCGCCCGGCCGCGCCCGGTACCGGTGTGATCGCCGGTGGCCCGGTCCGCGCCGTGCTGGAGTGCGCCGGCATCCACGACGTGCTGACCAAGTCGCTGGGTTCGGACAACCAGATCAACATCGTGCACGCCACGGTGCAGGCGCTGAAGCAGCTCGAGCAGCCGGAGGCCGTGGCCGCGCGCCGTGGCCTGCCGCTCGAGGACGTCGCTCCCGCGGCCCTGCTGCGCGCCCGCGCCGCGGCTGCCGGAGAGGGGGCCTGATGGCCACGCTCAAGGTGACCCAGGTCCGTTCCGCCATCGGCGCCAAGCCGCAGCACCGTGAGACGCTGCGCAGCCTGGGCCTGAAGCGGATCGGCCACACGGTCGAGAAGCAGGACCGCCCGGAGATCCGTGGCATGGTCAAGAGCGTCACCCACCTGGTGACGATGGAGGAGGTGAACTGACGATGGCCGACAAGAACACTGTCGAGGTGGAGACCACCGAGGCGACCGAGTCGCCGCTGAAGGTCCACGACCTCCGTCCGGCCCCCGGTGCCAAGAAGGCCAAGACCCGCGTGGGTCGTGGTGAGGCCTCGAAGGGCAAGACCGCCGGTCGCGGTACCAAGGGAACGAAGGCTCGTTACCAGGTGCCCGAGCGGTTCGAGGGTGGCCAGACGCCGATGCACATGCGTCTGCCGAAGCTCCGTGGCTTCAAGAACCCGTTCAAGGTGACCTACCAGGTCGTGAACGTGGACCAGATCGCCACGCACTTCCCGCAGGGCGGCGACGTCACCGTCGACTCCCTGGTCGAGGCCGGTCTGGTGCGCAAGGGCCAGCCCGTCAAGGTGCTGGGCACCGGCGAGATCACTGTGGCGGTCAACCTGACCGCCGACAAGTTCTCGGCCTCCGCCGAGCAGAAGATCGTGGCCGCGGGCGGTTCCACCACCACCCGCTGAGGTCCT
>NZ_JBHLVH010000027.1:10012-21243 GCF_042433515.1 Kytococcus schroeteri | reverse complement strand
ACGGTGCGGGGCCCTGCTGGTGTTAGGGTCTTCTGGCGCCACGTGCGCCCCAGGGGTCGTCGCCGGACGGCGGCCCACGTCACCCGCAGGTCGTGCCCGCCGGCACGCCCGACCGGACGGCCGCCGCGGGTCGGCCCACAGGAGGTTTCGTGCTCAGCTCATTCGGTCGGGCGTTCCTGACGCCAGACCTGCGTGGCAAGTTGCTGTTCACCCTGGGCATCATGGCCCTCTTCCGCCTGGGCTCGCACGTGCCGGCCCCGGGGATCGACTACCAGCTGGTGCAGAAGTGCCAGTCTCTGGGGTCGGGGAGCAACTCGTTGCTCGGGCTGACCAACATGTTCTCCGGTGGCGCGCTGCTGCAGCTGTCGATCTTCGCGCTGGGGATCATGCCCTACATCACCGCGAGCATCATCGTGCAGCTGCTCACCGTGGTCATCCCGCACTTCGAGCGCCTCAAGCAGGAGGGGGCGGCGGGCCAGGCCAAGATGACGCAGTACACGCGCTACCTCACCATCGGCCTGGCGGTCCTGCAGTCGACCACGCTCATCAGCTTCGCGCGCAACCCCAGCCAGCTCTTCGGCGGCACGCCCATGCAGTGCCCGACCGTCATGCACGACGACTCCCTGTGGAGCGTCAGCCTCCTGGTGCTCACGCTGACCGCCGCCACCGGCCTCATCATGTGGCTGGGCGAGCTCATCACCGAGAAGGGCGTGGGCAACGGCATGTCGCTGCTCATCTTCACGTCCATCGCCGCCGGCTTCCCGGCCTCGTTGTGGGCCATCAAGGACCGTGGCTGGGACAAGTTCGTCCTGGTGCTGCTGCTGGGCCTGGCGATCCTGACCGTCGTGGTGTTCGTCGAGCAGTGCACGCGCCGCATCCCGGTGCAGTACGCCAAGCGGATGGTGGGTCGCCGTATGTACGGGGGCACCTCCACCTACATCCCGCTGAAGATGAACATGGCGAACGTCATCCCCATCATCTTCGCCAGCTCCATCCTCATGCTGCCGATGATGGTGGCCCAGTTCCAGACGCCCAACGACGGCACCCGTCCGCCGGCCTGGGTGGAGTGGGTGTCGCGCCACCTGCAGATGAGCACCGACCCGATCTACGTGGCCATCTACGTCACGCTCATCATCTTCTTCACCTTCTTCTACACGTCGATCACGTTCGACCCGGACGACGTCGCGGACTCCATGAAGCGCTACGGCGGCTTCGTGCCGGGTGTCCGGGCGGGCCGTCCGACCGCGCAGTACCTGCGCTACGTGCTCAACCGCATCACGGTGCCCGGCGCCCTGTACCTGGGCATCCTGTCCCTCATCCCGCTCTTCGCCCTCGACCGCCTCGGGTCGATCGGTGACTTCCCGTTCGGCGGTGCCTCGCTGCTCATCGTCGTGGGCGTGGGTCTGCAGACCGTCAAGCAGATCGAGTCGAAGTTGCAGCAGCACGAGTACGAAGGATTCCTCCGATGACCCGCATGATCATCCTCGGCCCCCCCGGGGCCGGCAAGGGCACCCAGGCCTCCGGCATCGCCGAGCGCTACGGCATCCCGGCCATCTCCACCGGCGACATCTTCCGCGCCAACATCAAGGCCGGCACCCCGCTGGGGGAGCAGGTCAAGGAGATCACCGCCTCCGGTGGCCTGGTCCCCGACGAGCTGACCAACCGCATCGTCGCCGACCGCCTCTCGCAGGCCGATGCGCAGGAGGGCTTCCTCCTGGACGGCTACCCCCGCAACCTCGGCCAGGTGGAGGCCCTGGACACGATGCTCTCCGCGACCGGCCAGTCGCTGGACGTCGTGCTCGAGCTCGTGGTGGACACCGAGGAGGTCGTCCAGCGCCTGCTCAAGCGTGCCGAGATCGAGGGCCGCGTGGACGACACCGAGGAGGTGGTCCGCCACCGCATGGACGTGTACGCCGAGCAGACCGCCCCGCTGAGCGACGCCTACGAGAAGCGTGGCCTGCTGCGCCGTGTGGACGGTCTCGGCGAGGTCGACGAGGTCGCCACCCGCATCAACGAGGCGCTCGACGCGGCCACCGGCAGGGCCTGACGTGCTCCGACGGGGGAAGCGGCTGCCCGGCAAGACGCCCGAGCAGGTGCTGGCCATGCGCCGCGCCGGGCTGGTGGTGGCGCGCACCCTCGAGGCCGTGGGGCAGGCCCTGGCCCCCGGCCGCACGACCGCCGAGCTCGACGCCGTCGCCGAGGACCTGATCCGCGGCGACGGTGCGGTGCCCAGCTTCAAGGGCTACCAGGGCTTCCCCGCCTCGCTGTGCGTGAGTGTCAACGAGGAGGTCGTGCACGGCATCCCCGGCGAACGGCGCCTCGAGGCGGGTGACCTGGTGAGCGTGGACTGCGGGGCCATCCTGGACGGGTGGCACGGTGACGCCGCCCGGTCGTGGGTGGTGCCCGGGGCGCCCGCGGACACGGCGATCGACGCCCTCGTGGAGGACACCCGCCTGGCCATGTGGCACGGCATCGGGGCGCTGCGTCCCGGGGGCCGCGTGTTCGACATCGGCGACGCGATCCAGGGCCTGCTCGAGGAGCGCGAGGAGGAGCGCGGACTCACCTACGGGCTCGTCGAGGACTACGGCGGTCACGGCATCGGGCGGGAGATGCACATGGACCCGTGGATCCCGATGTTCAGCAGCCGCGGCACGAGCGATCGCGTCTCCGAGGGCCTCACCGTGGCCGTGGAGCCGATGGTGACGCTCGGATCGGCGCGCACCCGCACGCTGTCCGACGACTGGACCGTGGTGACGACCGACGCCTCCCGCGCCGCGCACTGGGAGAACACCGTGGCCGTGACGGCCGACGGGCTCTGGGTGCTCACCGAGCTCGACGGGGGAGCGGCCGGCCTGGCCGAGGCCGGTGCGCGCTACGCACCCCTGGGGGACTGACCGCCGGCCACACGCAGCCCGACCCCGCCCCGGATTCGTCTCCGGGCGGGGTTCTGCGTTAGGCTGACCGGCCGGGCACCCGTGCGTCCACGTCCAGTGGTCCACGAGCCCGTCGTCTATGGCCGAACCCAGCAGGGGGGAGGCCGACCAAGTGAGTAGTGGAGGACATGGCCAAGAAGGACGGCGTCATCGAGGTTGAGGGCACGATCGTCGAGGCTCTGCCGAACGCGATGTTCCGCGTGGAGCTGACGAACGGTCACGTGGTCCTCGCCCACATCTCGGGCAAGATGCGACAGCACTACATCCGGATCCTCCCCGAGGACCGTGTGGTGGTGGAGCTCAGCCCGTACGACCTGTCCCGCGGTCGCATCGTCTTCCGCCACCGCTGAGGGTCTCCGGGCCCTTCAGCACTCACCCCATCCGCACCGTCCACGCCTGCCGGTCCCACCGGTGGGCGTGCACGCACGATCCGAAGGCACTGGCACATGAAGGTTCAGCCGAGCGTCAAGAAGATCTGTGACAAGTGCAAGGTGATCCGCCGCAACGGCCGGGTCATGGTGATCTGCGACAACCTGCGCCACAAGCAGCGCCAGGGCTGACGCACCTCACCGCACGCGACACGGATCGCACGCCCCCGCACCGGGGGCGAAGGCACTGAGCAACTCGCACCACCCGACCCCCGCAGAGCTGCGGGACGTCACCCCCGGCGTGGAGGCCGGGGACCGGGACCACTGGATCATCCGAGGCAGTGGCACACCGGGCTGGTGGTGCACCAGACCTCCACGACAACCAGAAGGAACACGATGGCACGTCTCATCGGTGTCGACCTCCCGCGCGACAAGCGCGTCGAGATCGGCCTCACGTACATCTTCGGCGTGGGTCGCACCCGCGCCCTGCAGGCCGTCGAGGCCTGCGGTATCGACCGCTCCACCCGGGTGAAGGACCTGAACGACGAGCAGCTCGTCGCTCTGCGTGACTTCCTCGAGGGCAACTTCCAGCTCGAGGGTGACCTCCGCCGTGAGGTGGCCGCCGACATCCGCCGCAAGGTCGAGATCGGCAGCTACCAGGGTCTGCGCCACCGTCGTGGTCTGCCGGTGCGTGGTCAGCGCACCAAGACCAACGCGCGCACGCGCAAGGGCCCGAAGAAGACCGTCTCCGGCAAGAAGAAGGCCTGAGCCCCGGCTCGGCCTCACCCCCCAGCTCTAGGTAGGAGTACACATGCCCCCCAAGACCCGCGCCGCGGCCTCGCGCACGCGCCGTCGTGTCAAGAAGAACGTCGCGGCTGGCCACGCGCACATCCGCTCGACGTTCAACAACACCATCATCTCGATCACGGACCCCAGCGGCGCCGTGATCTCGTGGGCCTCCGCCGGCCAGGTCGGCTTCAAGGGCTCGCGCAAGTCGACCCCCTACGCCGCGCAGATGGCCGCCGAGGCCGCTGCCCGTCGTGCCATGGAGCACGGCATGAAGAAGGTCGACGTCTTCGTGAAGGGCCCGGGCCCCGGTCGCGAGACCGCCATCCGCTCCCTCACCGCGACCGGCCTGGAGGTCGGCTCCATCTCCGATGTGACGCCCATCGCGCACAACGGTGTCCGCCCGCCCAAGCGTCGTCGGTTCTGAGAGGAAAGGACTGAATCATGGCTCGCTACACCGGCCCCATCACCAAGAAGTCCCGCCGTCTCAAGGTCGACCTCGTCGGCGACGACAAGAGCTTCGACGCGCGTCCGTACCCGCCCGGCATGCACGGGCGTCGCCGGACGCAGGAGAAGGAGTACCTGGCCCAGCTGCAGGAGAAGCAGAAGGCCCGCTTCATGTACGGCGTCATGGAGAAGCAGTTCCGTCGCTACTACGCCGAGGCGGCCCGTCTCCCCGGCAAGACCGGTGACAACCTGCTGACCATCCTCGAGTCCCGCCTCGACAACGTCATCTACCGCGCCGGCCTCGCGCCGACCCGCCGCGCCGCCCGCCAGCTGGTGACCCACGGTCACTTCCTGGTGAACGGCCAGCGCGTCGACGTGCCGTCGATCCAGGTGTCCAAGTACGACATCATCGACGTGCGCCCGAAGTCCGCCGAGACCCAGCCGTTCGAGATCGCCCGCGAGGTGTTCGGCGAGCGTCCGGTCCCGGCCTGGATGAAGGTCGTCCCCGGCTCCCTGCGCATCCTGGTCTTCGACCGCCCGATGCGTGAGCAGATCGACACCGTTCTGAACGAGCAGCTCATCGTGGAGCTCTACTCCAAGAACTGATCAGCGACTCCGGTCGCCACCGCGCCCGGCCCCCACGGGTCCGGCGCACCGGCTCCGGTGGTCCACAGATGCCACCGGAGCCCCTGGCCCGACGCACGCGTCGGGTGCCACTGCGAGCAGCGTCATATAGCGGTCGCTGCGCGGAAAGGAAACGCACGTGCTGATTGCCCAGCGCCCCGTCCTCACCGAGGAGAAGGTCGACGAGGCCCGTTCGCGGTTCACCATCGAGCCGCTCGAGCCCGGTTTCGGCTACACCCTCGGCAACTCCCTGCGTCGCACCCTGCTCTCGAGCATCCCCGGTGCGGCCGTGACCAGCATCCGCATCGACGGCGTGCTGCACGAGTTCTCCACCGTCCCCGGTGTGAAGGAGGACGTCACCGAGCTCATCCTCAACATCAAGGGCCTGGTCGTCTCCTCGGAGCACGACGAGCCCGTGGTGGCCTACCTGCGCAAGCAGGGGGCCGGCGAGATGACCGCGGCCGACATCAGCTGCCCGGCCGGCGTCGAGGTGCACAACCCCGACCTGTACCTGGGTTCGCTGAACGACGAGGGCGCGATCGACCTCGAGCTCACCATCGAGCGTGGCCGCGGCTACGTCTCGGCGCAGCAGAACAAGGGCGGCGAGCAGGAGATCGGCCGGATCCCGGTCGACTCCATCTACTCGCCGGTGCTGTCCGTCACCTACAAGGTGGAGGCCACCCGCGTCGAGCAGCGCACCGACTTCGACAAGCTGGTCGTCGACGTCGAGACCAAGAACTCCATGTCCCCGGCCGACGCCATGGCGTCCGCCGGCAAGACGCTGGTGGAGCTCTTCGGTCTGGCGCGCGACCTCAACGTCGAGGCCGAGGGCATCGAGATGGGCACCGTGCAGACGGACGCCTCGCTGGCCGCCGACCTGGCGCTGCCGGTGGAGGAGCTCAACCTGTCCGTGCGCTCCTACAACTGCCTCAAGCGCGAGGGCATCCACACCGTGGGTGAGCTCGTGGCCCGTAGCCAGGCGGACCTGCTGGACATCCGCAACTTCGGCAACAAGTCCATCGACGAGGTGCAGGTGGAGCTCCACAAGCTCGGCCTGGCCCTGAAGGACACCCCGGCCGACTTCGACCCGTCCAACATCGTGCTGGACCGCGACGAGGACGAGGGCGAGGCCGCCGCGGGCGACGAGGTCCTCGAGGACGAGCAGTACTGATCCGCCGCAGTGACACCCGGCGCCTGCCGAGCGGGCGTCGCTGACACTTGGAAAGCACAGGAGAAATCACATGCCTACCCCGAAGAAGGGCCCGCGCCTGGGCAGCGGCCCGGCGCACGAGCGGCTGCTGCTGGCCGGTCTGGCCACCCAGCTCTTCGAGCACGACCGCATCACCACCACGGAGGCCAAGGCCAAGCGCCTGCGCCCCCTGGCCGAGCGCATGATCACCTTCGCCAAGAAGGGTGACCTGCACAACCGTCGCAAGGTCATGACCGTGATCCGCGACAAGTCGGTGGTGCACAAGCTGTTCACCGAGATCGCCCCGGACGTGGCCGACCGTGAGGGTGGCTACACCCGCATCGTGAAGCTGGCGCCCCGCAACGGCGACAACGCCCCGATGGCGGTCATCGAGCTCGTCCGCGAGCCCGTGGCCCGCAAGGCGGTCGTGACCGAGGCCGAGCGCGCCACGCAGAACGCCGCGCGCACCGAGGCCGAGGACGCCACGACCGACGAGGCCTGAGCAGTCCCTGACGGGCCCCGCGCCCGTGAGCACGAGGAAGGCCCCCACCCGACGGGTGGGGGCCTTCCTCGTGCCTGCCCGGTCTCAGGCGGGCGGCATGTCGTCGGGGGTGCTCACGGTCATGAGGCTGCCGTCACGGCGCAGCAGACCCTCGTGGCGTCCGGGGCGCAGCACCTCGTCGATGCGGGGTCCCTGGCCGTCCAGGGGCACGGTCACGCCCTCAGGGCCGATGCGGGCCTCCTCGCCGCGCACGTGCACGACGCACGGCGAGCCGCTGGTGGCCGGCCCCTGCTCGGGGGTGAACTCCATCGCCTCCTGGGCCACGCGGACACGCAGGCGGGTGCCGTGCCAGCGCACGCGGAAGGTGACCTCCGGCCAGTCGACCGGCAGGCGCGGGTCGAAGGTGAGCCGGCCCCCCACGGCGCGCATGCCGCCGAAGCCGCAGACGACGGCGCTCCAGACGCCGCCGGAGTTGGCGATGTGCATGCCGTCCACGGTGTTGGAGTGGGCGTCCGCCAGGTCCACGTAGAGGGCCCGGCGGAAGTAGTCCAGCGCCATGTGGTGGTAGCCCACCTCGGCGGCCACGATGGACTGCACCACGGCCGAGAGGGTGGAGTCGCCCGTGGTGATCGGGTCGTAGTACTCGAAGTCGCGGCGCTTCTGCTCGGGCGTGAAACGGTCGGACTGCAGGAAGAGCGCCAGCACCACGTCGGCCTGCTTGAGCACCTGGTAGCGGTAGATGACCAGCGGGTGGTAGTGCAGCAGCAGGGGGTGCCGCTCGGGGGGAGTGGCCGAGAGGTCCCACACCTCGCGGTCCAGGAAGTGGTCGTCCTGGGGGTGGATGCCGAGCGTCTCGTCGAAGGGGATGTGCACGGCCTCGGCGATGCGGGCCCAGGTCTCGGGCTCCTCGGCCAGGAGGTCGAAGCGCTGCGCGAGCTCGGCGTAGGCGGATGGGTCGTCCTGGGCGAGCTGGGTCACCTCGCGGGCGGCGCGCTCCAAGTTGGCGCGGGCCATGACGTTGGTGAACAGGTTGTTGTTCACCACGGTGGTGTACTCGTCCGGGCCGGTGACGCTGTGGATGTGGAAGCGCGGCTCGGGGCCCTGCTGCCAGAAGCCCAGGTCCGTCCACATCCGGGCGGTGCCCACGAGGATCTCCAGGCCCCCGCGTCGCCCGAAGTCCCTGTCCCCGGTGGCGTCGAGGTAGGTGGCCACGGCATGGGCCACGTCGGCGTCGATGTGGTACTGCGCGGTGCCCGCGGCGTAGAAGGCGGAGGCCTCCTCGCCGTTGATCGTGCGCCACGGGAAGAGCGCGCCGGTGAGCGCGAGGTCCCGCGCACGCTCCCGGGCCTTGGGCAGCATCCGGGCTCGGAACTGCAGCGCGTTGCGGGCCAGGTGGGGCATCGTGAAGGTGAGGAAGGGCACCACGTAGGCCTCGGTGTCCCAGAAGTAGTGGCCCTCGTAGCCGCTGCCGGTGACGCCCTTGGCGGGCACGCCCTCACGGTCGGCCCGTCCGGCGGCCTGCGCCAGGGAGAACAGGGCGAAGCGCACCGCCTGCTGCATCTCGGGCTGGCCGGGGAGCTCCACGTCGGCATTGGCCCAGAAGTCGGCGAGCCAGCCCTCCTGAGCGGTCAGCGCACCCTCCACGCCCTCGGGCACGAGGCGGTCGAGCGTCCGGTGGCAGCGGTCCACCAGCTCGGGCACGGGGACCCCGGTGGAGGAGTGGTAGGTCAGCCACTTGTCGAGTCGCACCGTCTGCCCCTGCGCCAGGCGGAAGGCGTACACCTGCTTGGCCTGGTCGGGCTCGACCACCTGCGAGGTGCGCACCTCGCACTCGGTGGTCAGGTGGTGCTCCACGGCGACGGCCAGGGTCATGCCGGAGTGCGCGGTGCGCCAGCCCATGGCCAGACGGTGCTCCGTGGACTCCTGCGCCTCGGGGAGCAGCACCCGGTGGCCGAAGGCGCCGGCCTTGCGCGGATCGAAGCCCGCCCCCATCGCCTCGCCGTCCACGGCGTACTCGTCGGTGCCGTCCTGGCGGTTGAGGATCTGGCTGGAGACCGTCACCGCGGCGTCCCCGTCGAGCATCTCCACCTCGAGGGAGAGCAGCCCCAGGTGGCGCTCGGCGAACGAGACCATGCGCTGCGAGCGCACGCGCAGGCGCTTGCCCGCGGTGGTGCGCCACACGACGTCGCGGGTGAGGACGCCGGCCCGCAGGTCCAGCGAGCGCTCGTAGGACTCCACGTCCGCGGTGGCCAGGATGAATGGCTCGTCGTCCACGTAGAGCTTCATGAGCTTGGCGTCCGGCGCCGTGACGATGGTCTGGCCCACCTTGGCGAAGCCGTAGGCGTCCTCGGCGTGCTTGATGCGCCAGGTCTCGTGGAAGCCGTTGACGAAGGTGCCGTGCACGTGGGCGTCGCGGCCCTCCTCGGGGTTGCCGCGCAGGCCCAGGTAGCCGTTGGCCACGCTGAAGAGCGTCTCGGTGAGGCCGAGGTCGTCGCTGGAGTGGCGGGTCTCCACGAGGCGCCACGGGTCCACCGGGAAGCGGGTGCGGTCCAGCGGGTCGGTGCGGGGGGTGCCGTCAGCGGCTGTGGTCACGGGGTTCGGTGCGGTCACGGCAGCAGCTCCTCGAGGTCGGTGACGACGGCGGTGGCGCCGGCCGCGCGCAGCGCCTCGGCGCCCGCCCCCCGGTCCACGCCGACGACGGCGGCGAAGTCCCCGGCGGCACCGGCAGCCACACCGGACGTGGCGTCCTCCACCACCACGGCGCGGTCGGACGGCACCCCGAGGCGCTCGGCGGCGGCCTCGAAGGTGTACGGGGCGGGCTTGCCGGGCAGGCCCTCCTCGCGGGCCACGGCCCCGTCCACGACGACGGGGAAGAAGTGGTCGATCCCCGCGGTGCGCAGCACGGCCGGGGCGTTGGCCGAGGAGGAGACCACCGCCATCGGGGTGCCGACCGTCGCCAGGTGCTCGAGGAGGGCCAGCGAGCCCGGGTAGGGCTCCACCCCGGCCTCGAGCTCGGCGAGGAAGGCCTCGTTCTTGCGGGCGCCGAGGGCCTCCACCTCCGCCTCGGGGAGGGCGATGCCCCGCGAGGCGAGCAGGTCGCGCACGCCGTCGAGGCGCGGCTTGCCGTCGACGTGCTCGTAGTAGTCGGTGTTGGTGTACGGGGCGAGCTGCTCCCCGGTGGTACGGGTGCGCTCGGTCAGGTAGTCGGTGAACAGGCGGTGCCAGGCGCGGCGGTGCACCTCCGCCGTGGGGGTCAGCACCCCGTCGAGGTCGAAGAGCACGGCGCCGACCTCGGCGTCGACGTGCGGGCGGGCGAGGGGAGTCCGGTCCATCCCTCGAGCGTAGGGGGCGCGAGGCGGGTGCCGGCCGTCATCGGGTGTGCGAACTCCCACAGAGTGCGCCCCCCCCGCACCCGATACATGGCGCGTCCCGCGTCGGACTGCCTCGGTGCCTCACGGTGGCATGGGCGGGTAGCCTCCCGCCCATGCCCCGCATCCGGCTCGATCTCGCGTACGACGGCACCGACTTCCACGGGTGGGCGCGGCAGCCGGGGCTGCGCACGGTCCAGGAGCAGCTCGAGACGGCCTTGTGCACCGTCCTGCGCGTGGAGTCCCTGCCGCTCACCGTCGCCGGTCGCACGGACTCCGGCGTCCACGCCACGGGGGCGGTCTGCCACGGGGACGTGCCGGAGGAGGCCTGGGCGGCGGTGCCGGGGCGCTCCGGCCGGGACCCCGCCGCCGCGCTGGTCACCCGGCTCGCCGGTGTGCTCCCCGGCGACCTCGTCGTGCACCGCGCCACCGTGGTGCCCCCGGAGTTCGACGCGCGCTTCGCCGCCCTGCGCCGGCACTACCGCTATCTGCTGTGGGACCGGGTGGCGGACGTGGACCCACGGCTCCGGGGGATGGTGGTGCGCCACCGGCGCCCGCTCGACGTGGATGCCATGGACGCGGCGGCTGGGCGTCTGGTGGGGCTCCGGGACTTCGCGGCCTACTGCAAGCCGCGCGAGGGCGCCACGACGGTGCGCACGCTGGAGCGGTTCACCTGGGCGCGGCGTGGGGACGGCGTCATCGAGGGCGTGGTGGTGGCTGACGCGTTCTGCCACTCGATGGTGCGCGCGCTCGTGGGGGGCGTGGTGCCCGTGGGGGAGGGGCGCCGGCCGGTGGAGTGGCCGGCGGAGGTCCTGGCCGGGCGGCAGCGCATCGGGGCGGTGCAGGTGATGCCCGCCCACGGCCTCACGTTGGAGCGGGTGGACTACCCGGCCCCGGAGGAGCTGGCCGCGCGGCAGGCCGAGGCCCGGGCCACGCGCACTCTCGACGACGGCGGAGACGGCCTGCCCTGAGCAGCCGCGGCCACGCGGTCCTCCGGACAGCGGAAGGCCCCGC
>NZ_JBHLVH010000027.1:0-9976 GCF_042433515.1 Kytococcus schroeteri | reverse complement strand
CGGGGCCTTCCGACCATCGCGGAGGAGTCAGGCGATCAGTAGATGCCGTCGTGCGAGGGGGTGAAGTCGCGGCTCTTGTAGGCGAACATGCTCGTGCCGCAGGTGATCGGGGTGAGGGTGTAACCGCCGCGGCCGTAGCGGGTGGCGGTCACGTCGGTGGCGACGTTCCACTTGACGCCCTGGCAGCCCTCGCCGTTGGTGATCCACTGCTGGTAGCGGGCCTCGTAGGCCGCCACGTAGTTGGCGTAGCACGGGTCCGCCGTGGTAATGCCCAGGTCGGCCAGGACCTTCTCCAGCGTGGGCGGGGCGAAGCCCAACGGCACGAGCTGGTAGGTGGCCTGGATGCGCGGCTGGGTGCCGGTGCCGTCGGGCTTGGTGGTGCCGTCGAGCCACTGGAAGTTGATGTCGATGTCCTCGTTGGTCGCCACGCCGCGGTCCTTGTTGGCGCGGAAGAGGATGGAGTAGACACCGCTGGCGTCGGGCTGGGTGAAGTCCCTGGCGTTGGCGCCGACGGAGGCGACCGGCTTGCCAGGGTGGGCGATGTTCTCGAACGAACCGTAGCCAGTGGACATCGAGAAGCCGCGACGGTCGGTGGTGATGTTGCCCGTCAGGTTCTTCACGTCGATGCGGAAGTTCAGCGGGTACCGGGTGGTGTCGATGGCGCAGCCCGAGATGTTGCGGGCGTTGATGGTCGAGTTCTGCAGGAAGCCGTTCGAGCCGCCGGCGCCGTCGTACCAGATGGCGAACTTGGGGTTGGCGCCGCACTGCGTGACGACCTGGGCGAGGGTGTCCTTGTAGGCGGTGAAGTTGGCGTCGACCTGGCCGGCGATGGTGTCGGCCGGGATGGTGCAGGAGGCGGCGACGGCCGGGGCGGAAGCGGCGACGGCGACGGCCGGGACGGACCAGGCGGCGCCCTTGGCGATGGACCGGCGGGAGATGCCGGAGGTCTGGTTGGTCATGACTTCCCCTTGGGATCAGGTTCGGAGGTGGCAGTTGCCACGGGGACAGTAAAACGCATTTCGGGGATCCTTGCTGGTGCAAGCTCGCGTGCAGATGGTCCGCATCGTCGCGAGGGGTCGGTGGCTCGGTGGCGCCGACCCGGAGCGACACAGGTATGCCCGATGAATAGTCCTCTCCCTGTGGCAGGTTGGAGTAATGAACAGTTTCGCTACTTCGTGAAACATGGCGCACCGAGCATTCAAAAGGAAGTTGCATCACATGCCCGACGTAATGATGCGGAAGTCCCTGTCGGATCGCTATTTCCCGTGCTGTGAAAAGTTACGTTCGGCAGTGCCACAGACCTCCGGTCCCCTCGGCGCCGCCGAGGGGACCGCGCACGAAAGGAAGAGTCCATGACCGTCTCCCGCCGCTCCCTCGCCAAGGGTGCTGCCTGGTCCGTCCCGGCCGTCGCCGTCGCCGCCTCCGCGCCGGCCGTCGCCGCCTCGCAGACCTGCACCATGACCGACGAGCAGCTCAACGCCGGTGACTGCTCCGGTACCGCCGCCTCCTGGGAGATCGTGGGTGCCCGGACCTACGGCACCACCGGTGGTGCGGTCATCCCGATCTCCAACTCGCACAACATCGGCCTGCGTTCCACCTGCAACTACCGGGGCTCGGTCACCTTCAAGCTGCACAACACCGCAGGCGAGGCCTACATCCCGGCCCCGACGGCGACGCTGTCCGACGGTCGTACCGTGTCCGGCTCCGTGACGCTGGGCAACGTCCTGTCCGGCATCGCGCAGACCGGCTGGGACTCCAGCTTCACGATCAACTGGGGCAAGGGCTCCGTGGGCACCATCAAGCCCGACCTGTGGGTGGGTGCCGTCGTCAACATCCCGATGGAGCTCTCCTACACCGCCCCCGACGGCTCGCTGCACACGTGCATGGTCACCATGCAGTACACGCAGACCGACGGCTACACCAACGGTGCCGTGGTGTCGATGGGCAACCCGACCTTCGTGGCTGCCTGAGGCGTTCTCCCGACGCTCCGGCAGGTGGGGTCCCGTCGCTTCGGCGACGGGGCCCCACCCGCGTTCCGTGTCGAGTTCAGTCCACCGGCAGCAGGGCGGTCCAGGCCACCACCCGGCGGGCGCCGGGGGTCCCCTGGCCGAGGCGGCGGTAGCGCTGCAGCACGGCGTCCAGCTCGGCGCGCAGGGCGACTGCCTGGTCGGCGCTCACTAGCACGGCGTCGTCCTGCAGGTGGCTCCAGGCGTCGTGGGGCCCGGGGCGCCCGTCGGTACCGGCGGCGCGGGCCTCGACGTGTGCGTGCGCACGGGTGGCGAAGAGGTCGACCAGGTCGTGCTCGAGCCAGGTGTCCAGGGCCTGTGCGTCGTCGTCCTCGGGGGCCTGTGCGGGGGTGGTCCCGTCGGCGGAGGGGGGCGTCAGGCGCCACGTGCGCCGGCGGCCGGATCCGGGCTCGTCCTGCACGAGCCCTGCCTCGGCCAGCAGGCGCAGGTGGTAGCTGGTCACCCCGGTGCTCGTGTCCAGGGCGCGGGCGAGGTCTGCGGAGGTTCCGGGGCCGTGGGTGCGCAGGTGGGCCACGATGCGGCTGCGCACCGGGTGGGCGAGGGCAGAGCGGTCGACGGCCATGGGTGCAGAATACCTCTGCACAAAGTCTCTGCACTGGGCGCCTGTCGATGGGTGTGGCTGCAGAATTCCGCTGCGGGGTGCGGAATCCTGGCCGAGTGTGCGCGTTTGGCTGCGTGGTGTGCGCCCCGTAAACTTGTGGGTCGGTTCGCAGCCGGGAGGTCGGTCACCCCGACCGGGCGGCTGCCCGCACAGACGGATGGACCGGCATCGCGCCGTGACCACCCACCGCCAGAACCCTCGTGAAGAAAGTGCGATTCATGCGTACCCACACCCCGAAGCAGCCGGAGATCCTGGCTGACCGCAAGTGGCTGGTCATCGACGCCACCGACGTGGTGCTCGGTCGCCTGGCGAGCCACGCCGCAGCCCTGCTGCGCGGCAAGCACAAGGCGAACTTCGCCCCCCACGTCGACACCGGTGACTTCGTCATCATCATCAACGCCGAGAAGGTGGCCCTGACGGGCGCCAAGCTGGCCCAGAAGCGTGCCTACCGCCACTCCGGCTTCCCGGGCGGCCTCCGCTCCGAGACCTACGCCGAGATGCTCGAGAAGCACCCGACCCGTGCGGTCGAGAAGGCCATCGCCGGCATGCTGCCCAAGAACCGTCTGGGCCGCGCCCAGATCAGCAAGCTGAAGGTCTACGCCGGCGCCGAGCACCCGCACGCCGCGCAGCAGCCCCAGCCGTTCGAGATCACCCAGGTGGCGCAGTAAGGCCACGGGCCCTGCGCAGAGAAGCGACCAAGGAGAAACCCGTGGCTGAGAACACCACCGAGAACACCGCCGTCGAGGCCGACGAGGCCCCGATGGCGTCCTACACCTCCGAGTCCGCCCCGGTGGCCACCGAGGAGGGTGCCGAGCGCCGTCCGATGGCCTCCGGCCCCGGCGCCGGCCTGGGCCGACGCAAGCAGGCCGTGGCCCGCGTGCGCCTCGTTCCGGGCTCCGGCCAGTGGACCGTGAACGGCTCCTCCCTGGAGGAGTACTTCCCCAACAAGCTGCACCAGCAGGAGGTCAACGACCCGCTGACCCTGCTGGAGCTCGCCGGTCAGTTCGACGTGATGGTGCGCGTCCACGGCGGCGGCAAGTCCGGCCAGGCCGGCGCCGTCCGTCTGGGTGTGGCCCGCGCGCTGAACGAGATCGACACCGAGCTCAACCGCCCGGCCCTCAAGAAGGCCGGCTTCCTCACGCGTGACCCGCGTGCGACCGAGCGCAAGAAGGCCGGTCTCAAGAAGGCCCGCAAGGCCTCGCAGTTCAGCAAGCGCTGACCACCCGGCACCACCTCGAAGGGCCTCCGCTGCGGTGGGGGCCCTTCGTCGTGCCTGCGTACCCCCTGCCTGTGAAGCCCGCCACGGGCTGGTGGACCGTGAACTGCCTGCTCGCGTCGGTACAGTGCCGGACATGCCTCGACTCTTCGGAACCGACGGCGCTCGCGGACTGGCGAACGCCGACATCACGCCCGAGCTCGCCCTCGGCCTGTCCCTCTCCGCGGCCCGGGAGGTCCTCTCCTCGGCGGATGCCTCCGGCCCCTCGGTGCCTGCCGCCAGCGCCGCGGAGGACCCCGAGCACTCGGTGCGCGCCCACGCCATCGTGGGGCGCGACCCGCGTGCCAGCGGCGAGTTCCTGAGCGCGGCCACGGTCGCCGGCCTCGCCTCGGCGGGCCTGGACGTGTACGACGCCGGCGTGCTGCCCACCCCGGCCATCGCCTTCCTCACCAAGACCACGCACGCCTCCCTGGGGGCCATGCTGTCGGCCTCCCACAACCCGATGCCGGACAACGGCATCAAGTTCTTCGCCGAGGGCGGCTACAAGCTCCCCGACGAGATGGAGGACCGCATCGAGGCGGGCATGGGCGAGCAGTGGGACCGCCCCACCGGGGCCCGCGTGGGGCGCGTGCTGCCCTACGAGCGCGGCGCCGACGCCTACGTGGAGCACCTGCTGGCAGCCCTGCCCAACCGCCTCGACGGCCTGCACGTGGTGATCGACGCAGCCAACGGTGCGGCCAGCGAGGTCGGCCCCCGCGCCTTCCGTGAGGCCGGGGCCAAGGTGACCGTCATCGGCAACGCCCCGGACGGCCTGAACATCAACGACGGCTGCGGGTCCACCCACCTGGGCCCGCTGCAGGCCGCCGTGCCCGCCTACGGCGCCGACTTCGGTGTGGCCTTCGACGGGGACGCCGACCGCTGCCTGGCCGTGGACGCCGAGGGCAACGAGGTGACCGGCGACCAGGTGATGGCGCTGCTGGCGCTGTCCCTGAAGGACCGCGGTGCGCTGGCCAACGACACCCTCGTGGCCACCGTCATGAGCAACCAGGGGCTGGTGCAGGCCATGGAGGCCGCCGGCATCCAGGTGGTGCGCTCCAAGGTGGGGGACCGCTACGTGCTGGAGGACATGCGTGCCGGTGGGCACACCCTGGGCGGTGAGCAGTCCGGCCACGTGATCCTGCTCGACCACGGCACCACGGGTGACGGTGTGCTGACCGGGCTCATGCTGGCGGCGCGGGTGGCCGAGACGCGCACGCCGCTGGCCGAGCTGGCCGCGTGCATGCAGCTGCTGCCGCAGACGCTCATCAACGTGCAGGGCGTGGACAAGGAGCGCCTCGAGGGTGACCCCACGGTCGCTGCCGCCGTGGCCGAGGTGGAGGCCGAGCTGGGCGCCGGCGGGCGTGTGCTGCTGCGAAAGTCCGGCACCGAGCCCGTGGTCCGGGTGATGGTGGAGGCACCCACGCAGGACCTCGCTGCGGCCAGGGCCGAGCAGCTCGCGGACGTGGTGCGCAGCGCGCTCGCCCTCTGATCCGGGTCGTCGACAGGGGTGCACCGGTCCCCGTCGCGACCGGTGCGCCCCTGCATCCACCGCGCCACCCGTCGTGACGTGTCACTCACGCGCGCAAGGGATTTCACCACCATGGCGCGTGTCTCGGATCATATTCGACCCCTTCGGGGGCGAGTACGTGTTCTGCGGGTGTGGTGTCTACCGCATCACCCTGACCCGTCCGATGGCCGCGTGGGCGAACGCCGACTTCATCTGGCCCGACGCCCACTGGTTCGCTCCCGCCGAGCGTGACAGCGTCTCCATCCGTGTGGAGTCCCTCGGTGGCGTGGTGGGCCCGAAAACCGACAACAACCTCGCGGTGTACGACAACAACGGCAAGGGCTTCTGAGTCAGATCCCGCACGAGTGAGCCCCCTCCACCCAGTGGGTGGAGGGGGCTCACTCGTTCCACGGTCCCTTCTCAGAGACCGTGCTGGGCCACCACGCGGACCGTGCCGTTGGCCAGGTCGTAGGCCGCCCCGACGATGCCTAGGGTGCCGGACTCCAGGCGCTCGCCGATGAGGCGGGAACGCTCGGGCAGCAGGTCCACCGTGGCGGCCACGTGCTGCTCCATGATCCCGCGCGCGTCGGTGACCTGCTGGCGGTGGGCCGTCAGCACGCTCGGGGTCACCTTCTGCACCACGTCGGAGAGGTGGCCGGGGGGCATGTCGCCGCTGGCGTGCGCGGTCATGGCGGCCTTCACCGCGCCGCACGAGTCGTGCCCGAGCACCACGATGAGGGGGATGTCCAGCACGTGGCTGCCGAACTCGAGGGTGCCCAGCACCGAGGAGTCGAGGATCTGGCCCGCGGTGCGCGTGACGAAGAGGTCGCCGATGCCGCGGTCGAAGATCATCTCCGCGGCCACCCGGGAGTCCGCGCAGCCGAAGACGGTGGCGAAGGGGGCCTGCCCGTGGCTCTGCGTGGCGCGCCGCGCGGCGTCCTGGTTGGGGTGCAGGGGCGAGTCGGCCACGAAGCGGGCGTTGCCCTCGAGCATGATCTTCCACGCCTGGGCGGGAGTCGGGTCGTCGATGCGCATGGGGGTCATCCCACCACGCGATGCTGGGAGGAGTCGCGCTCGGGGCCCGGCGTCGGGCCCCGGGGCCTGCGTCAGAGGACCTCGGCGACCTTCTGCAGGCGGTGGTCGCCCACGACCTCGCGCAGGGTGCCGGAGGCCGAGCGCATCACCAGGGAGTGGGTGCGGGCGCCGTCGGTGCCGAAGCGGACGCCGTCCAGCAGCTCGCCGTCGGTGATGCCGGTGGCGACGAAGTAGCAGTCCCCGGTGACCAGCTGCTCGGTGGTGAGCACGGCGTCCAGGTCGAGGCCGGCGTCGAGGGCCTTCTGGCGCTCGGCGTCGTCCTGCGGCCACAGGCGGCCCTGGATCTCGCCACCCATGCACTTCATGGCGCACGCGGCGATGATGCCCTCCGGGGTGCCGCCAATGCCCATGAGCAGGTCGATGCCGGACTCGGGGCGGGCGGCCATGATGGCGCCGGCCACGTCGCCGTCGGAGATGAAGCGGATGCGGGCACCGGCCTCGCGGATCTCGGCCACGAGCTGGTCGTGGCGGGGGCGGTCGAGCACCACCACGGTGACGTCCTCGACCTGCTTTCCCAGGGCCCTGGCCACGGCGCGCACGTTGTCGCCGGTGGAGGCGGTGATGTCGATGGACCCCTTGGCCTGCGGGCCGACGGCGATCTTCTCCATGTAGAACACGGCGCTCGGGTCGTACATCGCGCCGCGCTCGGCCACGGCCAGCACGGACACCGCGTTGGGCATGCCCTTGGCGGTCAGCGTGGTGCCGTCGATGGGGTCCACGGCCACGTCCACCTCGGCGCCGGAGCCGTCGCCCACGCGCTCGCCGTTGTAGAGCATGGGGGCGTTGTCCTTCTCGCCCTCGCCGATGACGACCACGCCATTCATCGAGACGGTCGCGATCATCTCGCGCATGGCGGCCACGGCGGCGCCGTCGGCGGTGTTCTTCTCGCCGCGGCCCACCCAGCGGGCGCCGGCGATGGAGGCCGCCTCGGTGACGCGGACCAGCTCCATGGCCAGGTTGCGGTCGGCGCGCAGCGGGGACGTGGACGTGGTGGTCATGAACTCTCCTGGGACGTCGTCACCCACGCGTCGGCGGTGACCCGGGGCCCCGTGAGCCTAACGCGTCAGCGGTGGGAGAATGCGCGGCATGACCGACCCCGCCGTGCAGCCCTCGCCCCCTCCTCGTCGTCGTGGGATGGGGTCCTGGCGCAGCATGCTGTGGTCCTCGCTCATCGTGGTGGCCATCGTGCTCGTCTGGTGGGCGATGGTGGCCATGCCCGACCGGGTGCCCGAGCGGACCGTGGACGTGCGGCAGCAGACCGCCACCACAGAGCGCGAGACCGGCCGCGACATCGTGGAGGCCGTGGGGCTGTCCGGGGAGTGGCGCGCCACGCACGCCCAGCTGCGCACAGACGGCACCGACAAGACCTGGCACGTGACCTTCGGCACCCCGCAGGGGCGTCACCTGAGCCTCGACCAGCGCCTGCTCGGCCCTGAGGGGGAGCGCGCCGGCCTGGTGCCGTGGGCCGAGGGCAAGACCGGCACCGGCGAGTACCAGGGGGAGATCGAGGCCGACGGCCGCACCTGGCGTACCACGCTGCGCCCGGACCCCGAGCGGCGTGGTGCCGTGCTGCTGGACGCCCCGGACGACTCGGCCGTGGTGGTCAGCGGCGACGCCTCGGAGGACGAGTTGCGGGCCCTCGTGGAGGCGCTGCGCTTCGACGGCGCCCCGCGGGCTCAGTCCTCGGCGTCGGCCTCCGACTGACCGGCGCCACCTGCGGCCGGGGCCTCCCCGGTGTCCTCGGCCTGCGCGGCCTCCCGGGCCTCGACCCGGTCCGTGATGCGCTGCTGGGCAGCGTCGAGCCACGAGGCGCAGTGGTCGGCCAGTGCCTCGCCGCGCTCCCACAGCTCCATGGCCTCCTCCAGCGGGCGCTCGCCGCGCTCGAGGGTGGCCACGATGCCCACGAGCTCCTCGCGGGCCTGCTCGTAGGTGAGGGAGGACACCTCGGGGCGTGCGTCCTCGGTGGGGGTGCCGTCGGTCTCGGGGGTCTCGGTCGGGCTCATCGGGTGCCTCCTGGCGGGGTGGGGTGCGTGGTCGTCGGGTCGTACAGGGGCGTGGCCCCGGGACGGGGTGTGGGGCGGGTGTCGTCCGGTGGTGTCATCCACCGACCACCCGGGCGGCGAAGTCGCCGTCGGCCACGGTGACGCGCAGCAGCTGGTCGGCCTCCACCTCCTCGCGCGAGGTGACCACACGGCCGTCCTGCGTGCGCAGCACCGAGTAGCCGCGCTCGAGGGTGCCCAGTGGGCTCAGCGCCCGGAGGTGGCCGCGGGTGGAGGTGATGCGCTGCTCCTCCGAGGCCAGCCGCCGGCGCACCGCGGCCCGTCCCCGCTCGCCGACGGCCTCGAGCTCGGCGCGCGGGCGGCTCACCATGGTGATGGGGTCGGCCAGCACCGGGCGGGCGCGCGTGGCCTCCAGGCCGTGCCGTTCCCGCTGCAACCGGCCGGTCAGCGCGCGGCGCAGGCGCTCGCGTCCCTGGGTGACGCCCTGGCGCTCGTGCGCCGCGTCGGGCACCACCAGCTTGGCGGCGTCGGTGGGGGTGGAGGCGCGCACGTCGGCCACGAGGTCGAGCAGGGGGTTGTCCACGTCGTGCCCGATGGCGCTCACCGTGGGCACGGGGCAGGCGGCCACCGCACGCACCATGGCCTCGTTGCTGAACGGCAGCAGGTCCTCGAACGAGCCACCACCGCGGGCGATGACGACGACGTCCACCTGCGGCGTGCGCTGCAGCTCCTCCAGGGCGGCGATGACGGCCGTGACCGCCTGCGGCCCCTGCACCGGCACGTTCTGGATGACGAACTGCACGGTGGGCCAGCGGCGCCGCGCGTTCTCCACCACGTCCTTCTCCGCGGCGGAGTTGCGCCCGCACACCAGGCCGACGCGGCGGGGGAGGAAGGGCAGCGGGCGCTTGCGGCCGGCATCGAAGACGCCCTCGGCGGTGAGCTGTTGCTTCAGCCGCTCCACCCGTGCCAGCAGCTCGCCCACGCCCACGTGGCGGATGCTCTTGCAGAACAGGCTGAGCGAGCCGTTCTTGGGGTAGAAGCGCGGCTTGGCGTGCATGACCACGCGAGCCCCCTGCTGCAGCGCCGGTTGCACCGCATCGACCACGCCCACGGGGGCCATGACACGCATCGAGAGGTCTGCGTCCACGTCGCGCAGGGTCATCCACACCAGCTTGGCGCCCTGCCGGCGAGACAGCTCCACGAGCTGACCCTCGACCCACAGTGGCGACATCCGGTCGACGTACTCGTCGACCTTGCGCGACAGGGTGCGCAGCGGCCACGGCTGGTCGGGCGTGGTCTGGGCGGCCTTCTCCGGCAGCGCCTGCGGGGGCTGGCTCATGGCGGCCACCCTAGGCCGCAGGTCCTCGCCGGCCGGTCACCGCACCGCGGCGGCCGGTGGACTGTCGGCGCACCGGGGCGACGCCTAGATGTGATGTCCAGGGACGTTGTTGCGTGACTCGCTGACAGGTGAAGGCCTCCTGTTGCGAGAGT
>NZ_JBHLVH010000026.1:0-723 GCF_042433515.1 Kytococcus schroeteri | reverse complement strand
TCTGCTCCACCGTTCACGCCCTGCCCGGTCGCCGCGTTCGCCGGGTTCGTCCTGTGCGTCGCGCCGTGCGGGCCGTCGCCACGCCCGCCGGGAGTGGTGCGCCCGGCGGGGGCGCTGAGTCCGCCGGGGGTGGTGCGCCCGGCGGGGGCGCTGAGTCCGCCGGGGGTGGTGCGGCGGGTGGGGCTGGTCAGGGCGTCCAGGGCCTTCTTGAGCATGTGGGCCTGGACCTCGGGCAGGGTGAACCGGCCGCTCCAGGTGCCGTCGTGGTTGTCGACCATCCACAACCGTGTGTTCTCCCACGCGGCCCGTTCACCGGCGGCGACCTGGTCGTCCTCGTACGCGTCGGCCACCGCCGGGGTGATGCCGAGCTCGTCGAGCACCCGGGGTGCGCGGCGCCGCAACCGGGAGGGTGACATCACCGCGGCCCAGTCGGTGAGGACCTCCTCGGCCCGGGCCCGTTGGGTGCCGGTGAGGTCTCCCGGGAGGGCCTGGAGCTGCTCGATGACGATCGCGGCCTGCCGCTCACCGACCCGTCCGGTGTCGCACGCGCCGGCCAGCACCGGGAACCGCGGAACCGGCGCCGTGTCCGTCCCGCCGGTGGCCACACCGTGTCTGCCGGCCCGGTCACCGTCCTCCCCACGCCCGGCCCCGGCCCCGGCCCCGGCCCCGGGCGTGGGGGTGGGGGCACTGTTGCCCAGGGCGTCGGCCAGGGCCTGGTCGCGG
>NZ_JBHLVH010000025.1:0-4867 GCF_042433515.1 Kytococcus schroeteri | reverse complement strand
GAAGTCCTCAGATCATGCCCGGGACCTCGACCCCTACCCCCAAGCACCCACGCTCAACTCCGAAGAGCCGTATTTCCTCAGGCTTGCAACCGTGTCCCGGGTCACACATCTCTGCTGAAATGAAACACGTTGTCCCGCATACTCTTCGCCTGAGTCCGGGACTGCTCCCCCCTCCTTCACACCCCCGCCCGAGAGGCAGTCACGTGGCGCTCACCGACGCATGCGGGACGTTCCTGCAGAACTCGTGAGGCGGCCAGTGAGGGCCCCCAGCGCCGCACCGACGACGGCGGGCACGCCCACCAACATCGCCATGAACGGGGGAAGGCCCCGCAGGTCCGAGGTGAGCACCGACCGGTCCGGCGGCCAGGCGAAGCCCTGCGCGTTGAAGGCACCGACCACGCCCAGCAGCAGACCCACCACCAGCCACGCGAACACGACGCCGAGGACGCCCCGGCCACGGCGGGTATCGAGGAAGGACCACACCAGGGTGACCACCGCGGCCAGGGCGAAGACCAGCAGGCCCGTGCCGAGGCCGGTGTCGTCGGGAGCGAGGTGCGTCAGGACGAGGGTGGAGTGTCAGGTGCGATCCCGGCAGTCTCGGAGAGCGGCGAGGGTCGCCGGCATCGTGCCACTGGCGCCCTCCCCGAGACCGAGCAGCTGCTGCACGTCCTCCAGGTCGGCGCCCCGGCACCAGGCGGTGGTCGTGTAGGCCAGCGAGTCCGCGGACGGCCCCTGGAGGACGCCCGGCGGCGTGAGCCCGCGCGTGCGGGACTGCCCGATGCTGGGGTGCACGTCCGCGCCGTCGTCGCCCACGGTGCTCGAGATGACACCTGTTGTCACGAGATGGACGGTGCGGGGCAGCGCCTCGGGATGGGGCGACGACGTGTAGAGGCCCTCCACCGTTCGCAGCGCTGCCGGCACGTAGCCGGCATCGGGGGCCGGAGCGCACACCCGGAGGTCGACCTTCGCGCTGCGTGCGCAGCTCTCGACCCCGTAGGCCTGCTCCCACCGCGCGTCCACGTCCTGGGACGGGGGCCTCGGCGTCGCGATCACGACGGCGAGCACCGCGACCAACCAGAGCGGAGCCAGCCACACCCTCCCGGAGAACCACCCGATGACCGCCCCCACCGCGGCGAGGACCACCCCCTCCAGCACGACGACACACGCCACGGGCCAGCCCGCAGCGAACTCCCGCAGAGCCACCTCCGCGGGGACGTGCCGGGAGAGGTCACCGGTCGCCACGAGGGCCAGCACGGCGATGGGGACGAGCAGGCCGATGGCGGCGATGCGCGCGGCCCGGCCGGCAGCACGGCCGATGAGCTCGGAGCGGCTGCGGGTGGAGAGCTCCTCCCACTGCACCACGCCCGCGCGCCACCGGGCCTGGCCGGTGACGAGACCGGCCACCGCGGCAGCCCCCATGAGGATGAAGTGCGCCGCCGGCAGGTCCCTGGCCAGCAGCAGCCGGGGGCTCCCTCCCCAGTACGGCAGGCTCGCCAGCTGCGTCCAGAGGACGGACAGTGCCACGACTCCCATCAGCGGGCCGGTCAGCGCCGCTGCCCCCAGCCCCGGCCGGGTGCGACGCCCTGCGAATCCTGCGCGCGAGCCACGGGGCATCCGCCTCGCCCCCTGGCGCCGGAAGGTCAGACCCGACAGGTACGAGCCCACGCCCACAGCCCACACGATCACGCAGGTGAGCAGGCTCAGGTTGGGTTCACCGGTGGCCTCGAAGCGCAGCGTGGCAGGTGCTCGCAGCGCGCCGAGTACCCCGTCGGGGAGGGTGGGCTCCACCGGCCAGCCGACCGACATCGACCCGAGTGCCGCGACGACGGGGAGCACCCAGACGGCAGGACGCGGCACCACGGTCAGGCTCACCAACCCCAGCCCCATGAGGGCCGCGGCGTTGCGCCACGCGGCGAGGGCCTGGGCGTCACCCGGGAAGACGAGAATCGCCAGAACGCCGGCCAGCGCCGTCGTGAGCGCCACCAGCACACCACGACGAGCGAGCAGGGATCGCGGCGCGATGCGCTCGAGATCGTGCTCGTTCACGAAGGCGAAGAGCAGCGGCAGCGACATGGCGGTGGAGATCCACAGCGGGCCCACCTCGATCGAACCGCCCAGACTGGCCGCGGTGACCAGCACCGCCATCACACCGGTGGCGATGACGGCGGCGAGGGCACAGCGCGGCAGCTCCTGGTGCCTGGCCCAGAGCAGCCACCCCCTCACTGCGCCACCAGCTCCAGGTAGCTGGCGCGCACGGTCGAGAGCTCCCGGGTGGGGCTGAACTCCTCGAAGGTCCCGTCGAAGACGAACGATCCCTGGTCCATGACCGTGACGGTGTCCGCGTGGTCGAGGACGTCCTCGACGATGTGCGTGGAGATGACGACGATCGCCTCCTGCGACACCCGGTGCAGCAGGTCGTTGAGCGAGTCCCGCTGCCCCATGTCGAGGCCGGCCGTCGGCTCGTCGAGCACGATGACCTCGGGATCGGCGACCAGCGCGGAGGCGATCCCGACCCGTCGACGCATCCCACCCGACAGCGCCCGGATCCGGTCATCGGCACGCTCCTCGAGGCCGACGAGCCCCAGGAGGCGGTCCACCTCCGACGCCGCGGCCCGGTCGTCCAACCGCTTGAGCCAGCACATGTAGGCCAGGTGCTCCCACACCGTGAACCGCGATCGGCGGAGGTTGTCCTGCGGCAGGAAGCCCACCCGTTCCCGCACCTGACGCACCGGGGCGCCGTCCAGCGTGACGCTGCCCCCGTCGAGGGGCTGCAGGGCCACGACGGCCCGCAGCAGGGGCGACTTGCCGGCGCCGTTCGCGCCGAGCAGCCCGTGCAGGCCGTGGCCACGCCGCCAGGAGACTCCCTCGACGGCGGTCCGTGTGCCGTACCGGATCGTGGCCCGATCCACCACCAGCTCAGTCATTCTCACCACTCCCGCGAGTCCCGGCATCAAACCGGGCGGGCGTGGCGCCCCGTCGCCACACCCGCCCGAGCGGCCACCGGACGTTAGTTCCGCACCTCGAACATCACGTTCCGGGGCTGGCCCACCAAACACTTGATGGTTCGCTGCTGACCCGGGCGGCCCCAGGTGGAGAAGCGGTCTGGCGCATAGGCACAGTCGAGATGGATGCGGAACTCACCACGACAGCTCTTGCAGGTACCGGTCACGTCGCGACGGTCGATCGAGTACGTGCAGTTCGTGGGCGTGGCATGGGCAGCAGGCGCGGCCGTCATCAACGGGGATCCGAGCATCGCAAAGGCTGCCGCAGGCGCAAGCAGCTTCTTGAGCACAGTGTGTGTCATAACTTCCTCCACAACAGATGATCCCCCCCCGGTTGAGGACTCGCTCGAAGCGTAACAGGCGCACTAAGCTGCGAGAGTTCGCTTTTCACAGCCTCACCGATCCCCACCCGCGGCTGGATCGTCCCCCGGGCGTCGCTCCGAGGAACGCAGCGGACCGGCAGGCCAAGGGGCCCTGGCCGTCGCCCCTCACTGGCTGTTGCGCAGGTAGCGCCCGAAGTGCGGCACGGTGAACGCGATCTTTCCGCGCTCCGGGGCGTAGATGAGCCCCTTCTTCATGAGTGCGTCCCGCGCCGGGCTGAGCGACTGCGGCTTGCGGCCCAGCACCTCGGCCACCACGGAGGTCGGCACGGCCTCCACCTCCTCGGCGCGGGTCAACGGGTCCGGCGACTCGGCCGCATCGGCCTGCGCGGCGACCTCCTGCTCGGCCACCGTCACCGCCGCCTCGGCCATGGCGCGCAGGTACTCGCGCTCGCCCGGGGTGGCGCGCTCGTAGCGCGAGCCGAAGAAGCCCACGGCCAGTTCGGACTCGGCCATCGGCGCGGCCACGCGCACGTCCTCGGCGGTGATGGGCGACTCCGGCGCCATGTCCCACACCTCCTTGCCGTAGGCCTGGATGAAGTACGGGTACCCGCCGGTGGCCGCGTACATGGCCGCGAGCGCCTCGTCCTCCCACTCGGCGCCCTCGTCGGCGGCGGGCGCCTGCAGGGCGCGGGCGGCCTCACCCCGGTCCAGCCGGTCGATGCGGTGGTAGCGGAAGAGCCGCTCGGAGTAGGACTTGCTGGCGCTGAGCACCGCCGGCAGGTGCGGCAGGCCGGCGCCCACCACCAGCACGGGCAGGGCCTGCTGGCCGATCTCGTGGAACGCGGCGCAAACGGCCGACACGTCATCGGGGCCCAGGTCCTGCATCTCGTCGATGAAGATGCCCACGCCCTTGCCCACGTCCGCGGCCAGCCCGCCGACGTCGGTGAGCAACTCCACGAGGTCGATCTCGATGTCGCCGGAGTCGGCGCGGCCACTGACCGCCGGGGCGTCGATGCCGGGGTTCCAGCGGTCACGCAGCTTGGCGTTGGCGGGGGCGTCGCGCTGGGCGAAGGCCTTGATGACGCCGAGCACGTGGTCGACGTCCTCCTGCTGCGGGTGGCCCAGCTCGCGGACGGCGGTGTGCAGGGCGCTGGCCAGCGGGCGGCGCAGCGACTGGTCGGGGCGGGCCTCGAGCTTGCCGGTGCCCCAGTTGGCGCGCACCGCCTGGCCGCGCAGGGCGTTGAGCAGCACCGTCTTGCCCACGCCGCGCAGACCGGTGAGCAGCACCGAGCGGTCCGGGCGGCCACGGCGGATGCGCTCGAGCACCACGTCGAACTGTCGGAGGTACTCGTCGCGGCCGGCGAGCTCCGGCGGGCGCTGGCCGGCGCCGGGGGCGTAAGGGTTGGTGATCGGGTCCACGCGAGGAGCCTATGCGCGACTCGAGGCGACTCTAGGGATTTGCGCAGAGTGGCCTAGGTGTGATGTCCAGCCAGGTTGTTGAGGCGGCTGACTGGCGGGGCTCCGATCGCGGAGTGGACCCGG
>NZ_JBHLVH010000024.1:0-13293 GCF_042433515.1 Kytococcus schroeteri | reverse complement strand
AACACCCACCGCCGGGGCGCACCCCGCCCCGGATCCCACGTACTCGAACCTGTCGCCCACCACGCCCCCCTTCCGACGTGCCCCGTGACCGGACCCCCGTCCGATCAACTACCCCCAGAATAGTACACACAACCTACTCAAAGCAACCCCTTCATCGGACATGTGGACGAGCAGCGCCCATCCCGTCCCGTCCACAGCCGGCCAGCCGGGCCGGCCGCCGAACCCCACCCCCTCGCGCCCGCAGCCCCCGAGGTGGTCCACTGCCCCCCATGAACATCGCCAGCCTCCTGACCCAGACAGCCGCGCGGCACCCCGACGGCACCGCCCTCATCCAGGACGACACGCGTCTCACCTATGCGCAGCTCCACGGCGCCACCGCCGCCGTCGCCGGGTACCTCCGCGCCCAGGGCCTCGGCCCCGGCGACCGGCTGTGCCTCATGCTCCCCAACGTCGTGCCGTTCGTGCCCTTCTACTACGCCGCGCTCTCGCTGGGCGCCGTCGTGGTCCCCATGAATCCCCTGCTGCAGGACCGCGAGATCTCCCACTACCTGAAGGACTCCGGCGCCACGCACGTGGTGGCCCTCGGCGGTGATGCCGGGGCTGCCCTCGGCGGCGACGTCGCCGGCGTGGCCGCCCGCCACGGCGTGACCGCGCACCTCGTGGACCCCGCATCGGGCCTGGCGCCGTTCCTCGGCGACCCGGTCACCGAGGTCGTCGAGAAGGACCCGCAGGACCCGGCGGTGATCCTCTACACCTCCGGCACCACGGGCCGGCCGAAGGGCGCCGAGCTCACCCACGCCAACCTGCTCTCCAACGTGCGCACCACCCACGAGACCCTCATCCAGGTGGAGCCGGGCGAGGTGGTCATGGGCTGCCTGCCGCTCTTCCACGTGTTCGGCATGACCTGCGCGCTCAACCTGTCCGTGCTCGCCGGTGCCACGCTCACCCTCCTGCCACGCTTCGACGCCGCCACCGCCCTGGCGATGGTGGAGCGCGACCGGGTGGCCGTGTTCGAGGGCGTGCCCACCATGTACGGCGCGATGGTGGCCGCCGCCCGCGCCCGTCGTGAGGCCGGCGAGCCCCCGGTCGACCTGTCCACCCTGCGCACCTGCGTCTCGGGCGGCGCCTCCCTGCCGTTGGACACGATCCGCTCCTTCGAGGACGAGTTCGGCGCCGAGATCCTGGAGGGTTACGGGCTCTCGGAGACCTCCCCGGTGGCCAGCTTCAACCACCCGGGGCGCACCCGCCCGGGCACCATCGGCCACCCGGTGCGGGGTGTGGAGATGCAGGTGGTGGACCCGGTCACCGACCAGCCCGTGGCCACGGGGGAGGCCGGCGAGCTGTGCGTCCGCGGGGAGAACGTCATGGCCGGCTACTGGCGCAACCCCGAGGCCACCGAGCAGGCGGTGCGCGGCGGCTGGTTCCACACCGGGGACCTGGCGACGGTCGACGAGGACGGCTTCTTCCGCATCGTGGACCGGGTCAAGGACATGGTCATCCGCGGTGGCCTCAACGTGTACCCGCGGGAGGTGGAGGAGGTGCTGTACGAGCACCCGGACGTGCTGGAGGCCGCCGTGGTGGGCACCCCGCACCCGGAGCTGGGGGAGGAGGTGACGGCCTTCGTCGTGCCCCGCCCCGGCGTGCTCGGCGCGGGGGACCTCGCCGACGCGGAGTCGCCCGCCGCCCGCGCGCTGGCCGACGCGCTGCGCCAGCACACCCGGGCCCAGCTGGCGGCGTACAAGTACCCGCGCCACGTGCACTTCCTGCCCGAGCTGCCCAAGGGACCCACCGGCAAGATCCTCAAGCGCGAGCTCCACTGAGTGGGACCAGCCCGTCCACAGCCCGATGCGGGAGCCCGTCCCCGGGCGCCGCTCGTCCCCACCCCGCTCCGCCCCGGGCTGCCCGCGCCGTGGCGCCGTGCCTACGCTGGGGGCAGTCACCACCATCGGCGGCCTGCGCCGCCACGAGGAGGAACCATGACCCCCGAGCAGCACGCCCCGGGCACCTACGCCCCCCGCGAGGAGTTCACCGCGCGGGCCAACGTGTCGGCCCAGGACGCCGAGCGCGCCGCCGCCGACCGGGAGGCCTTCTGGGCCGAGCAGTCGCGCGCCCTGCTCCCGTGGCGCACGGACTTCACCCAGGTGCTCGACTGGTCCGAGGCCCCCTTCGCCCGCTGGTTCGCCGACGGCGAGCTGAACGCCGCGTATGCCTGCCTGGACCAGCACGTGGAGGCCGGCCGCGGCGACGAGGTGGCCATCCACTGGGTGGGTGAGCCGGAGGGCGACACCCGCGACATCACCTGGCGCGAGCTGCTGGAGAAGACCTCCCGCGCCGCCAACGTGCTCACCGACCTGGGCGTCAAGGCCGGCGACCGCGTGGCCATCTACCTGCCGATGATTCCCGAGGCCGTCGTCTCGATGCTGGCGTGCGCCCGCATCGGCGCCACCCACTCGGTGATCTTCGGCGGCTTCGCGCCCAACGCCATCCGGGCCCGTGTCCGTGACGCCGAGGCCACCGTGGTGATCACCGCCGACGGCGGCTACCGCAAGGGCAGGACCAGCGCGCTGAAGCCCAACGTGGACGAGGCGCTGGGCGAGGGCGAGACCACGGTCAAGAAGGTGCTGGTCGTGCGCCGCACCGGCGAGGACGTCGGCTGGCACGACGGCCGCGACCTGTGGTGGCACGAGGCCATGGAGTCGGCCTCCCCGCACCACGAGGCCCAGCCGATGCCGGCCGAGCACCCGCTGTTCATCCTGTACACCTCGGGCACCACGGGCACGCCCAAGGGCATCTTCCACACCACGGGCGGCTACCTCACGCAGGCCGCGTACACCGCCAAGGCTGTGCTGGACCTCAAGCCCGGCCAGGACGTGTACTGGTGCACCGCCGACGTGGGCTGGGTGACCGGCCACTCGTACATCGTCTACGGCCCGATGGCGCTGGGCGTCACCCAGGTGCTCTACGAGGGCACCCCCGACTCCCCGCACAAGGGGCGCTGGTGGGAGGTCGTGGAGAAGTACGGCGTCACCGTGCTCTACACCGCGCCCACCGCCATCCGCGCGTGCATGAAGTGGGGCGACGACATCCCCGCTCAGTACGACCTGTCCTCGCTGCGCCTGCTGGGCAGCGTGGGCGAGCCGATCAACCCCGAGGCGTGGACCTGGTACCGCGACCACATCGGCGGCGGCACGGCCCCCATCGTGGACACCTGGTGGCAGACCGAGACCGGCGCCATGATGATCGCCCCGCTGCCGGGCGTCACCGAGCTGGTGCCCGGGTCCGCGCAGACCCCGGTGCCCGGCATCTCTGTGGACGTCGTCGACGAGGAGGGCCGATCCGTGGGCAACGGCGAGGGCGGCTACCTCGTGGTCCGCGAGCCGTGGCCGGCCATGCTCCGCGGCGTGTGGGGCGACCCGCAGCGCTTCCGCGACACCTACTGGTCGCGCTTCGAGGGCATGTACTTCGCCGGTGACGGCGCCAAGCGCGACGAGGACGGCAACATCTGGGTGCTCGGCCGCGTGGACGACGTCATGAACGTCTCCGGCCACCGCCTGAGCACCTCGGAGATCGAGTCGGCCCTGGTGAGCCACGACGCCGTGGCCGAGGCCGCCGTGGTGGGTGCCACCGACCCCTCCACCGGCCAGGCCGTGGTGGCCTACGTCATCCTGCGAGGCGAGGCCGCCGAGTCCCGCGGCGAGGGCGGCGATGATGACGCGCTGGTGGCCGACCTGCGCGCCCACGTGAGCAAGGAGATCGGCCCGATCGCCCGTCCGCGGGACATCACGGTCGTGCCGGAGCTGCCCAAGACGCGATCTGGCAAGATCATGCGTCGCCTGCTGCGTGACCTGGCCGAGGGCAAGGAGATCGGTGACGTCACGACGCTGGCGGACCCGTCGGTGATGGATGCGCTCCGTCGCCGCTGACCCCTCGGAGGCCCCATGAACAGCACCCCACGCTGCCTCGGGCGACTCGCGGCAGGGGTGCTGTCCATGGTGCTGCTGGGGGGCTGCAGCGGGGGGCCGGGGACGACACCCCCGACCGTGGAGCCCGTCCCGGTGACCACACCGGGTGACGCGAGCACGCAGACGAGTGACGACGCGCCGGTGTCCATCCCGCCGCGCGCGTCCGAGACGAGGAAGCTGACGCCGCTGGAGTCGCACCAGCGCGTCGGCTTCCTCATGCCCTCGGAGAACGTCGCCTGCCTCATCGAGGAGCAGGGCGTCACCTGCGACATCCGCAACACCAGCTACCAGCACACGGTGGTCAACGCCGCGGACTGCGTGGAGCCGACGGTGGAGCTCTACCGTGACCGCCCGCAGTGGACCTGCTCGCGCAGCTCGCGCTTCGTGGACGCTCAGGTGCGCAACGACGGCGAGTGGGTGCGGCGGGTGCCCGGCGGCGAGGTGGTGCGCATCAACAGCATCCAGCACGCGGTGCTGCCCTACGGCCACCAGCTCGAGGCGTTCGACTTCCGCTGCGCGAGCAAGAAGTCCGGTGTGCAGTGCGTGCGGCTCTCGGACCACCGCGGGTTCCGGTTGGCCTCCCAGGACTACGAGCTGTTCTGAGCCCGGGTCGGTCCCGGCGTCAGTCCAGCCCCTCCCGGAGGTCCGGGATGCCCTCGATGTCCGTGACCTCCCCCTGCTCCCCGAAGGGACGGGACGCCGGCTCACCGGAGACCCCGAGCCACGCCTCGTGCTGCTCGGTGCGCTGCTCGGCACCCTTCCCCCACTGTGCGGTGCAGTCCTTCCGGTCCCGCCCCTCGGGGCAGAAGGCGTGGGCCACGGCGAGGCGCTCGGTGCCGCTGCGCCAGCCCTGGCGCCAGTCCACGTCCAGTCCGGTGAAGGAGGGCAGGCGGTCGGCGCCCGGGTCCTGTGCCTGCAGCACCAGGTGGATGCGGGTGGGCGGCGTCTCGGCCTGCTCGCCCTCGCCGCAGGCTGCGAGGCGGTCGCCGTAGGACACGACGTGGTCCCGTACCGGCCACCCGGAGCCGCGGCCGGCGCTGGGGTGGTCGCCCAGCTCGTCCGGGTTGAGCGAGGAGTCCACCACGACCCGCTCGAGGGTGAGCCCCTGGGCGCCGACCAGCCGGACGTCCTCCACCCGCACCTCGTCGCGGACCTCCCGCCCCGGACGGCCGATGGTGCACCCGGGCACCTCCACCCACACCAGGCCCGGCACGGTGACGGTCCCGTCCGCCACCCCGTCCACGGCGGTGCGGCTGCCGGCATCGCCCTCGAGCCACACCACGTCCCGCCCCGGGTCCACCTGCTGGAGCACCGTCAGGCCCAGTGCCAGGCCACCCACGACTCCGGCTGCCGTCGCGATCTCGCGTGCGCGTTCGTTCACGGGCTGATCGAACCACGCCCGATGCGCTGTGCGCGGGGAGTGTGGCCGAACCGTGACGCAGGGGCCCGCGGCGGGTCCGCGCGGTGCGGGGTCAGTCGCGGTCCTCGTCGCCCTGTCCGACGCCGCCGGGGCGGGCGGGCCACCAGACCCGGTCGCCCACGAGGTCGACCACGGCCGGCACCACCACGGTGCGCACCAGCAGGGTGTCCACGAGGATGCCCAGACCCACGATGATGCCCACCTGCGTCAGGGTGATGAGCGGCAGCACGCCGAGCA
Organism: Kytococcus schroeteri; assembly: GCF_042433515.1. Taxonomy (NCBI): domain Bacteria; kingdom Bacillati; phylum Actinomycetota; class Actinomycetes; order Micrococcales; family Kytococcaceae; genus Kytococcus; species Kytococcus schroeteri. The sequence goes on along the minus strand of NZ_JBHLVH010000024.1, from coordinate 7,674 downwards.
CCACGAACACCGCGGCCAACACGATGCCGGCGCTGGTGATGACCCCGCCGGTGGCCGCGACGGCCCGCACCATCGCCGAGGGGGTGTCGGGGCGCCGGCCGGCCACGAGCTCCTCCCGGGCGCGCACCACGAGGAAGATCGTGTAGTCGATGCCCAGGGCCACCAGGAACAGGAAGGCGTACAGCGGCACGGAGATGTCCAGCGCCGGGAAGCCGAAGACGTGCTCGCTGAGCAGGGCGCCCGCCCCCATCGCCGCCAACGACCCGATGACGCTGATGAGCACCAGCAGCACCGGCGCCACCAGCGAGCGCAGCACCACCACGAGCACCACCAGCACCATCACCAACATGAGCGGCAGGATCACCGTCATGTCGCGGATCACGCCGGCGCGCTGGTCCACAGCCTGGGCCTCGCTGCCGCCCACCAGGGTGCCAGCGGCGGCACCGGAGGCGGCTTCGCGCACGGACTCCACCACCGATCGCGCCTCGGCGCTGGCGGGGGCGGTGTCCAAGGTCACCTGGACCCGCTGCCAGGTCCGGCCGTCTACGGTGGCGGCCTCACCCGGGCGGGCGCCGGTCACGCCCTCCACGCCGTCCACCGCGGTGAGCACCTCGGCGGTCTCGGGGGCCGGGGGAGTCCCCGGCTGGCCGCCCTCTTGGCCCGCGGGGGGACCCGCCTCGTCCGCACCCGGGGGCGGGCCGGCCTGGTCACCACCCGCCGGCGGGCCGTCTCCTGGCTCCCGGGGGGCGGGCGCCTCCTCCACCGGTACCAGCACGTCCAACGGGGTGGCGGCCCCGGCCGGGTAGTGCTCCTCCAGGGTCTCCAACCCGGCCACGGACTCGGCCGCCACCCGGAACTGGTCGGCCTGGGAGAGCCCGATGCGGGTGCCCACCAGGCCCAGCGCCATCGCGCCGAGGACGAGCAGCGAGGCCACGAGCACCGTCGCCGGGCGGCGAACCACGGCGGTGGCGATGCGGTGCCACGGGCCGGACTCGGTGCGGTCGGGCTGGCCGGGGCGGGGAACGAACGGCCAGAACAGGCCACGGCCGCACACCGCCAGCGCTGCCGGCAGCAGGGTGAGCGCAAAGAGCACCGCCACCAGCAGGCCCACGGTGGCGGCCACGCCCAATGAGCGGGTGGCCGGCTGCACCGCCATCACCAGCAGCGCCAACGTGAGCACCACGGTGAGGTTGCTGGCCCCGATGGCGGGCAGCGCCGCCCGCCACGCACGGGCCAGTGCCCATCGGTGCTCGGGGGTGTCGCGCAGCTCGTCGCGGTAGCGGCTCACCAGCAGGAGGGCGTAGTTGGTGCCGGCACCGAACACCAGCACGCTGGTGATGCCGGAGGTGGACCCGTCGAAGGCCAGGCCGGTGGCCTCGGTGAGGGTTCCGGCCACGAGTGCGGCCACCCGGTCGGCCAGGGCCACCACCACCAGCGGCACCAGCCACAGCACGGGGGAGCGGTAGGTCACCAGCAGCAGCACCGCCACCACGGCCGCAGTCACCAGCAGCAACCGCACGTCGGCCCCGGCGAAGGCGTTAGAGACGTCGGCGGCGAAACCGGCCGCACCGGTCACCTCGGCTGTGGTGTCGGGGGCCAGGCCGTCGGTGGCGTCGCGGAGCGCCTGCACGACTTCCGGGCCGTCGGCGTCCAGGGCGTCGGAGACCACCGGTACCACCAGCAGGGCCGCCTTCCCGTCCTCGCTGGGCAGCGGTCCGGTCACCCGGGCGTCGTCGGGGCGGGCGTCGGCCGGTAGGGCCTCCAGCAGGTCGGGCCCGGTCTTCCCGAGCGCGCCCAGGGTCGCCTCGTCCAGGCGGCCGCCGTCCTCGGTCGTCACGACCACCACGGCGGGGGCGGTGTCACCGCCGGGAAAGCCCTCCAGCACCCGGGAGACCTGGGCGGACTCGGCGTCCTCGGGCAGGGCCGCCGGGGCGTTGGCGCTGCCGGCACCGGGCAGCAGCACCAGCGCGGCCGCGGCCAGGGCCAGCATGAGCAGGGCCACCAGCGGGGCTGTCACGCGGCCGGTCAACCACGTGGCCGGGCCGGTCACCGCCTCGCTGGTGTGGCCCTCCGGCTCTGGCCAGTGGGCGCGGCCCGTGCCCGGTTGCGGACCCTCCTGGGTGGTGGAACCGGTGGGGCGGGGAGCGCGGGTGGCCGACATGACCGGATTCTCTCAGGGTGCCCGCCTCATCCGCGGTGCGAGTCGTGGCCGAATCGTGACCCACACTCCCCGTGCGCCACCCCCGCGGCAGGGGGCGGACAAGTACGCTGCCCCCCATGGCCACGTCGACGATGACCACCTGGTGGAAGGACACTCCGCCGCAGCACCTGCCCGGACTCCTCCACGGCACCGCGGCCGAGTTCCCCGACCGCGTGCTGGTGAACCGCCGCCAGGGCCAGACCTGGGTGGACCTCACCGCGCAGCAGTTCCTCGACCACGTCAACAGCGTGGCCCGCGGGCTGGTGGCTGCCGGCGTGGAGCCCGAGGACCGCGTGGTGCTCATGGGCAAGACGCGCTACGAGTGGGCGCTGCTCGACTTCGCCATCCTCTCCACCGGGGCCGTCACGGTGCCGGTGTACGAGACCAGCTCGACCGACCAGCTGGCCTGGATCATGGAGAACTCCCGCGTCACCTGGGCGCTCGTGGAGTCCGATGCGATGGCGGCCACCGCCCGCGCGGCGGCCGCAGCGGCCGGCACGGAGCTCCAGGGTGTCTGGGCCATGGACGGGAAGGTCACCGAGGACCTCGACCAGCTCATCGCCGGCGGCGCCGAGGTGGAGCAGGCCGAGATCGACCGCCGCTGCGAGGGCCTGCAGCCGGAGACGCTCGCCACCCTCATCTACACCTCGGGCACCACGGGCCGCCCGAAGGCGTGCATGCTGCCGCACCGCGCCTTCATCGACGAGGTGACCGCCGCCTACGAGGGCCTGCCGGAGCTCTTCGAGGACGAGGCCTCCACCCTGCTCTTCCTGCCGCTCGCGCACGTCTTCGGCCGCATGGTGCACTTCGCCGTCATCGGCGCCGGCGCCCGGACGGGCCACTCCGACATCGCCCGCGTCACCAAGGACCTGCCGGTCTTCAGGCCCACCTTCGTGCTCGCCGTGCCGCGTGTCTTCGAGAAGATCTACGAGTCGGCGCACCTCAAGGCCACCCGTGCGGGACGCGGCAAGGTGTTCGAGGCGGCCACGAAGGTGGCCATCGCCTACTCGCGTGCCCTGGACTCCGGCCGCGTGCCGGTGGTGCTGCGCGCCCGCCACGCCCTGTTCGACCGCCTCGTCTACCGCAAGGTGCAGGTGGCGTTCGGTGGGCAGCTGGTGTGGGCCATCTCCGGCGGGGCCGCGCTGGGGGAGCGCCTGGGCCACTACTTCCGCGGCATGGGCGTGAACGTCCTGGAGGGTTGGGGCCTCACGGAGACCTCCGCGGCGGCCGCGGTGAACCGCCCCTCGATGCAGAAGATCGGCACCGTGGGCGTGCCGCTGCCCGGGTTCGAGGCCCGCCTGGACGCCGAGGGCGTCATCGAGGTGCGGGGCGGCCACGTGTTCACCGGCTACGAGAACAACGCCGAGGCCACCGCCGAGGTGCTGGCCGACGACGGCTGGTTCTCCACCGGCGACCTGGGTCAGGTGGACGAGGACGGCTACCTGCGCATCATCGGCCGGGCCAAGGACATCCTCGTGACGGCGGCCGGCAAGAACGTGGCCCCCGGCCCGCTGGAGGACATCCTCCGCGGCGACCGGCTGGTGAGCCAGGCGATGGTGGTGGGCGACGGACGCCCCACGGTGATGGCCCTGGTGACCCTCGACGAGGAGCAGGTCCCCGAGTGGCTCAAGGAGCACCACCGCGAGGTCGTGCCGGTGTCCGAGCTGGTGGACGACCCGCAGGTGCGCGAGGTGGTGCAGCGTGCCGTGGACCGCGCCAACCGGTCGGTGAGCAAGGCCGAGGCCATCAAGAAGTTCACCATCCTGCCGCGGGACTTCTCGCTGGAGGAGGAGGAGATCACCAACTCCCTCAAGGTGCGCCGCCACGTGGTGATGGAGCACTTCGCGCAGGAGATCGAGGCGATGTACGGCAAGAACACCTCCCCGTTCCGTGACTGACCAGCAGCTGGCCACGGCCAAGCCGCACTACGCGGCGCGCTGGGAGAACCGCATACGCGGCCGGGTGGCTGACGTGCTGCGCTCCCGGGGCTGGCTGCCCCACCCGGCGGCGTTCACCGGGTACGGGACCACCGAGGCCGCCCGCGTCTACGCGCGGATCCAGCTGCGCCGCCCGGAGCGTCCGGGCGCCCTGCCGGCGACGGTGGCCGACGTGCAGCAGTTCCTCACCCGCCGCGGGTGGCGGGCCTTCGTCAGCGCCCCCGATGCGGGGGTGCCCGTCAAGGTCACGCTGGGTGCGGCCACGATCATGGCCCGCGCCGACCGGGGCGGCTACGTGGAGCAGGTCGTCGGTGGCCACGGCCTGCCGCCGGGCACGCACCGGGTGACCTTCGAGTGCCCGGGCGGGGCCACCGCGGAGGCGGACGTGCACATCGCCGACCCGGCTGCCCGCATCGGGTTGGTGAGCGACATCGACGACACGGTGATCAGCACGCACCTGCCGCGCCCCCTCATCGCGGCGTGGAACACCTTCGTGCTCACCGAGCAGGCGCGCACGGTGGTGCCGGGCATGGCCGACGCCTACCGGGCGGTGCTGTCCGCGCACCCGGGGGCGCCGGTCTTCTACCTCTCCACGGGCGCGTGGAACACCCAGCCGTTCCTGCACCGCTTCCTGCGCCGCCACGACTTCCCGGCCGGCGCCCTGCTGCTCACCGACTGGGGCCCCACCAACACGGGGTGGTTCCGCTCCGGGCGCGAGCACAAGACCCGCCACCTGCAGCGCCTGGCCCGCGAGTTCCCGGACGTGCGCTGGGTGCTCGTGGGCGACGACGGCCAGCACGACCCGGCCATCTACGACGAGTTCGCCGATGCCCACCCGGGGCACGTGGCGGCCATCGCCATCCGGCAGCTCACCGTCATCGAACAGACGCTGAGCCGGGGCCTGCCCATCGCCCTCGCCGAGCTGGTGCGCAAGCACCGTGGGCGGGTGCCGGTCCTCGCCGCGGGCGACGGGTTCGGGCTGCTGCCGCAGCTGCTGCGCGCTGTGGGTGGCCGCGCCGAGGGGGGCGCGCCGGCCCCCGGGGAGCCGCGCGCTGCGGTGGAGGGCCCGCGTGCCTGAGCTGCCCGAGGTGGAGGGCCTGGCCGTCTCGTTGGGCGAGCGGCTGGCCGACCGCGTGGTGGCCGACGTGGCGCTGGCCAGCTTCAGCGCGCTCAAGACGGTGGACGTGCTGCCGCAGTCGCTGCACGGGCGGCCGGTGGACGGGGTCCGCCGTTACGGCAAGCTGCTGGACGTGGTGGTGGACGGCACCCACGTGGTGGTGCACCTCATGCGTGCCGGGTGGGTGCAGTGGCACGAGCAGGTGCCGCGCACGCGCCTGCGGCCGGGCGGGAAGTCGCCGGTGGCGCTGCGGGTGACGCTCGACGACGGCTCGGGCTTCGACCTCACCGAGGCCGGCACCCGCAAGGGTCTGTCGGTGTGGATGACCGACGACCTCACCACCGTGGAGCAGCTCACCTCGCTCGGGCCCGATGCGGTGAGCCTGCGCCCGCCGCTGGAGTCGCCGCCGCTGGTGGCCGTGGACACCGCCACCGGGGAGGTGGGTGTCACCGCGTCGACCACGGCGGAGGAGCGGCACTTGTTCTGGGCCGGCGTGCTGGCCGACCGGCGCACGCAGGTGAAGCGGGTGCTGCGTGACCAGTCGGTGGTGAGCGGCATCGGTAACGGGTGGTCCGACGAGGTGCTGCACACGGCGCGGCTCAGCCCGTTCGCGCTGGGGGCGAGCCTGGGCGCCGACGAGGTGGGGCGGTTGGCCGAGGCGGTGCACGGGGTGCTGGTGGCGGCCACCGAGCGGGCCGTGGGGTCGGCGCCCGAGGAGCTCAAGGACGGCAAGCGTGGCGGCATGGCTGTGCACGGGCGCACCGGGGAGGCGTGCCCGGTGTGCGGCGACGTGGTGCGCGAGGTGACCTACGCCGACAGCTCGCTGCAGTACTGCGCCACCTGCCAGACCGGCGGGCAGGTGCTGGCCGACCGGAGCACGAGCAGGTTCGTCAAGTAGCCGGCCGGGCGCGGGTTGCCGGGCACAGACTGCCGGGAGCAGCCCGAGGGGCAACCGGTCGACCCCTGCGACGCACCGTGGGCAACCGGTTGACCCCTGCGGCGCACCGTGGGCAACCGGTTGACCCCGCGACAGTCACCAGGTCAACCGGTTGCCCACGGTGGGCGGGGCATGCGGCCGGCGCACCTGCGATGCTGAGGGCATGGAGAACATCACCCCGCAGGACCTGTCCGACGACGCCGTGGTGCTGGACGTGCGCGAGCCCGACGAGTGGGCGGCCGGCCACGCGCCGAACGCCGTGCACATCCCGCTGGGCGACGTGGCCGCCCGCATGGGCGAGCTGCCCGAGACCGACGGCCCGCTGCCGGTGATCTGCCGCTCCGGTGGCCGCTCCGCCCGGGCTGCCCAGTACCTGGAGGCCCAGGGCTACGACGTGGTGAACGTCGACGGCGGCATGCGCCTGTGGGGCGAGCAGGGCAAGGCGATGGTGGCCGACTCCGGGGAGCCGCAGGTCATCTGACGGGCCGCCGGGCCGCAGGACTCTCCGGGTTCCGCACAGTTCTCCGGAAACCTTCGCCGCACCTCCGGCCCACCCCTCGATGACGCCTCCGTACTGCGGAGAACCATCCCGGCTTCCGTGCAGAAGGTGAACAGTTGGCGCGATCTGGGAAGTTGACCACCCTCTGAAGAGAGGTCGTCGTGGTTGTTGAGATTTTTCTTGGGAAGGTGGCCAAGGGTGCTTAGGTCGATATCATGCATGGCTCTTGCCCTGGTGGTTGCCTCGGTTGCCACGGGGTGCTCCTCCTCGTTCGAGGACTCGCTGGTCGCCGAGGCCGAGGATGGCGAGTTCACCGTGGGGAGTTCCTTGGGTGAGGATGCCGGCGACGTCCACGTGGTGTGCCCCTACGACCGGGTGTCCGAATTGGGTCCCGAGGCGAAGGGTGCCTTGTCGGAGGCGGGTTGGTCAGAGACGGACGAGGGGCGTCAGTGGCTGGTGGTCGAGCGGGGGTCCACGGTGCAGGTCGAGGGTCTCTCGCGTGATCGTGTGGACTTCTGTGGGGGTACGGGGCTGGGGACCCTTCAGTCCGAGACCCGGCTCACGGCCTCGCAGGGTGACGGAGGCGTGCTGGTCGTGCGGCGCAAGGGGTGACCTACCACCCCTCGATGACGCGGCCTAGGTGTGATGTCCAGGGACGTTGTTGCGTGACTCGCTGACAGGTGAAGGCCTCCTGTTGCGAGAGTGGAGCTGTCTAAGAACCGCTGCACGCACCTAGGAGGCCTTCGTGTCCCACGCTAACGCTGCTCTGACTCCTCGCGCTCGTTTGCGCCTGGCCAAGCTCATCGTCCAGGAGGGTTGGCCAGTGGCCGTGGCAGCCAAGATGTTCTTGGTCTCACCGCCCACGGCCCGCAAGTGGGCTGCCCGGTACCGGGCCGAGGGAGCGGCCGGAATGACAGATCGCACCAGCCGGCCCCACGTGATGCCGACCAAGACCCCACCAGCGGTGGTGAAGAAGATCGTGAA
>NZ_JBHLVH010000023.1:0-1295 GCF_042433515.1 Kytococcus schroeteri | reverse complement strand
CCTCGTGGACGGGCGGAGTGCCCTGCCGGTGGGGCGCCCTCGGCGCGGAATGAATCGCAGCAAGCCCCCCCCGGCGCGGCCGGGTCGAGGGAATCCCCACGTCGGCCCGGAAGGCGTTCGGCTGGACGCGTGATGGCCAGGTGATCCCCGAGGGGGCCGAGGCGGTCCGGCGGGCGTTCGACGCGTTCCTCGGCGAACCGTCTCTGTCGATCCGGCGCATCCGCGAGGACTTGAACAAGGCCGGACACCTCACCGCACGCGGGTCGGAGTTCTCCGTCGATGCCGTGCGGTACCTGCTGGCGAACCCGCTCTACGCTGGCTACATCAAGCACTACGCCTCGGGCGAGTTCTACCCGGTGCAGGATGGGATGTTCCCGCCCATCGTGAGCGAGCAGACCTGGCGGGCCGCGGTGGCGAAGCTGGAGGACAACGTGCGGAGGTCGGCCGGGCAATGCAACCAGCCGAAGTACCTCCTGTCCACGATAGGGCTGTGCGGGAAGTGCGGCGCGACGCTCGTCTCGGGAACGAACGGCCGCAAGCAGCCGACGTATCGCTGCGGCGAGCAGCTCCACCTCACTCGCCAGCGCGAGCCCGTCGATGCGATGGTTACCGAGGCCGTGCTCACCCGTCTGTCCTCGGTGGACGTGCACGACCTCGTGATGCCACACGAAGACGCCGGACCCGGCCGCGAGGAGCTGCTGACCGAGCGGAACGCCCTGGTCGAGCGCGTGAAGGAGCCGAGCCCGCTGCTGCGCGACATCCACCAGCCGGTCCTGGAGATCACGGCGGCGATCAACGACGTGAAAGCGCGCATCGACGTGATCGACGCGGAACTGCTCGACCGCTCGGTGTCGGTGGCGGCGAAGCTGCTCGCGGACGTTGACGAGCCGGTCGGCACTGCGGGGCGCCGCGAGGTGGTCGAGTCGAAGTGGAAGGCGCTGGACATGGATCGTCGCCGGATGCTCGTGGACGAGCTGGTGACGGTGACCATCGAGCCCATCGCGCCGGGTCACGTGAAGTTCGACCCCGACCTCATTCGGATCGAGCTGAGACGCGACTGACTCATGACTCGACTCGTCATTGCAATGGTGAGTCGAATCATGGGAGAATGGTTGCAGGCAAAGAAGATCCCACTGGGGGTCAGACTTAGAAGCTGGCGGTACTACTCCCGGATAAGTAGCCGGTCAAACAGCCCAACTACCGTGGCGGGGAACCGGAAGATACTCGGCTCTTCGGAGTTGAGCGTGGGTCATGGGGTGAGTCCTCCGCCGATGAGGAGCATGCGGAGTCGGTAG
>NZ_JBHLVH010000022.1:5812-45606 GCF_042433515.1 Kytococcus schroeteri | reverse complement strand
AGCGACCACTTTGGGTTTGTGCCTGGGTGGGTGGTTGGTTCAAGTGAATACGAGTCTCGTGAGGCCACCACGCGTGTGTGTGGTTCGAGACACGAATCGACTCGCCAGAGTGTGTGTGAGTACGAGAGTGTTTCGGTGGTCATAGCGAAGGGGAAACGCCCGGTCACATTCCGAACCCGGAAGCTAAGCCCTTCAGCGCCGATGGTACTGCACTGGGAACGGTGTGGGAGAGTAGGACACCGCCGAACTCAACGTTTGTTTCAGCCCCGCCCAACTGTTGTTGGGCGGGGCTGAAACCATTCCCGGGATTCTTTCCGTCTGGCGGGTCGCTGTTGGCGTGGGGCCCGGGGGTTCATCCGTGGGCGGGGACGCGCCGTGGGCCCGGGAGGCACCAGGTGGTGGTGCCCTGACGAGCAGCCACCCAAGTGGCCTGACGAGAACCCGGTACGCGGGGGTTCGGGGGTGGAATGGTCACCGGGCCAGGGGGGCGCGGTGGGGAGCGGGGCCACCGGGGCCCGGTGGGTGCCCGCGTAGAATCGCGCCATGACGTCTGATCGACCTGACAGCCCCTCGACCCCTGAGCGTGACGGGGACTCCACGTGGGGGCGCCGTCCCCGTGACGAGCGTGGGGGCTCTCGCAGCGGCGGGCGCTCCGGTGGCTTCCCGGACCGTCGAGGCGGGGGACCTGGAGTGCGAGGAGGCCGCGACGGGGGACGACGGGGTGGTCGCGCCGGGGCAGGCCGGGGCCGCGACGAGCGGGGAGGCTTCCGGGGGCGTGACGGCGACCGTCGAGGCGGCCGGGGCGCCGGGGACCGTGGTCACTCCGCGACGCGCGGCGGACGCGGGGACCGTCCCGAGAACTTCTCGTCGGGTGCGCGCGCCTTGGCGCCCAAGCAGGGACGTCGCCCCGACCCCGCCATCCCGGACGGTGTGACCGGCCAGGCCCTCGGTCAGGTGGTGTGGGACGAGTTGAAGACGCTGTCGAAGGACAACATGAAGGGCGTGGCAGCCCACATCGAGTGCGCCTACTTGTTCCTCGACGAGGACCTCGACGCCGCCCTGGCCCACGCGGAGACCGCGTCACGTCGTGCCGGGCGTGTGCCGTCGGCCCGTGAGGCGCTGGGGACGGTGCACTACGCGCGCGGTGAGTGGTCCGACGCCCTGCGGGAGCTGCGGACCGCGATGCGTCTGGGGGGCACCACCCACCTGCTGCCGCTCGTTGCCGACTGCCAGCGGGGTCTGGGGCGCCCCGAGAAGGCGCTGGAGCTCGCGGAGTCGCGGGAGGCGCAGCACCTGTCGGCCGAGAGCCTGGTGGAGATGGCCATCGTGCTGGCCGGTGCGCACCGCGACCTGGGCAACCCGGCGGCGGCCGTCGCCATGCTGGAGACGCCCGCGGGCCGTGTGAAGTCGAGCGATCCCATGGCCGGGCGGCTGTGGTTCGCTCTGGCTGAGGCCCTCCAGGAGCAGGGCGACGACCGGGCCGCCCAGTGGTACGCGAAGGCCGAATCGGTGGGCGAGACCGGTGAGGCCCCCGTGCCCGAGCCCGAGGAGGGGGTCTTCTACGACCTCGAGGACTTCGCGCCCGCCGATGCGGGGGAGGCGCCCGTGGCGGCGCCCACGCCGTCCGAGGGGGAGGCCGCTTCTGCGGAGGCTGGGCGGCGGACCGTGGACGACAAGGACGCGGCGGAGGCCGACACGGTCGAGGCCGACGCACCTGAGCCGCACACGGAGGAGCCGGGCACTGAGCCGGACGCCGAGGAGGAGGCGGGCCGGGAGTGAGCGTCTCGCTCCCCACACGAGGTCCCGTGCGCCTGGAGGGTGTGCGGGGCCTCGTCTGCGACGTGGACGGGGTGGTGCACGCCGGTGACCGGGTCTTCGACTCGGCCGTGGAGTCGCTCAACGCGTGGATGCACGGCGGACTGCGCGTCGTGTTCCTCACGAACAACGCCTCCCGTGGGCCGGAGGAGCTGGCCGCGCGTCTGCAGCAGGACGGTGTCCGGATGACCCCGGACCAGGTGATCACCGGGGCCATGGCGGGAAGCCACGTGCTCGCCCGGACCGTGGACCCCGGGACCCGTGTGCTCGTGGCCGGGTCGGCTGCCCTGGACCGGGCCGTCCGGGACCAGGGCCTCGAGGTGACCAGCGACCCCATCGAGGCCGGGGCCGTCGTGCAGGGCTACGCCCCCACGGTCACCCTGCAGTTGCTGCACGACGCCGCGCACGCCGTCAGTCGGGGGGCCACCTGGGTGGCCACCAACCGGGACGCCGGCCTGCCGACCGCCTGGGGTGTGGCACCGGGCAACGGGGCGTACGTGGACGCCGTGGCCCGGGCCACGGGGCGCGAGCCGCTCGTGGCCGGCAAGCCCGAGACCGGCAGCTACACGCTGGCCCTGGAGCGGCTGGGGCTCACCGCCGGTGAGGTCGCCGGCATCGGGGACCGGCTGGAGACCGACGTGCTGGGGGCGAACCGGGCCGGGCTGCGCAGCGTGCTCGTGGCCACCGGCGTGCACGGGTGGCCCGAGGTCGAGCGGGCCGCCGGCGAGGGCGCCTCGGAGAAGGTGCCGGACCACGTGGTGGACGACCTCTCGCAGCTCACGTTCGGCTGAGGCCGGGGCGCTGCACCCAGTGGGCGAGCGGCGGCTCAGAGCGCCTCGGGGTCCTCCTCGACGAGGTCGAGGCGGTGGTCGACCCCGCGCGTGTCCTGACCGGGCTGCCGGCCGCGGAAGATGAAGAAGAGCACCACCACGCACGCCAGGCCGATGACCACCTGGCCGGCGCGGGCACCGGTGTCGAAGAGGCTGTAGGCCACGACGGCGTAGGTGAGCCAGAGGGTGACGCGCTCCACCTCCGGGCGCATGCCCGCCAGGGGGAGCAGCGGGAGGCCCCACAGCACGTACCAGGGGTGCACCGTCTGCCCGAGCAGGGCGACCGCCAGCAGGGTCCAGGCGGTGAAGGCCAGGCCGCCGATGCGCAGCACCCGCAGCGAGGCCAGCAGCACGATGCAGGCCGTGACGGCCGTGGCCGCGTACTTGAGCACGCCCTTGACGACCGGCCCCGCATCGGGCAGGCCCAGGGCAGTGGCCACCGAGGCGAGCAGCCCCCCGATGAGGCTGATGGGGGACAGGCCCGCGGCCATGCCGGGCACCGAGAGCGCCGGGATCCAGCCGTAGCCGAGCCCGGTGACCCAGGTGATGGCGGCGAACGAGGCGGCGAAGACCACCGCGGCCACGACGGAGGGCACGAAGAGGCGCTTCACGTCGGGCCACGCCTTGGAGAGCCACGCCTCCCCGGGGGTGGGAAGGAGGCTCGAGCGACGTCCCCCGAGCAGGTGCGGGTGCATGCGGGCGGTGCACAGGGCGGTGGTGCCCAGCAGACCGACGGCTGCCGGCTGCTTGACGGCGGTGGCCGCCGCGATGAGGGCCGAGGCCAGCACCAGCGACCACCACGGGTGGCCCCGCGTGCTCACCCACAGGGCGAAGGCCAGCAGGCCCACCATCAGGGCGTCGTTGTGGGCGCCGCCCACGAAGTGCATGAGCGTCAGCGGGTTGGCCACGCCCCACCACAGGGCCACGTCGCCGCGCACGCCCACCCACCGGGCCAGGCGCGGGATGGCCCACAGCAGCAGCGCCATGCCGGCCAGGGCCATGAGGCGCATGGCCACGGCCGCCGGGTACGGACGCTCACCGACGAGGACCACCAGCCAGCGCTGCACCTCCAGGGCGAGCGGGCCGTAGGGGGTCGGCGTGAGCAGCCAGAAGGGGTCCACCTGTTGCCGGAAGTAGCCGCTGACGGCCCCCGGCCCCATCTCGTACGGGTTGAGGCCGATGCGGTGCATCCACCCGACGGCCGCGTAGGAGTACGCGTCGTGGCTGTACAGGGGCGGTGCCAGCACCATCGGCAGGGACCACCACACGATGGTGGCGCGCATCGGGGGCGCCGGGCGGTCGCTGCGCGGCCGGACCCGCAGCCAGGCCGTGGCCAGGCCGATGGTGCCGGCCAGGAGCACCACGGTGGCGCCCAGCGAGCCCTCGGGGGAGAGCAGCCAGCGCAGCCAGGCCACCCGCTCGACGGGGTTGATCCGCGGCAGGAAGAGCGGGGTGTGGGCACCCAGGGCCATGAGGAGCGAGGCCAGGAAGCCCCATCGGACTCGTCCGTCGCGCCACGCCGTCAGCATGGGTGTGCTCAGCTCGGACAAGCGCAACGGCGTGGACCTCCCCGCAGGTGGTGTGGATTCGGGCCCCATCGTAAGTGAGGGTGGCACCGGGGATCTCCGTCGACGGGTGGGTGGGACGATGGGCCGATGCACACCCATCCCGCCCCGGAGGGCCCCCGGGCACTCGTCGACAGCTCAGCGATCCGCGCCAACCTCACCCGGTGCGCCCAGTGGGCCGGTGACGCCGACGTGATGGGTGTGGTCAAGGCCGGTGGCTACGGGCACGGGGCGCTGGCCGCAGCCCGGGCAGCTCGTGCCGCGGGGGTCGCGATCGTGGGCGTCGCCCGGCCCGAGGAGGCCCTGGCCCTGCGCGAGGCCGGGGTGGGCGGGCCCGTCATCGCCTGGCTGCCCACTCCCGCCACCGCCTTCGGTCCGCTGGTGGAGCACGAGGTGACCGTGGGAGTGGGCAGTCGGTGGGTGCTCGACCGCGTGGTGGCGGCCGCCCGGGAGGCGGGCGTGCGGGCGACCGTGCACCTCGAGCTGGACACCGGCATGAGTCGTGGCGGCGTGGCCCCCGGCGACTGGCAGGACGTGGTGGCCGCCTCCCGCCGCGCCGAGCAGGAGGGCGTGCTGCGGGTCGAGGGCGTGTTCTCCCACCTCGCGTGCGCCGACGACCCCGGGCACCCGTCGGTGGACGTGCAACGTGACGCGTTCGAGGACGGGCTGGCCGTGGTGGCCCGTGCCGGACTGGACCCCCGGTGGCGCCACCTGGCCAACTCGGCCGCCGTGGTGACGCGCCCGGACCTGGCCTACGACCTGGTGCGGCCCGGGCTGTCCGCCTACGGGCTCTCGCCGGTGCCGCAGCTGCACACCGCTGCCGACCTCGGCCTCCGCCCGGCGATGACCCTGACCTCGCCCCTCTCGGCGGTACGCCGCGTGCCCGCCGGCAGCGGGGTGAGCTATTCGTTCACGCACGTCACGGCCACCGACCGGTGGCTCGGTGTGGTGCCGCTCGGCTACGGCGACGGGATCCCCCGGGCGGTCTCGGACGCCGCCCCGGTGCAGGTGCGCCCCGGCAGCGCCGAGGGCGGGTCGGGCTCGGTGCTGGCGGCCCGCATCGCCGGGCGGGTGTGCATGGACCAGTTCGTGGTGGACCTCGGGGAGGCCACGGGGGCCGAGCCGCCGGCGGCCGTGGGTGACGAGGTGGTCCTCTTCGGCGACGGCACCGACGGCGGCCCCACGGCGCAGGACTGGGCCGAGGTCGCCGGCACCATCAGCTACGAGGTGGTCACCCGCCTCGGGCCGCGGGTGCCGCGGGTGCTCGTGGGGGAGGACGCGTGATCCACCACTGGATCACCCGCGAGGACCGCGAGCTGCACGCCGTGGAGCACGGGCCGTCGCAGGACGACGCGCCGGCCACCGTGGTGCTCGTGCACGGGTACGCGCTGGGCTCGGGCATCTTCGGTCCGATGGCCCGCATCCTGGCTGCCGGCGGCGTGCGCGTGGTGCGCCCGGACCTGGCCGGCCACGGGTGGTCGCGTGCGGGGGAGCAGCCCCTGGACCTGGACGTGCTGGCCGACGACCTGGCCGCCGTGCTGCGCTCCCTGCACGTGCCCGAGGGCCGGCCGCTGGTGCTCGTGGGGCACTCCATGGGCGGGATGGTGCTGATGCGGGTGCTGGCCCGGCACGAGGCCATCGCCCGCCGTGTGGACGCGATGGTGTGGCTCGCCACCTCGCCCGGTGGCATGGCCTCCTCCCCCTTCGGCCTGCCGGTTCGCGCCGGAGCCCTGGTGGGCCCCCTCGTGGGGCAGATCGCCCCGCGGGTCATGGCCCGTGCGGCCCGGTCGGGACCGGACGTGCGCCCCGCCCCCCGTGGCGGTGCCCGGGAGGTGGAGCTCGCCCACCTGGCGCGCTCGAACTTCCACCGCCGGCCCTCCCGGTCGACCCTGCGCCAGGTGCAGGCCATGCACCACCGGGTGCCCTACCGCGTTCTCGCCGAGCTGCTCACCTCGGTGCTGGCCCACGACGGGCGCGACGCGCTGCGCTCGCTGGACTGCCGGGGGTTGGTCCTCATCGGTGATGATGACCGCATGACGCCCCTGGCCCACTCCGAGGAGATCGCCGCCCTGCACCGGGGATCCACCCTGCAGGTGGTCCCCGCGGCGGGGCACCTGCTCATGGTGGAGCACCCCCACGACGTGGCCGGCGCGGTGCTGCAGCTGGTGAGGGAGTGCGCGTGAGCGTGGTGGAGGCCTCGACGGCCGAGCAGACGATGGAGCTGGGCCGCCGCCTGGGCCGGTGGGTGCGGGCCGGGGACGTGCTGGTGCTCACCGGGGAGCTGGGTGCGGGCAAGACCACCCTGACCCGCGGGCTGGGTGAGGGCATGGGCGTGGCCGGAGAGGTGACCTCGCCGACCTTCGTGATCTCCCGCGTGCACCCCTCGGCCGGGGAGGGCCCCGCCTTGGTGCACGTGGACACCTACCGCCTGGGCAGCCGCCACGAGGTGGACGAGATCGACCTCGACACCGACCTGGCCGGCGCCGTGCTGGTGGCCGAGTGGGGTGCCGGTCTCGTGGAGCAGCTCACCGACCGCTGGCTCGAGGTGACCGTGCGCCGGGCCACCGGGCGCGATGCCGACGACGCCGACCAGGTCACCCGCCAGGTGGAGGTGGCCGCGGTGGGGGAGTGGCAGGGCCACGAGGCGCGGCTCGCCGAGCTCTCGGCCCTGCTGCGCCGCGCACTGCCCTGAGGTCGGGGAAGGGGCCGGCAACTACGCTGGCCCCCATGCTGCTGGCCCTGGACACCTCGACCGCTGCCGTCACCGCCGCCGTGCACTCCGGGGCGCCCGCCGTCGAGGAGGCCGCGGGCGTGCCCGGCGAGGTGCTCGCCGTGCGCACCGTGGTGGACGCCCGCGCCGCCGGCGAGCAGCTGGCCCCGGTGGTGGAGCAGGCCCTCGCCGAGGCCGGGGTCGGCGTGGACGAGGTCACCGACGTGGTGGTGGGCACCGGGCCCGGGCCCTTCACCGGCCTGCGCGTCGGCATCGCCACCGCCCGCGTGCTGGCCCTGACCTCCGGGGCGCGCCTCCACGGGGTGTGCAGCCTGGACGCCCTGGCCGCCGCCGCCCGGGAGGCCGGCGGGGTGGCCGCCGACGAGCCGCTGCTGGTGGCCACCGACGCCCGCCGCAAGGAGGTCTACTGGGCCCACTACGCGAGCGGCCTGCAGCGGGTGGCCGGCCCCGAGGTGGGGCGCGCCGCGGACCTGCCGGCCGCGCTGCGGGCCCTGCCCGTGGTGGGGGCCGGCGCCGGCCTCTACCCGGAGGAGTTCACCGGGCGCCGCGTGGGCGCCGGACCCGACGTGGACGCCGCCGCGCTGGCCCGTCTCGCGGTGGACCACCCGGAGTGCCTCACCGGCACCGAGCCGCTCTACCTGCGCCGCCCCGACTCGCAGACGCCCGGCCAGCGCAAGCGGGTGCTGCTGTGAGCGCCCCGGCGGTGGAGATCGTCCCGGCCCACTGGCGCGACCTGGGCCAGCTCGTGGCGATGGAGGCCGAGGCCCACCCGCACGACGGCTGGACCGAGGCCACCTGGTGGGCCGAGCTGGCAGCGCCCCGCCGCGAGTACGTCGTGGCCGTGGACGCCGCGTCCACCGGGGCGGCCGTGCCGGGAACCCGCCGGGTGCTGGCCTACGCCGGGCTGGACCACGGCGGCAGCACCGCGGACGTCATGACCGTCACCGTGGACCCCACGGCGCGCGGTGCCGGCCTCGGCCGCCGGGTGATGGACCACCTCGTGCGCCGGGCGCGGCAGGAGGGCGCCGAGGCGCTGCTGCTGGAGGTGCGCTCGGACAACGTGGCCGCCCTGGCCCTCTACCGGCGCCTGGGCTTCACCGAGCTGACCGTCCGCCGCGGCTACTACCGCGGCCCCGACGGGCCGGTGGACGCGCACGTGCTGCGCCTGCTGCTCGACCAGGTCGCGGAGCCCGCCCCGGCGCCCCACGACCCGACCCCGCACGACCCCACCCACCCTCTGGAGGTGAGCGCCCGATGACGCGCCCCGACGAGCCCCTGGTGCTCGGCATCGAGACGAGCTGCGACGAGACGGGCGTGGGCATCGTCCGTGGCACCACCCTGCTGGCCGACGCCGTCGCCAGCAGCATGGACCAGCACGCCGCCTTCGGGGGCGTGGTGCCCGAGGTGGCCAGCCGCGCCCACCTGGAGGCGATGGTGCCCACCATCGAGCAGGCGTGCGCCGACGCCGGGGTGCGCCTGCAGGACGTGGATGCCGTGGCCGTGACGGCCGGGCCGGGCCTGGCCGGTGCACTGCTCGTGGGGGCCGCGAGCGCCAAGGCCCTGGCCATGGGGCTCGGGAAGCCGCTCTACGGCGTGAACCACCTGGCCGCGCACGTGGCCGTGGACGTCGTGGAGCACGGCCCGCTGCCCGAGCCGATGATGAGCCTGCTCGTGAGCGGGGGGCACTCCTCGTTGCTCATGGTGCCGGACATCACCTGCGACGTGCGGCCGATGGGGCAGACCATCGACGACGCGGCCGGTGAGGCATTCGACAAGGTGGCGCGGGTGCTCGGCCTGCCCTTCCCCGGCGGCCCCCACATCGACCGGGCGGCGCGCGAGGGCAACCGCATCGCCATCGACTTCCCGCGCGGGCTCACCTCCCGGCGCGACCTGGAGCGCCACGAGTTCGACTTCTCCTTCAGCGGCTTGAAGACCGCCGTGGCGCGCTGGGTGGAGACCCGGGAGCGCGACGGCGAGGCGGTGCCGGTGGCCGACGTGGCCGCGAGCTTCCAGGAGGCCGTGGTGGACGTTCTCACCCGCAAGGCCGTGGCCGCCTGCCGCGCCGAGGGGGTGCAGGACCTGATGCTGGGCGGTGGGGTGGCCGCGAACTCGCGTCTGCGTGCGCTGGCCACGGAGCGGTGCGAGGCCGCCGGCATCCGGCTGCGCGTGCCCCGGCCCGGGCTCTGCACGGACAACGGTGCCATGGTGGCGGCCCTCGGGGCCCAGATGGTGGCGCGCGGCCGCACGCCCTCGGGGCTCGACCTGCCGTCGAGCTCCTCCCAGCCGGTGACAGAGGTGCAGGTCTGATGCGCTGGGGCCACGTGGTCGCGCCCGTCCTGGCCGGTGCGCTCCTCGTGGGGTGCTCCGGGTCGGGGCCCGGGCCCGCGCCCTCCTCGGGGAGCGGCGCCCCGAGCAGCGAGGCCGCCGGCCCGACGCCGGGGGAGACTCCCTCGTCGTCCGGCTCGTCGTCCCCGTCGTCCTCGCCCCACGACCCCTCGTCGGACAGCAGCGGCGACCCCTCGCCGCAGGCCACCGGTCCCGACCTGGCCTGGGACGACGCGGTGGCGCGCGCCGAGGAGCTCGTGGCCGACCTGGACACCCGCGCCCTGGCCGGGCAGGTCATCGTGGCCGGGTACGAGGGCTCCTCGGGCCGCAACGCCGACCGGCTGGTGGGAGAGGGATTCGGCGGCGTCATCCTCTTCGACAGCAACGTGCCGGACGACCCCGCCGCCCTGCCCCGCGTGACCGCCCAGGTGCAGCGCGCCCAGGAGCGTTCCGGGCGCACCTGGCCGGCCGTGGTCGGGGTGGACCAGGAGGGCGGACCGGTCCGCCGCATCGAGGAACCGGTGACGCCCCTGCCCGCGGCGATGGCGCACGGCGCCGCCGCCGACGGCGAGCTCTCGCGCGAGATCGCCCGCCTCAGCGGCGAGCAGCTGCGCGCCCTGGGCTTCACGATGGTGTTCGCCCCCGACGCGGACGTGACCGCCGGGCCGCAGGACCCCACCATCGGCGTGCGCTCGCCGGGCGCGGACCCGCAGCGGGTGGCCCGGGTGGCCACCGCCCTGGCCGAGGGGTACCGGGCGGCCGGCATCGTGCCGGTGGCCAAGCACTTCCCCGGCCACGGCGGGCTGGAGAGCGACAGCCACCACGGGCTGCCCTCGACCGACGCCACCTGGCAGGAACTCACCGAGCGCGACCTCGTGCCCTTCCGGGCGCTCGCGGAGCACGACCTGCCGGTGATGACCGGCCACATCGCCGTGCCCGCGGTGGACCGGCTGCCAGCGAGCCTGAGCGCGGCGCTGCTCGGCCACCTGCGCGAGGACGGCGCCGACCCGCTGGTGGTGACCGACGCCCTGAACATGGGGGCGCTGGACACCGCCGAGGCGACCACCGGCCACGACCGCTCCGTGGCGGCGCTGCTGGCCGGCGCGGACCTGCTGCTCCTGCCGCCGGACCCGCAGGCCGCGCGGGCCGCCGTGGTGGAGGCCGTCCAGGACGGCACCCTGCCCGAGGAGCGGCTGCGCGAGGCGGCCGCCCACGTGGTGGCGGCGAGCCTGCAGGTGGGGGAGCAGCCTCCGGCCTCGGTACTGGACGCCGGCGAGGACCAGGCCCGACGGCTGGCCCGGGCCTCGCTCACGAGCCTGGGCTCCTGCGAGGTGCACGCGCTGGACGCCGGTGACCGTGCCCGCGTGGTGGGGGGAACCGCCTCCCAGCGGGCTGGCCTCACCGCCGCGCTCCGGCAGGTCGGCGTCCGGGAGGGCACCGGCGGGGCCACGGTGCGCCTCGTGGACGGCGGCGACTACGCCGCGGGCGAGGTGGAGGACGGTTCGGTGCCGGAGGAGGCCGCCTCGGAGCGTGCCGGGGGCTCGTCGGCGGGGTCCGCCGACGCCGCGGTGGCGCTGGACACGCCCTACGCGCTGGCCGCCGTGGACGCCCCGGTGCGGCTCGCCGCCTTCGGCGACACCCCGGCCCAGCTGCAGGCCGTGGCCGAGGCGCTGGTCGGGCGGGTCACCCCCGCCGGCACTCTGCCGGTGGATGTGGGCGACCGCGTGACCGGGACCACCTGCGACACGGGCGGGTCCGGCGACGGGCAGGACTAGGCTGCCGGGTCGTGAGCCTCCGCCTGCGCCGCGCACCCGGCGCCTCGATCTGGGGTGTCCTGGTGAGCAACCCCGCTCGCCTCGTCCTGGCGGGCTTCGCCGCCGCCGCCGTGGCCGGCACCCTGCTGCTCATGCTGCCCGCGGCCACGCGGGAGCCGGGGTCCGCCCCGCTGCTCGTGGCCGCCTTCACCACCGTGTCCGCGGTCTGCGTGACCGGGCTGGTCACGGTCGACACCGCCACCTACTGGACCCCCTTCGGGCAGGCGGTCATCATCGGCCTCATCCAGGTGGGCGGCCTCGGTGTGATGACCCTGGCCACCCTGCTCACGCTCGTGGTGCGCGGCAAGATGCGGATGCGGGCCCGCCTGGGGGCGCAGACCGAGACGCACGCCCTGGACCCCGGTGACGTGCGCGGCGTGGTGCGCCGGGTCATCGGCATCTCCCTGCTCATCGAGGCGCTGGTGGCCGTGGCCCTCACGGTGCGCTTCCGCATCGCCTACGACGACTCGCTGCCCACCGCCGCGTGGCACGGGGTCTTCCACGCCGTCTCGGCGTTCAACAACGCCGGCTTCGCCCTGTGGTCCACCAACCTCGTGCCGGTGGTCACCGACCCCTGGCTGGTGCTGCCGATCACCGTGGCCGTGGTGCTCGGCGGCCTCGGCTTCCCCGTCATCGCCGAGGTGGTGCGCCACCTGGCCCGCACCCGTCCCGGCGCGCGCCGCGGCCCGGCCGGCGGGTACGGACCGCTGGAGTCCGAGGCCGACGGGTCGGTGCCGGGCACCTGGGCGCAGCGCACCTCCCGGGCGCCGGGCCATTGGTCCATCCACACCCGGCTCACCCTGGCCGGCACGGTGGGGCTGCTGCTCGTGGGCACTGTGGCGTTCACCGTCTTCGAGTGGCGCAACACCGGCACCCTCGCGGGCATGGAGCCCTCCCAGAAGCTGCTGGCCGCGTGGGCCAACGGGGGCGTCTTCCCGCGCACCGCCGGGTTCAACTCGGTGGACTACGGGCAGGTGCGTCCCGAGACCGAGGCCATCACCACGCTGCTCATGTTCATCGGTGGCGGGTCGGCGGGCACCGCCGGTGGTCTCAAGGTGACCACCTTCCTGCTGCTCTGGTTCGTCATGGTGGCCGAGGTGCGGGGTGACGAGGAGGTCGTCATCGCCCACCGCCGCGTGCCCCAGGCCGTGGTGCGCCAGGCGCTCTCGGTGGCCCTGCTGGCCGTGGGGCTGGTCACGGCGGCGACCATCGCCATCCTGATGCTCACCCGCTTCAGCTTCGACCAGGTGCTCTTCGAGGTGGTCTCCGCCTTCGCCACCGTGGGGCTCACGCTCGGCATCACCCCCTCGATGCCGCCGCCGGCCCAGCTCATCCTCATGGCCCTGATGTTCCTCGGCCGCGTGGGCCCCATCACCGCGGCCTCCGCGCTCGCGCTGCGGCGGCGCCGGCCCGTGGTGCGCCACCCCGAGGAACGCCCCATCGTGGGCTGACCGCCCGGTCGTCCCCGCCCGCACCCACCCCGCCCGCACCCACCCCGTCCGCACCGAAGGAGCCCCATGCTCGGCAGGAACCCCCGCCCCCGTCAGGTCTCGGTGGTCGTCATCGGCCTCGGCCGCTTCGGCGGCGCCGTGGCGGCCTCGCTCTCGCGCCAGGGCATCGACGTGCTCGGCGTGGACACCGACCCGGCCATCGTGCAGAAGTGGTCCGGTCAGATCGAGCACGTGGTGCAGGCCGACGCCACGGACGACGCCGCCCTGGCCCAGCTGGGCGTGGGGGAGTTCGACCGCGCGGTGGTGGCCATCGGCAACGACGTGGAGGCCAGCGTGCTCTCCGCGGTGGCCCTCGTCGAGGCGGGTGTGCCCGAGGTGTGGGCCAAGGCCATCACCCGCAAGCACGGGCGCATCCTGGGCAAGATCGGCGTGCAGCACGTCATCTACCCCGACTGGTCGATGGGGGAGCGCGTCGCCCACATCGTGGCCGGCGGGATGACCGACTACATGGGCTTCGAGGACGGCTTCGCCATCGCCCGCACGCGCTCGCCCCGGGAGACCTGGGACCTGCCGCTGGCGCAGTCGCTGCCGCGCAGCCGGCACGGCGTCACCATCGTGGGGCTCAAGCGCACCGGCGAGAACTTCACCTACGCCCAGGCTGACACGGTGGTGCGGCGGGGCGACGAGCTCATCGTCTCCGGCCCCACCGACCGGGTGGAGGCCTTCTGCAGCCTCACCGACCTGCCCGACTGAGGCCGCCACCCACGATGAGGGGCCTGCCCCGGGGCTCTCCCCGGGGCAGGCCCCTCGTCGTGGCGCGGGTCAGGCGCCGGCCGGTCGCCACCCGTCGAGCGCGGTAGCCCCGCCGCGCGCCGGACGGGCGGGGGCGGCCTGCGCCGACCCCTCCGCCCCGGGGGCCGGCAGGCCCTCGGCCTCCCCGGCCTCCTGCCCGCGGTCCCGGCCGAACCGGCGGCCGACGCGCTCCACGATGACGTACAGCGCCGGCACCAGCAGCAGCGTGAGCACCGTGCTGCTCAGCAGGCCGCCGATCACCACGATCGCCAGCGGCTGGCTGATGAAGGCCCCGCCGCCGGTGAGCGCGAACGCCATCGGGTTGAGCGCGCAGATGGTGGCCAGCGCCGTCATGAGGATGGGGCGCAGGCGGTGGCGGCCGCCCTCCACCACGGCGTCCTCGATCGACAGCCCGCGGGCGCGGTACTGGTTGACCAGGTCGATGAGCACGATGGCGTTGGTCACCACGATGCCCACCAGCATCAGGCCGCCGATCATGCCGGCCACGCCCAGCGGCACCCGGGTGAGCACCAGCATCGCGATGGCGCCGGTGGCCGCGAAGGGGATGGAGACCAGCAGGATGAGCGGCTGCACGATCGAGCGGAAGGCCGCCACCATGATCAGGTAGACGATGCCGATGGCCGCCAGCATGGCCAGCCCCAGCTGGGCGAAGGCCTCGGCCTGCTCCTCGCTCTCGCCGCCCACGGAGACCTCCACGCCCTCGGGCACGTCGACGCCGTCCACGGCCTGGGTGAGATCCCGGGTGAAGGCACCGAGGTCGTCGGTGTCGTTGACGGCGGTGATGGTGGCCGAGCGCTGGCCGTCGGTGCGCGTGATGCTCACCGGCGACTCCACCTTCCTGACGCTGGCCACGTCGGCCAGGGTGAGCGGGCCCTTCGGACCGGCGCCCACCGGCAGCTTCCTCAGCGCGGCCACGGAGGTCGGCTTCTCGCCCTGCACGACCACCACCGGGTGGGCGGCGTCCCGCAGGGTCACCTCGCCGACCGGGGCGCCGTGCAGCGCGCCGGCCACGAGCTGGCCGACGACCGCCTCGGAGAGCCCGGCGGCCTGAGCCTTCTGGCGGTCGACCTCCACGCGCACGGCGGGGATGGTGTCGGCCGCGTTGTTGGAGACGTCCGTGGCGCCCTGCACACCGGAGACGGCCTTCTCGACGGCACGCGCGGTCTCCTCCAGGGCCTTCTCGTCATCGGAGCGCACCACCACCTGGGTGCGGCCCATCGACGGGTCCTCCGAGGCGCCGGTCACGCGGACGGTGCCGGGCACGTCCTGCAGCCGGTCCTCGATGGTGGTGCGCACCGCGTCGGCGTCGGCCTCGTCGTCCATGGCCACGAAGAACTGCGAGGAGCTCGAGCCGCCACCGGTCATGGCGGCCGCGCCGTCGCCGGTGTCACCCACGGTGGCGGTGACGGTCTTCACGCCGTCGATGCCGGCGAGGGCCTTCTCCACCTTCCGGGCGGCGGCGTCGGTGGCCTCCAGGGTGGTGCCGGCGGGCATCTCCTGGGTGACGTTCACCTGGGTGTCGCCGGCCGAGCCCATGAAGTCGGTCTTCACCAGGCCGGCGGAGGCCACGGTGCCGGCGAACACGAGCAGGCCCGCCAGGCAGGTGAGCAGGGGGCGGCGGATGACCGTGCGCAGCACGGGCAGGTAGCCGCGCTGCAGCCAGTCCGGGTCGTCGGAGTGCAGGGCGGCCAGGCGCTGCTCCTCGGTGAGATCGCCGGCGTCGCGGCTGCGCAGGAACCAGTAGCCCAGCACCGGGATGATGGTGAGGGCCACCAGGAGGGAGGCCAGCAGGGCCACCACGACGGTGAGGGCGAAGGGGCGGAAGAGCTCGCCCACCTGTCCGCCCACGAGGCCCAGCGGCAGGAACACCGCCGCGGTGGCCAGCGTGGAGGAGGTCACGGCACCGGCCACCTCGGCCACGGCGCGCGGGATGGCCTGCGCCTTGGGCTCGCCGCCGTCCACGTGGCGCTTGATGTTCTCGATGACCACGATGGAGTCGTCCACCACGCGCCCCACGGCGATGGTGAGCGCACCGAGGGTGAGGATGTTCAGCGAGTAGCCGGCCAGGTGCAGGCCGATCATCGCCACGAGCAGCGAGAGCGGGATGGACACCGCGGTGACGAGCGTCAGGCGGATCGAGAGCAGGAAGAGCAGCACCACGAGGATGGCGAAGCCGAGGCCCAGCAGGCCCTCGGTGGTGAGGTCGTGGATGGACTGCTCGACGAACGGGGCCTGGTCGAACACCACGGTGAGGCGGCCGTCCTGCCCGAGGTCGTCCTGCAGCCCGGCCAGGGCGTCGGACACGTCGTGGGAGATGCCCACGGTGTTCCCCTCGGGGGTCTTGACGATGCCGAGGGTGACGGCGGGTCGGCCGTCGGTGCGGGTGTGGCCGGTGGCCGGCGGGTCGGCGAGGGTGACCTTGGCGACGTCGCCGAGGGTCACCGGGGAGGACGGGGAGGAGGCCGCGGCGGCGCCCGCCGGCCGGCCCTGGCCCTGGGCGGTCGGGTCCTGCCCGCCCTCGCCACCGGTGGCGGGCTGGGCGGCCAGCGGCAGCGCGCGCAGCTCGGAGACGTCCTGGAAGCTCGCCCCCACCTGCACGGCCAGGGACTGGTCCCCGTCGTTGAGGGTGCCGCCGGGCACCACCACGCCGTGGGACTGCAGCGCGGCGGCCACGGCCTGCGGGGTCACGCCGGCCTTCGCGGCCTTGGCCGGGTCCAGGTCCACCCGCACCTGCTGGTCCTTCACGCCGCTGAGCTGCACCTCGCGGACGCCGTCGATCTTCTCGAGCTCGGGCACCACCGAGGTGTTGAGGCGCTCCACGAGCTGGTCGGTGCTCCCGCCGCCGGTGGCCGAGACCTGCATGATCGGGAAGGCGTCGAAGGCGCCCACGATCACCTGGGGCTCGGCCCCCTCGGGGAGGTCCATGCCCGAGACCTCGGCCTGGAGCGCGGCCTTCGCGTCGTCCAGGGAGGTGCCGTAGGTGAGCGTGGCCTGCACCACCGAGAGGCCGTTGGAGCTGGTGGACTCCACCTTCTCGATGCCGTCGAGCTGCTCGGCAGCGCGCTCCATCGGCACGGTGACGCGGGACTCCACCACCTGCGAGTCGGCGCCCTGCACGGGCGTCACGGCCACCACCAGGGGGAACTCCAGCGAGGGGAGCAGCTCCTGCTTGAGGGAGGACGTGGAGAACAGTCCGAGCACGAGGGTGAGCACCGTGGCCAGGGCCACCAACGCCCTGTTCCTCAGGCTCAGGCGGGCAAGGGCAGTCATGTGCGGGACCTCCGGGGCGGGTGCGGGACTCGGCTGGGTCGACCGCCCCGGGACGTCCCCCGGTCACCGTCACCCGCGCAGAGTCTAGGGCTCCGCCGGGGCCTCGGTCTCGACGGCCACCTGCCGGTCCCCGATGCGGGTGAGCAGCAGCACCCGGCGCTGGTCGCCCCGGGTCCGGATCCGCTGGCGCACCACGGCCGGGTCCAGCGACGACCCGTGCTTGCGCAGCACCAGCTCGCCGACCTCCCGGCGGCGGGCCCACGCGGAGAGCACCTTGGGGCGGGGCGCCATCACCTCCACCACACGGTGGGTGCGCACCCACGCGGGGTCGCCCGGCAGGTCGGCCGTCATCCACCCCACGCCGGTACCCAGCTCGGCCGCCCGGGCCTCTGCGGCGCCGCCCGCCACCACGCCCACCAGCCCGGCCTGCGCCAGGGCGGGATCGGGCTCCCACAGGTGGGTGCCCAGCTCGTCCTCGCTGGTGAGCACGCGGTGGCCGGGCATGCCGGCGGGGGAGGGTGGCAGGGCGGTGGAGTCGGTGTGCGCCAGCACGGTGCCGTCGTGGTCCAGACGGGTGGCCGAGTGCGCCCCGGCCACCGGGCGCAGCGGGTCGGGGGCTCCGCCGGGGGAGGCGAGGGCCCGGCCCATCCAGAGCACGGCCTCCACGAGGTCGCCGTCGTGGCTCACCCACTGGGCGTGGGCCCCGGCGGGCACGTCACCGTGGCGCCAGCCGGGCCCCACCTTGCAACCGGTGAGGCCCACCCGCCCGGCCAGCGTCGTCACCAGCTCGAGGGAGGGCCGCAGACCGGTCGGTCCGCTGACGCGGCGGGCGCGTCCCCGGGCGTCGGCCACCCCGGTGCGGCGGGCGGGGTCGAACCACAGCGCGCAGCGGGCCGCCTCGGGGGCGGCGGGCGGCTGCCACGAGGCGTCCACCTCGCGGTGCTCCACCACGGCACCGGTGCCCGCCAGGTTGTGGGCCGCGGCGGCGGCGGTCTCGGTATCGGCCTCCAGGGCGGTCACCGCCGGCACGTGCCGGGTGAGCGCCCAGGTGTCGGCCCCCAGCCCGCACCCCACATCCGTCACCTGCTCGATGCCGGCGGCGGCCAGGACCCGCCCGTGCAGCTCGGCCACCTGCCAGCGCGTGGCCTGCTCCAGACCGGCCCGGGTGAGCAGCATCCCCGCGGCGCGTTCACCGAGCTTGGCGGTGCCGGTGGCGCGCAGCTCGGCCTGGGAGAGGGCGGCGGCGGCCCGCTCGGGGGCGAAGCCGGCGCCGCGCAGCAGGGCGGCCGCGGCGAACGCGTCCCCGGTGGCCCGGGCCTCGGCGACGAGGGCGTCCAGCGCGGGGTCGGATCCGGGGGCCACGCTCCGCAGCAGGTCGACGCCGGCCAGGGGGTCATCGGGGTCGGGGGCGTGGCTCATGGGCGGCAGTCTCCCACCGCCGGTGGCCCGCCCCGGGGGCCGGCCGCGCCGCCCTAGACTGGCCCAACGCCAGGAGCCGAGTCGAGGAGGGGACGTGCCGCACCGCACCGTCGCGAAGGTGGTGGCCTACGGGCTCGGGGCACAGGCGGTCGCGCAGGCGGCCGTCGTCGCGGGACTGGTGGTGAGCAACCGCCGCCGCAAGCGCCGCAGTCCCGAGGTCATCTCGTTCCCCACCGTGGAGCCGGTGGAGAGCTCGCTGGACCGCACCACCATCACCACCTACACCTTCGGGCGCGACGTCTTCGCCGACATGCTCGAGGCCATCCGCGGGGCGCGCCGCGAGATCTTCTTCGAGAGCTACATCCTCAAGGGCGACGCCGTGGGCCGGGCCTTCAAGGAGGCCCTCTGCGAGGCCGCCGAGCGCGGCGTGGCCGTGCACGTGGTCTTCGACGGGTTCGCCAACCTCGTGGTGCCGCGGGAGTTCAAGCGCTGGCCGCCGGGCGTGCACACGCTGGAGTACCCGGTGGTGACCCCGGACGTGCTGCTCGGTCCCCGCCACTGGGGGCGCGACCACCGCAAGATCCTCGTGGTGGACGAGGAGGTCGGCTTCGTGGGCGGCTACAACGTGGGCCAGGAGTACGCCACGCAGTGGCGCGACACCCACGTGCGGGTCACCGGGGCAGCGGTGGCCGAGCTGGTCAACGTCTTCATCGACTTCTGGAACCGCCACCGGCACGAGGACCAGCCCGAGCTCAGCGACGGCCGCAGCCGGGCCTGGGGGCTGCCGGTGCAGGCCCACCGCAACGCGCCCTCGCGGCTGCTCTTCCCCATCCGGGGCATGTACCTGGAGGCCATCGACCGGGCCGACGAGACGATCTGGATCACGCAGGCCTACTTCATCCCCGACAGGGAGATCCTCGAGGAGCTGCTCCGCGCCCGGCGGCGGGGGGTGGACGTGAAGGTGATCCTCCCGGAGCGCTCCAACCACGTGGTGGCCGACTGGGTGGCGCGCTACTACTTCGAGCAGCTGCTCTCCGGCGGGGTGGAGCTGTGGCTGTACCAGGACGCGATGGTGCACGCCAAGACCGCGGTGGTCGACGGCGTGTGGGTCACGGTGGGGACGGCCAACATCGACCGGCTCTCGCTGACCGGCAACTACGAGGTCAACCTGGAGATCCTCGACGCCGGGCAGGCCGCCCACATGCAGGAGATCTTCCGCCGCGACCTCACCAACTGCCGGCAGCTGACACTGGCCGAGTGGCGGGGCAGGGCCTGGTGGGCCCGCGGCATCGAGCGGCTCCTGCAGCCGCTCCAGCCCCTGCTCTGAGCGCCCCGGTGGCCTCTGGCACTCGAGTTGACCGAGTGCCAGAGGCCGCCCTAGATTTGGTGCTGGCACTCAGCGCCACCGGGTGCCAGCTCCGGGGCCACCGCGACGGACCCGGCAGCGACCACCCCGACGGCGCCGACTGAACACCGCACCCCGGCCCCGGGCCCCGCCCGGCGCCACTCCCAGAGAGAGGAAGGTCCCATGGCCACCATCAAGCCCCTCGAGGACCGCATCGTCGTCAAGGCCGTCGAGGCCGCCCAGACCACCGCCTCCGGCCTGGTCATCCCGGACACCGCCCAGGAGAAGCCGCAGGAGGGCGAGGTCATCGCCGTCGGCCCGGGCCGCTTCAACGAGGACGGCGACGAGCGCGTGCCGATGGACATCTCCGTCGGCGACCGCGTCATCTACTCCAAGTACGGCGGCACCGAGGTCAAGTACGACGGTCAGGAGGTGCTCATCCTGGGCGCCCGCGACGTGCTGGCCATCATCGAGCGCTGAGTTCCCCGGCGCCGCACCGACGGCGCCCACCCGCGAGCCACGCCCGAGCCCTGAGGGCGGGCGTGGCTCGCGCCGTACCCCCGACTTTTCCCGCGAGGAGGGCCATCCATGGCCAAGATGCTCGAGTTCAACGACAACGCACGCAAGGCGCTGGAGCGCGGCGTGAACCAGCTCGCCGACACCGTCAAGGTGACCCTGGGCCCGAAGGGCCGCAACGTCGTGGTGCAGCGCGCCTACGGCCAGCCGGTCATCACCAACGACGGCGTCACCATCGCCCGTGAGGTGGAGCTGGACGACCCCTACGAGAACCTCGGTGCCCAGCTGGTCAAGGAGGTCGCCTCCAAGACCAACGACGTCGCCGGCGACGGCACCACCACCGCCACCGTGCTGGCCCAGGCCATGGTGCGCGAGGGCCTGCGCAACGTGGCCGCCGGCGCCAGCCCGTCCGGCGTGAAGCGCGGCATGGAGAAGGCCGTCCAGGCCGTCGACGCGCACCTGACCGCCGCCGCCCGCCCGGTGCAGGGCAAGGACGAGATCGCCAAGGTCGCGGCCCTGTCCGCCCAGAACCCCGAGGTCGGCGAGCTGCTCTCCGAGGCCTTCGACAAGGTCGGCAAGGACGGCGTCATCACCGTGGAGGAGTCCTCCACCACCGAGCTGACCCTCGACTACACCGAGGGCATGCAGTTCGACAAGGGCTTCCTCTCGCCCTACTTCGTCACCGATGCCGAGCGCATGGAGGCCGTCCACGAGGACGCCCTGGTGCTGCTGCACGGCGGCAAGATCTCCAACATCGCCGACCTCATGCCGCTGCTGGAGAAGGTCGTCGAGACCGGCAAGCCGCTGGTCATCATCGCCGAGGACGTGGAGGGCGAGGCCCTGTCCACCCTGGTGGTCAACACCGTGCGCGGCAGCCTCAAGGTCGCCGCCGTGAAGGCCCCCGGCTTCGGTGACCGCCGCAAGGCGATGATGCAGGACATCGCCGTGCTCACCGGTGGTGAGGTCATCTCCGAGGAGGTCGGCCTGCAGCTGAGCTCCGCTGGTGTCGAGTCCCTCGGCCAGGCACGCCGCGTGCAGATCACCAAGGACAGCACCACCATCATCGACGGTGGCGGCGACGCCGCCGCGGTGGAGGAGCGCGTCACCCAGATCCGCAAGGAGATCGAGAACACCGACTCCGACTGGGACCGCGAGAAGCTGCAGGAGCGCCTGGCCAAGCTGGCCGGCGGCGTGTGCGTCATCAAGGTCGGCGCCCACACCGAGACCGAGCTCACCGAGAAGCAGCACCGCATCGAGGACGCCGTGGCGGCGACCCGTGCGGCCATGGAGGAGGGCATCGTCGCCGGTGGTGGCACCGCCCTCACCCAGGCCGCGACCTCCCTCGGGGAGCTGCTGTCCTCCACCTCCGGTGACGAGGCCGTGGGCGTGCGCACCGTGCAGGCCGCGCTCAACCAGCCGCTGCGCTGGATCGCCGAGAATGCCGGCCTCGAGGGCCACGTGGCCGCCGCCAAGGTGGCCGAGGCGAAGGCGGGCGAGGGCCTGGACGCCGCCACCGGCGAGTACGTCGACATGGTGGCCGCCGGCATCATCGACCCGGTCAAGGTGACCCGCTCCGCCCTGCGCAACGCGGCCTCCATCGCCGGCCTGGTGCTCACCACCGACACGCTGGTGGTGGACAAGCCCGCCGAGGAGGACGACGAGGACGGCCACGGGCACGGCCACAGCCACTGAGTCCCGCGGGTCGCGCGCCGCGTGACCCGTCGACCGGCCACGGGGCCGGGGTCCACCACGGACCCCGGCCCCGTCGCCGTGCCGGCCGGCGGGAGGGGGAGCCGGGCGCAGCCGATGGGGGAGACTGGCCCCATGAGCCAGGCAGACGCGCTGACCGTGACCATCACCGACGAGCACATCCAGCTGGGTCAGGTGCTCAAGCTGGCCAACGTGGTGGACGACGGCGCCATCGCGCGGGAGGTCATCCAGGCCGGCGACGTGACCCTGGACGGCGAGGTGTGCACGCAGCGGGGGCGCAAGGTGCGGCCCGGCCAGGTGGTGGGCACCCCCGTGGGGGAGATCCGGGTGGAGCGGGGCTGAGCCTCAGGCGCCCTTGAGCTCGGAGCGGTCGAGCAATTCCTCGCGCTCGCCCTCGGTGAGGCCGCCCCACACGCCGTAGGGCTCGCGGGCGGCCAGGGCGTGCTCGCGGCACTTCTCGATGACGGGGCAGCGCCGGCACACGCGCTTGGCGCGCTCGTCGCGGCGTCGGCGGCGCTCGCCCCGCTCACCCTCGGGGTGGAAGAACTCCTCGGGGTCGGTGGTCCGGCAGAGCCCCTCGTGCTGCCAGTCCCACAGGTCGGCGACCGGTCCGGGCTGGCGTGCCGTGCTGTCCAAGAAGGAACCTCGTCTGCGTCGCTGGTCTACGGGCGGTCGTCCGTGGTGGGGGGGGAT
Organism: Kytococcus schroeteri; assembly: GCF_042433515.1. NCBI lineage: Bacteria > Bacillati > Actinomycetota > Actinomycetes > Micrococcales > Kytococcaceae > Kytococcus > Kytococcus schroeteri. The sequence continues at coordinate 23,309 of NZ_JBHLVH010000022.1, read as the reverse complement.
CCGCCCACGGGGAGGGGTCTACCCCGGGAGCCCCGGCACCATGCAGGCCCGGTGTGTGACATGTACCACAACCGTGGCGCGGATAAACTCGTGCCATGGAGAACCCGGACACCTTCGCGCCCATCGGACTCACCTACGACGACGTCCTGCTGCTCCCCCACGAGAGTGACGTGATCCCCAGCGAGGTGGCCACGTCCACCCGCATCAGCAAGCGCATCGAGGTCGCCGTGCCCCTCCTGTCGGCGGCCATGGACACCGTGACCGAGGCCCGCATGGCCATCGCGATGGCCCGGCAGGGCGGCATCGGCATCCTGCACCGCAACCTCTCCATCGCCGACCAGGCAGCCGCCGTCGACCGCGTGAAGCGCTCCGAGAACGGCATGATCTCCGACCCGGTGACCACCACCGAGGACGCGACCCTCGCCGAGGTCGACGAGCTGTGCGGCCGCTTCCGGGTCTCCGGCCTGCCGGTGGTCGACGAGGGCGGGCGCCTCGTGGGCATCATCACCAACCGCGACCTGCGCTTCGAGACCGACATGGGCCGCCGCGTGGGCGAGGTCATGACCCGCACCCCGCTGGTGACCGCCCCGGTGGGCGTGGACAAGCACGACGCCCTGGCCAGGCTGGCCGAGCACAAGATCGAGAAGCTCCCGCTGGTGGACGAGGCGGGCGTGCTCAAGGGCCTGTTCACCGTCAAGGACTTCACCAAGACCGAGCAGTACCCGCTGGCCACCAAGGACGACGCCGGGCGCCTGCGGGTGGGTGCGGCCGTCGGCTTCTGGGGCGACAGCTGGGAGCGCGCCATGGCCCTCGTGGAGGCCGGCGTGGACCTCCTCGTGGTCGACACCGCCCACGGCCACTCCCGCGGGGTGTGCGACATGGTCGCCCGCCTGAAGGCCGAGCCGTCGGCCGCGCACGTCGACGTGATGGCGGGCAACGTCGCCACCCGCGCCGGCGCGCAGGCCCTCGTCGAGGCCGGCGCGGACGCCGTCAAGGTGGGCGTGGGCCCGGGCTCCATCTGCACCACGCGCGTCGTCTCCGGCGTCGGCGTCCCCCAGATCACCGCGATCCACGAGGCGGCGCGGGCTGCCGGACCGGCCGGTGTCCCGGTCATCGCCGACGGTGGCCTGCAGTACTCCGGCGACATCGCCAAGGCGCTGGTGGCCGGGGCGGACGCGGTGATGGTGGGTTCGCTGCTGGCCGGCTGCGAGGAGTCGCCCGGCGAGATGATGTTCATCAACGGCAAGCAGTTCAAGAGCTATCGCGGCATGGGCTCGCTCGGGGCCATGCAGTCCCGCGGCCGCGGCGTGTCCTACTCCAAGGACCGCTACTTCCAGGGCGACGTGTCCGACGACGACAAGGTGATCGCCGAGGGCATCGAGGGCAAGGTGGCCTACCGCGGTCCGGTGGCCGCCGTGGTCTACCAGCTGGTGGGAGGCCTGCGTCAGTCGATGTTCTACGTGGGTGCGCGCACCATCGCCGAGGTCAAGACCAACGGGCAGTTCGTCCGCATCACCTCGGCGGGCCTCGTGGAGTCCCACCCGCACGACGTGCAGATGGTCATGGAGGCCCCCAACTACACCTCCCGCTGACCCCGCGCCCCCGCGCGATGACGAGGGCCTCGACCGGTGCACCGGTCGAGGCCCTCGCCGGTAGGGTGGCTGGCGTGAACGAGATCGAGATCGGCCGTGGCAAGCGGGCGCGTCGCGCCTACTCCTTCGAGGACGTGGCGGTGCTCCCGAACCGTCGCACGCGGGACCCCGAGGAGGTGTCCACCGCGTGGCAGATCGACGCCTACCACTTCGACCTGCCGGTGATGGCGGCGCCGATGGACTCGGTGATGTCGCCCCAGACCGCGATCGAGTTCGGACGCCTGGGTGGCCTGCCGGTGCTCGACCTGGAGGGCCTGTGGACCCGCCACGAGGACCCGGAGCCGCTGCTGCGCCGCATCGCCGAGGCGCCGGATGCCGACGCGCGCGCCACGCTCCGTGAGGCCTACGCGGCGCCGATCCGCCCCGAGCTCATCGCCGCCCGCCTCACGCAGCTGCGCGAGGCCGGGGTGACGGTGGCCGGTGCGCTCTCGCCGCAGAACACCCAGCAGCACTGGAAGGCCGTGGTCGACGCCGGCGTCGACCTGTTCGTCATCCGCGGCACCACGGTCTCGGCCGAGCACGTCTCCAGCCAGGCCGAGCCGCTCAACCTCAAGCGCTTCATCTACGAGCTCGACGTGCCGGTGATCGTCGGCGGGGCCGGCTCGTACACCGCCGCCCTGCACCTCATGCGCACCGGTGCGGCGGGCGTGCTCGTCGGCTTCGGCGGCGGCGCCGCACACACCACCCGCCTCACGCTGGGCATCCACGCCCCGATGGCCACGGCGGTCTCCGACGTGGCCGCCGCCCGCCGCGACTACATGGACGAGTCCGGCGGCCGCTACGTGCACGTCATCGCCGACGGGTCGATGGGGCGCTCCGGCGACGTGGTGAAGGCCGTGGCCTGCGGCGCCGACGCCGTGATGCTCGGCGCGGCGCTGGCCCGCTCCCAGGACGCGCCCGGCGCCGGCTACCACTGGGGTGCCGAGGCGTGGCACGAGAAGCTGCCCCGCGGCGAGCGCGTCCAGGTGGGCACCGTGGGCACGATGGAGGAGATCCTGCTGGGCCCGGGCAACACCGCCGACGGCACCACGAACATGATCGGCGCCCTGCGCCGCGCCATGGCCACCACCGGCTACTCCGACCTCAAGGAGTTCCAGCGCGTCGAGGTGGTGCTGGCGCCCTACCAGGGCTCCTGAGCCCGCCGCGCACCCCACCCCGCGAGGCCCGCTGCCCCACCGGCAGCGGGCCTCCCGCTTCCGGCGGCCGGCAGGGTCGCGGGTACCCTCGGCGTCACGCGCCCAGTGACCGGGCGCGCCGGCGGGGAGCCGCCCTGGCCCGCCGGATCCCGCACCCTGGGGAGGACCCGTGACCACCACCCGCACCCGCCGCCGCGCGGCCCTGGCCGCCTCGACGGCGCTCCTGCTGACCACCGCCGCGTGCGGGGGCGAGGACGCCGGCCAGGACACCGCTGCGCCCTCCCCGAGCAGCCCGGCGCCCGAGCAGTCGGGGGGGACCCCCTCGGCGCCGGAGGGTGACGCGTCCTCTGGTGACGACACCGGCGGCACGTCGGACGGGCAGTCCCCGGCCCCCTCCCAGGGTGCCTCCGAGACCCCCGCGCCGAGCGAGCCGCTGGAGCCGAGCGACCCGGAGAAGCCCGCGAACACGACCTTCCTCAAGCAGGTCGACGTGATCAAGGGCGCGATCCGCCCCAAGTCCGTGGTCTCCAACGACCGTGGCCGGGTCATCGCCAACAACATGATGTACCAGCACACGATGACGGTGTACGACGCCACCAGCCACGACCTGGTGCACACCGTCAGCGACGAGGTGGACCTGGGGGAGTTCGGGCTCGAGGGCGGCACGGTGCAGGGGGCGCCGGTCGAGGCGGCGTTCAGCCAGGACGGGCAGACCGCCTACGTCACCAACTACCAGATGTACGGCAAGGGTTTCACCCCGCACGGCGACGACCTGTGCGAGAAGGGCGAGGTCACCGACCACGGGTACGTCTACGAGGTCGACGTGGAGTCCGGCACGGTCACCGGCGCCATCGAGGCCGGAGCCGTGCCCAAGTACGCGGCGCTGAGCCCCGACGAGAAGACGATGCTCGTCTCCAACTGGTGCGACTACGACCTGTCCGTCATCGACATGGAGTCCGGCAAGGAGACCGGCCGCGTCCCGCTGGGCCGCTGGGCCCGCGGCATCGCCTACGCCCCCGACGGCACGGCCTTCGCCACCGCCATGGGCACGCCGAACCTCTACCGCATCGAGAAGGGGTCCACGAAGGCGGAGGTCTTCGCCACCCCCGGACAGCGCATCCGCCACGTCGTGGTCTCGCCCGACGGGAAGTACCTCTACGTGGTGGCCTCGGGTGCCTACAAGCAGTTCGAGACCAGCCGCGTGGTCAAGCTCGACGCCGAGACCGGCAAGGTGCTGGGGCAGGTGCACACCGGCAACGAGCCGCGCTCCATGGACGTCTCGGGCGACGGGACCGCGCTCTACGTCGTGAACTACTACAGCGACACCATGAGCAAGGTGGACACCGAGACGATGGAGGAGGTCCAGGAGGTGCCCGCGGGCCACCACCCCATCGGCGTCACCTATGACGACGCCACGCACAAGGTGTGGCTGGCCAACTACACCGGCTCCATCCAGGTGTTCGACGACACCGCCACCTCCCGATGACGGCGGGCGGGACCGCTGCCGGCCCCGGCCGGCACGCCCGCGCGTGGCGGTACTTCCGGTCCACCCCGCGGTGGTGGGGGCTGGCGCTGCTCGTCCTCGTGCTGCTGGTGGCCTTCTGGCGCCTGGGCCTGTGGCAGTTCCACAACGCCACGGCCGACGGCCGTGAGCAGGCGCTCCGGGAGGCGCAGGACCGGCCCGTCGTGGCCCTGGAGGAGGTGCTCCCGGTGGGCAGCTCCTTCCCGGCCCCTGAGCGCGGACGCACCGTGACCGCCAGTGGGCGCTTCACCGGCGAGCAGTTCCTCGTGCCGGACCGCCGGCTGGACGGTGCGGACGGGTCGTGGGTGGTCTCCCGCTTCGAGACCTCCGCCGGCGCGAGCCTGGCCGTGCTGCGCGGCTTCGTGCCCGGGGAGCCGCCCGCGCACGCCCCGGCCCTGCCGCAGGACCTGCGCGGCCAGGTGGAGCTCACCGGCGCCCTCGAGGCGGGGGAGGCCCCCGCCGGTGCCATCGGCGGCTCGCAGGAGCGACACGACTCGGTGGACCTCGCGTGGTTGGTGAACACCTGGCCCACGCCCCTGCACAACGGCTACCTGTTCGGCGACCACGCGGACGCCGGGGGCCGGAAGCTGCCGCTGACCTCCCCGGGCATGCGGGCCGTGCCCCCGCCGCCCCCCGAGGTCTCCGGCATCGACTGGCAGAACGCCGGCTACGCCGTGCAGTGGTGGCTCTTCGCCGTCTTCGGCCTGTGGGTCGCCGTGCGCATGCTGTACGACGAGTCCCGGCAGGCGCAGGTAGCCTCGTCCCCCGAGACCCCAGACTCAGGAGAGTGACCGTGGCCCAGCCGATCATGCGACCGCACAGCGCGGACGACCCCACCATCCGCCCCAAGCTCACGGTGTGGCGGGTGCTGGCCTTCGTGGAGTCCGTCGCCCTGCTGATCCTCATCGGGGTGATGGTGGCCAAGTACGGCTTCGGCATGGACCGGCCCAGCCAGGTCTGGTCGCCCATCCACGGGTTCATCTTCATGGCCTACGCCGTGGCCACCGCCGTGCTCTGCTTCGGCCTGCACTGGGGCCTGGGCCGGATGCTGTGGATCATGCTCTCGGGCTGCATCCCCTTCTGGTCGTTCGTCATGGAGCGCACGGTCACCCGGGACGCGCGCCTGCAGGTCGACGGCCCCTTCCGCTCCACCCGCCGGGACCTGCGCGACTGAGCCCCGACACCCCGGCCAGCCACCAGCGCGAGCGCCCACCCGCACCGGGTGGGCGCTCGCGCTGCCAGTAGGCTGCGCCCCGTGACCGAGCTCCAAACGAACCCCGTCCTCGTCGTCGACTTCGGCGCCCAGTACGCGCAGCTCATCGCCCGCCGGGTGCGTGAGGCCGACGTGTACTCGGAGGTCGTCCCGCACGACATGCCCGCTGCGGAGGTGCTCGCCAAGGAGCCCGCCGCGCTGATCCTCTCCGGCGGCCCGTCGTCGGTGTACGCCGACGGCGCCCCGCGCCTGGCCGAGGGCCTGCTCGAGGCCGGGGTGCCGGTGTTCGGCATCTGCTATGGCTTCCAGGCCATGACCCAGGCGCTCGGCGGCAGGGTGGCCCACACCGGCCAGCGCGAGTACGGCTCGACCCCCGCCACCGTGGTCCCGGGTGTGGACTCGGTGCTCTTCGCCGGCCAGCCCACCGAGCAGTCGGTGTGGATGTCCCACGGCGATGCGGTGAGCGAGGCCCCGCAGGGCATGACCACCACCGCCTCCACCCCGGGCGCGCCCGTCGCGGCCTTCGAGGACCGTGCGCGTCGCCTCTTCGGCGTGCAGTGGCACCCGGAGGTCATGCACTCCGCCCACGGCCAGCAGGTGCTGGAGAACTTCCTGCGCGAGGGGGCTGGCCTGGAGGGCCGCTGGACCAACGAGAACGTCATCGAGACGCTCGTGGAGGACATCCGCGCCCAGGTCGGCGAGGACCGCGTCATCTGCGCCCTGTCCGGCGGCGTGGACTCCTCGGTGGCCGCGGCCCTGGTGCAGAAGGCCGTCGGCGACCAGCTCACCTGCGTGTTCGTGGACCACGGCCTGCTGCGCTCCGGCGAGCGCGAGCAGGTGGAGCAGGACTTCGTCGCGGCCACCGGCGTCGACCTGGTGACCGTGGACGCGACCGCCCAGTTCCTCGACGCGCTGGCCGGCCAGACCGACCCGGAGACCAAGCGCAAGACCATCGGCCGGGAGTTCATCCGCACCTTCGAGCAGGCGGCGCGCGACGTGGTGGCCGGTCGGGCGGGGGAGCACGCCGACGACGAGCACCCGGTGAAGTGGCTGGTGCAGGGCACCCTCTACCCGGACGTCGTGGAGTCCGGGGGCGGTGCGGGCACGGCCACCATCAAGTCGCACCACAACGTGGGCGGCCTGCCCGACGACCTGCAGTTCGGCCTCGTGGAGCCGCTGCGCATGCTGTTCAAGGACGAGGTGCGCGCCATCGGCCGCGAGCTCGGCGTGCCCGAGGTGATCGTGGCCCGTCAGCCCTTCCCCGGCCCGGGCCTGGGCATCCGCATCATCGGCGAGGTGACGGCCGACCGCCTGGAGACCCTGCGGGCGGCGGACGCCATCGCGCGCGAGGAACTCACGGCCGCCGGCCTGGACGACACGATCTGGCAGTGCCCGGTGGTGCTGCTGGCCGACGTGCGCTCGGTGGGCGTGCAGGGCGACGGGCGGACCTACGGCCACCCGATCGTGCTGCGTCCGGTGAGCTCCGAGGACGCGATGACCGCCGACTGGACGCGTCTGCCCTACGAGGTGCTGGAGCGCATCTCCACCCGCATCACCAACGAGGTGGACGAGGTGAACCGGGTGGTGCTCGACGTGACGAGCAAGCCGCCGGGAACCATTGAGTGGGAGTGAGGCGGAGCCGAACTCGGTGAGGTGGGAGTGAGGCGGAGCCGAACTCGGTGAGGTGGGAGTGAGGCGGAGCCGAACTCGGTGAGGTGGGAGTGAGGCGCAGGTCCCCCTCCCCTGACCGCCCGGAGATCCGTCTGTGGTCCACGTGCCCGCCCGACGGGGCGCACCCTTGGACCGCGCAGGCGGATCTCTGTGTGCGAGGGGCTCCTCCGGGCTAGGGGGTGCCCGGGCGGTTGCCGGCCCGGCCGGCGGTGAGGATCCACACGACGCCGGCCACGAGGCCCGCGGGCACGTGCAGCACGTTGGTGAAGAGGCTGAACAGCAGCACCGCGGCCGAGGCACCGGCCGGTGAGGCCCCGCCGGCCACGAGGATCGCCAGGGCACCGGCCTCGGTGACCCCCATCGAGCCGGGGGTCACCGGGAAGGCCGTGAGCAGGCGCCCCACCGCGTAGGCGGCGAAGGCCTGCACGGGGGAGATGTCCACGCCCATGAAGCGCAGGCACAGCCAGAACACCACGCCGTAGAGGCCGAGGAATCCGGCCATCCCGGCGGTCATGGTCCACCCGCCGGTGCGGACGGTGGTGGCGATGCGTTCGCGGAGTTCCAGCGCCACCCGGCGGAAGTCGTCGCGCTCCACCTCGAGACGTCCGATGAAGGGGCTTGCCAGCCAGCCGATGGACGACCCCAGCGACCCGGCCACGGTCCGCGAGGCCACGGCCAGGACGAAGAAGAGGAGCAGTCCGCCGCCGGCCACACCGCCCACGGTGAGGGCGAAGACCACCTGGCGCGGCAGGGTGCCCACGGCCTCCCAGAGCATCCACGCTGCGGCGATGGCCGGCAGGGCGGCCCGCCCCAGGATGTTCCACACGCCGATCACGGTGAGGGCCGAGGAGACGTCCTTGCGGGCGAAGCCCCAGCTGCGGAACATTGCATACGTGGCGCCCACGCCCACCGCGCCGCCGAGGGGGAAGGTGGTGGAGATCATCGTGCCCACGAGGTTGCTGATGACGGCCTGCCCGGTGCGCAGCCCACGGATGGACCCGGTCATCACGAACGTGTAGCAGAGCACCGCTGCCGAGGTGAGGCCAGTGAGCCACGCGATGTCCGAGGTGCTCAGGCGGCGCAGCTGGGTGCCGATCTGGCTCCAGCTCGTGTCGGCGATCCAGGGCAGGCCCCACACGATGATGACGCCGGCCACGGCCAGCCCCACGAACGCGGAGGCGATGCGGGCCGGGGAGAGGGGGGCGCCCTGGGGGTCCAGGTCGTCCTCGACGGTGTCGGGGGCCGGGGTGGCGGGGTGCTCGCTCATCGCCCGCCATCCTCCCTCACGCCCGGGGCGGGGCGGTGGCACTCGGGCACCGCGGGGGCGTCGTGTCCCGGTGGGGGTGTCAGCCCGTGGTGGGATGGGGCGCATGAGCGACGTGACCTACCACCGGCCCGACCCGACGGGCGGGGTACCGCTGTTCGTCCGGGTGGGGGAGGCCGTGCTGGCCGTGGGGCACGGCGTGGACCCCACCTGGTTGGCCGCCGAGCTGGGGGCGCCGGCCGTCGAGGGGGCGGCGCCGCGGGTGGCCGCCGGCGACCTGCGGGAGGCGCGCGGGGCCCTGGAGCGGCCGCTCGTGCTGGACCACACGGCGGGGTACGACCCGCGGGACCTTCCCGCCGCGAGCGCTCCGGGCATGGTGGTGGAGGCCGAGTCGACGGTGCGCCGGCAGCGGGTGGCCACGCACGCGGTGGTGTTCGACCCGGCGGGCACCCAGGTGCTGCTCACCGGTCTGTGGGACGCCCGCAGCGAGACCGAGTTCTGGAACTGGCCCGGTGGTGGGGTGGACCCGGGGGAGACCTTCGAGGAGGCGCTCGCCCGCGAGGTGTGGGAGGAGACCGGTCACGCGCTGGCCAGGGCCGAGCCGCTCGCGGTGCGCTCGTGGACCGGGCGCGGCACCACCGGTGAGGGCGAGCTGGAGGACTACCACGGCATCAGCCTGGTCTGGGTGGCGGAGGCCGACCGGGTGGCCGAGCCCGTGGTGCACGACGTGGGGGGCTCCACCACGAGTGCGGCATGGGTGGACCTGGACGACGAGCGGGTGGGCGGTCGCATCCGGCGCAACACCGAGGACCTTCGGCGGGCGGTGGCGGCCCGGGCGCGGCGGCTGGGGGAGCGACCGGCCGGCTGAGCCGGCGGGCCTCGTCAGGGGCCGCGCCGGCAGGGGGAGGGCGGGCGCCGCGTTCTCAGAGGAGGTGCCAGAGGCTGGCCACGAGCACGTCGAGCACGGCCAGCCCACCGGCGGCGTTGCGCACCGAGGGGGCCTCCTCGCCGCGGCGCTCCTTGCTGGCGGCCACCTCGGCGAGGGCCAGCACGAGCAGGGCGATGACGAGCTTCACACCGATCTTCACGTGGTCCAGCTCGCGGCCGTCGGCCTCGGCCAGGCCCACCAGGAGCACGCCGGTGAGCAGCTGGAGCCGGGCGCCCCAGACCATGACGGTGTTCATCACGTCCGCGCGCAGGGAGACGAGCCAGCCGCCCACCAGGGCCGCCATGCCCAGCAGGTGGAGGGAGGCCAGGAGCTCGTAGACGATGTGCATGCCGGCCATCGTAGGAGCGGCCGAGGTCGTCGGTGCAGCGACCTACGATGGGTCCACCATGAGCAACCCCTTCGCAGAACTCGACCTCTTCGGCACCACGGCACCGTCCGGGAGCGAGGGGGGGTCCCCCGCCGGGGCCGGGGAGCCGGGGGTGGGGGCCGACGGCGTGCCCGACTGGGCGCGGGCGGACGGCCCGCCGCCGTCCACCGGCTCGGCGCGGGTCCGGCGCCCCGGGGCGCCGGCGACCCCGGCCTCGGAGGAGGACCTGCTCGAGGGGCTCAACCCGCCGCAGCGTGAGGCGGTGCTCCACAGCGGCAGCCCGCTGCTCATCATCGCCGGGGCCGGGTCGGGCAAGACCCGCGTTCTGACCCACCGCATCGCCCACCTGCTGCGGCACCGCGGCGTGCACCCCGGGCAGGTGCTGGCCATCACGTTCACCAACAAGGCCGCCGCCGAGATGCGCGAGCGGGTGGAGTCCCTCGTGGGACCGGCCGCCCGTGCCATGTGGGTGTCCACCTTCCACTCGGCCTGCGTGCGCATCCTGCGGCGCGAGGCGAAGACCATCGGCCTGCGCTCCACCTTCTCCATCTACGACGCCGCGGACAGCACCCGCCTGCTCAGCCTGGTGGTCCGCGAGCTCGACCTGGACCCCAAGCGCTTCCCGCCCGGTGCGGTGGGGCACCGCATCTCCGCGGCCAAGAACGAGCTGGTCGACGCCGAGGCCTTTGCCGCGGCGGCCGGGGACAACCCGTACGACCGCGCCATCGCCGAGGTGTACACGCGCTACAGCCAGCGCCTGCGCGAGGCGAACGCGCTGGACTTCGACGACCTCATCATGACGACGGTCAACATCCTGCAGGCCTTCCCGGCCATCGCGGAGCACTACCGCCGCCGGTTCCGCCACATCCTGGTGGACGAGTACCAGGACACCAACCACGCCCAGTACGTGCTGGTGCGCGAGCTCACCGGCGGCGCCGGGGCGACCGGCGGCCTCGAGTCCGGACAGGAGCCCGGCGAGCACCAGGTGCCGCCGGCCGAGCTGTGCGTGGTGGGTGACGCCGACCAGTCCATCTACGCCTTCCGCGGCGCCACCATCCGCAACATCATCGAGTTCGAGACCGACTACCCGCAGGCGCGCACCATCCTGCTGGAGCAGAACTACCGCTCCACCCAGACCATCCTCACCGCGGCCAACACGCTCATCGAGCGCAACGAGCGCCGCCGTGCCAAGAACCTCTGGTCGCAGGCCGGGGACGGCGAGCAGATCGTGGCCTACGTGGCCGACAACGAGCACGACGAGGCGAGCTTCGTGGCCGAGCGCATCGACGACCTCGTCGACGCCGGCAAGGCCGTGCCCGGCGACGTGGCGGTGTTCTACCGCACCAACGCGCAGTCCCGTGCCCTGGAGGAGGTCTTCGTCCGCGTGGGCCTGCCCTACCGGGTGGTGGGCGGCACGCGCTTCTACGAGCGCCGCGAGATCAAGGACGCCCTGGCCTACCTGCGGGTGCTGGTCAACCCGCTCGACACGGTCAACCTGCGCCGCATCCTCAACGTGCCCAAGCGCGGCATCGGCGACCGGGCCGAGGGGGCGCTGGTGGCCCTGGCCGAGCGGGAGCGCATCCCCTTCGTCGCCGCGCTCGGCCGCGCCGAGGACGCCCCCGGGCTCGCGGTGCGCTCGCTGCGGGCCGTGCAGGGCTTCTCCGCGCTGCTGGAGGCGCTGCGCACCGTGGCCGAGGCCGGTGGCGGGGTGGCCGACGTCCTCGAGGCGGTGCTGGAACAGACCGGCTACGCCCAGCAGCTGCGCGACTCCGACGACCCGCAGGACGAGAGCCGGCTGGAGAACCTCGCCGAGCTGGTCTCCGTGGGGCGCGAGTTCGACGAGGCCGCGGCCGACCCCGACAGCCCCTCCGCCGGTACCGCCAGCGGTACCGAGCACCTGGCGGCCTTCCTCGAGCAGGTCTCGCTGGTGGCCGACACCGACGCCGGTGCCGAGGAGGACGACGGCAGGGGCGTGGTCACCCTCATGACCCTCCACAGTGCCAAGGGGCTGGAGTTCCCGGTGGTCTTCCTCACCGGCCTCGAGGACGGCACCTTCCCGCACATGCGCTCGCTCAACGACCCCGACGAGCTCGAGGAGGAGCGCCGGCTGGCCTACGTGGGCATCACCCGCGCCCGTGAGCGCCTGCACCTCTCGCGGGCCACGGTCCGCTCGGCCTACGGCTCGCCGCAGTACAACCCGCCCTCGCGCTTCCTCGCCGAGCTGCCCGAGCACCTGCTGCGCTGGGAGCGCGAGGGGGCCGCTGCCGCCCACGCCCCCACGAGCCAGCCCGGGGTCGCCCGCCTGGCCGGCCGCATCGCGCCGGAGCGCACGCGCACGGTCGTGGCGCTCGAGGCCGGGGACCGCGTCACCCACGACTCGTTCGGCCTGGGCACCGTGGTGCGCGTGGACGGTGCCGGCGACAAGGCGATGGCGCACGTGGACTTCGGGGGAGAGCTCGGCACCAAGCGCCTGCTGCTGCGCTACGCGCCGGTCGAGAAGCTCTGACCACGACGCGCCGGGGCGTGATCCAGGTCGCATCGACCGCCGGGAGCCGGTGCACGGTGAGGGACTAGAGTCACCGGAGGCAGGCCCGTGCACGCGGGCCGGCAACAACAGTCGAAATCGTGAGGACGGTGTCAACTCGTGGATCTCTTCGAGTACCAGGCCCGTGACATGTTCGAGAAGCACGGGGTTCCGGTGCTGGCCGGTGAGGTCGCCACCACCCCCGAGGACGCTCGGGCTGCCGCGGAGCGAATCGGGCAGAAGTCCGGTGGAGTCGTGGTCGTCAAGGCCCAGGTCAAGACCGGTGGTCGTGGCAAGGCCGGTGGTGTGAAGCTCGCCAAGTCCCCGGAGGAGGCCGAGGAGGCCGCCCGTCAGATCCTGGGCATGGACATCAAGGGCCACACCGTGCACAAGGTGATGATCGCCCAGGGCGCCAAGATCGCCGAGGAGTACTACTTCTCCATCCTGCTGGACCGCGCCAACCGCTCCTACCTGGCCATGTGCTCCAAGGAGGGCGGCGTCGAGATCGAGCAGCTCGCCGTCGAGCGCCCGGAGGCCCTGGCCCGCATCGAGATCGACCCGTCGGTGGGCCTGGACGACGCCAAGGCGAAGGAGATCGTGGAGGCCGCCGGCTTCACCGACTCCCAGGACAAGATCGCCGAGGTCCTCAAGACCCTGTACACGGTCTACACCGAGGAGGACGCCTCCTTGGTCGAGGTGAACCCGCTGGTCAAGACCGAGGACGGCGAGATCGTCGCCCTCGACGGCAAGGTCACCCTCGACGGCAACTCCGACTTCCGCCAGCCGCACCACGCCGAGCTGGAGGACAAGGACGCCGCCGACCCGCTGGAGGCCAAGGCCAAGGCCATGGACCTCAACTACGTGAAGCTCGACGGCAACGTCGGCATCATCGGCAACGGCGCCGGCCTCGTGATGTCCACCCTCGACGTCGTGGCCTACGCCGGCCAGGACAAGACCGGTGGCAAGGCCAAGCCGGCCAACTTCCTCGACATCGGCGGTGGCGCCTCGGCCGAGGTCATGGCCAACGGCCTGGACGTCATCCTGGGCGACGAGCAGGTCAAGTCCGTGTTCGTCAACGTCTTCGGTGGCATCACCGCGTGCGACGCCGTGGCCAACGGCATCGTCAAGGCCCTGGAGATGCTGGGCGACGACGCCACCAAGCCGCTGGTCGTGCGCCTCGACGGCAACAACGTCGAGGAGGGCCGCCGCATCCTCGCGGAGGCCAACCACCCGCTGGTGAGCATTGCCGACACGATGGACGGCGGCGCCGAGAAGGCTGCCGAGCTGGCCGCGAAGGAGAACTGAGCATGGCGATCTTCCTGAACAACGACTCCAAGGTCATCGTCCAGGGCATGACCGGCTCCGAGGGCATGAAGCACACCCAGCGCATGCTCGCCTCGGGCACGAACGTCGTCGGTGGCGTGAACCCGCGCAAGGCCGGCACCGAGGTCGAGTTCGAGGGTGGCCACAAGGTCCCCGTCTTCGGCTCGGTCAAGGAGGCCATGGAGGCCACCGGTGCGAACGTCTCCGTGCTGTTCGTCCCGCCGAAGTTCTCCAAGGACGCCGTGCTGGAGGCGGTGCAGGCCGAGATCGAGCTGGCCGTCGTCATCACCGAGGGCATCCCGGTGCAGGACTCCGCCGAGTTCTGGGCCGAGGCCAAGAAGGCGGGCAAGACCCGCATCATCGGCCCGAACTGCCCCGGCATCATCAGCCCCGGTCAGTCCAACGCGGGCATCATCCCGGCCGACATCGCCGGCCCGGGCCGCATCGGCCTGGTGTCCAAGTCGGGCACGCTGACCTACCAGATGATGTACGAGCTGCGTGAGTTCGGCTTCTCCACCGCCATCGGCATCGGCGGCGACCCGATCGTGGGCACCACCCACATCGACGCCCTCGAGGCCTTCCAGGCCGACCCCGACACCGACGCCATCGTGATGATCGGTGAGATCGGTGGCGACGCCGAGGAGCGCGCCGCGGAGTACATCAAGGCCAACGTCACCAAGCCGGTCGTCGGCTACGTGGCCGGCTTCACCGCCCCGGAGGGCAAGACCATGGGCCACGCCGGCGCCATCGTCTCCGGTTCCTCCGGCACGGCCGAGGCCAAGAAGGAGGCCCTCGAGGCCGCCGGCGTCAAGGTCGGCAAGACGCCGTCCGAGACCGCCGAGCGCATGCGCGAGATCATGAAGGGCCTGCAGGGCTGACGTCCTGCTGACCCTCGAAGGGGCCCGGTCCGCTGGACCGGGCCCCTTCCGCGTGCCCCGGCGGGTTCGCCCCGCCGGGTGCCCCGCCGGCCGGCATGATGGGTCCGATGCCCACCCCCTCCGCCGCCCCTGCCCGTCGTGGCGCCGCCCGTCGGCCCGCTGCCCCTGCCGCCTCCCCCCTGGCCTCCGGCCTCGTCGCCGGCGGGGGATGGGGCCTCCTCGTGGCCCTCGTGGTGCACCTGCTGGCCGTGCTGATGGTGCTGGTGGCCTGGGTGGTCTCGCCGTCCACGCAGTGGACGGCCGGCGACTCGATCGGCATCGGCCTGCGGGCCAGCGCCATGGCGCACGGTGCGGCGGTGGCCGTGGGCGCGAGCGGCCCCGAGGGCGAGACGCTCACCCTGCACGGCGGACCCACGGTGCTGGCGCTGGTCGGGGCCTGGGGCGTCTGGCGCTCGGTGCGCACCCTCGTGGGCCGCGTGGAGGCGGCGGCGGGCGAGGACGTGGGGGACGACGTCGTGCTGGTGCCGGCGGCCGGCGTGGCGGCGGGCTACCTCGTGGGGCACGCCCTGCCCCTGCTGCTGGCCGGCCGGCTGGGAACGGCCGGGTCCGCCGGCTCCTGGGTGCTGGGTCTGTTCCTGGTGGCGCTCCTCCCCGCCGTGGTGGGCCTGGTCACGGCCTGCTCGCCCGCGCGCCGGGACGTGTGGTTCTCCGACTGGCCGGGCGATGCCGGCGAGCTGCTCCAGGACGCACTCGTCCCGGCGGGCCGGGCGCTGCGGTGGCTGGCCGTGGCCGGTGCCCTCGTGGTGGTGGCCTGCCTCGTGGTGCGCTGGCCGCAGGTGGCGGCCGTGCACCGGGTGACCGGGGCCGATGGGGGAGCGGGTGTGGTGCTCACCGCCGTCCAGGGTGGGTGGCTGCCCACCGCCGTGGGGTGGGGCACGGCGTGGCTGGCCGGACCCGGGGTGGTCGTGCCGTCGGGGGCGTTCACGCCCGGGGGCGCCCCGCATCTGGCCCTCCCGGCCGTTCCCGTGCTCGGAGCGCTCCCGGGGCAGGGGACCTTCTCGCCGTGGTGGTGGGCGGTGCTGCTCGTGCCGATGGCGGTGGGAGCCTTCCTGCCGCCGGTCGCCCGGGCCCAGGCCGAGCAGTTCGTGCAGGAGGCCGGCACCCCGGGGGTCGCGGCCCGTGCCCTGCTGGCCTGCGCCCTCGTGGGGATCGGGGCCACCGCCCTGGGCCCGCTGCTGGGGGTGGGGGTCGCACCCGGTGCGTTGGAGCGCCTGCACCCGCATCCCCTCTGGGGACTCGCGCTGGCCGCGGAGCTCGCGGTGGGGGTGGGGCTGCGGTTGGCCATGGACCACGTGCGGCAGCGCGCGGAGGCGCAGCGCGCGGAGGCCGGACGCGTCAGCGCTGGGTGATCTGCTCCATCGTGGCCGGCAACTGGGCCCGGCAGTCGTCCAGGGCCTGCAGCGTGTTGGCCGCGCTGGTGCACTCGTGGGCGCGCACCGTGGCGTCGAGGAAGAGCAGTGGCGCCAGCGCCCCGACGAGGAGCATGGAGGTGAGCACGAAGCCCAGCGCGGTCCACAGCACGGTGGGCAGCGGGGCACGCCCCGCCTGGGCCCGCAGCGTGCGGAAGAAGAAGAACAGGGCCGGCAGCAGCGCCACCACGGCCACGAGGTTGCGCGGGAAGTCCAGCATTCCCAGCAGCGCACCGGTGACCAGAAGCAGGCCGGCGCGCCGCGAGTCGCGGAGCACCTCGGGGTTGGGCGCGTCCGGCACGCGGCCGCGGGGGGACTGGGCGGGCTGGCTCACGGGTCTCCTGCAGGACGAGTGATCGGTGGAGGGCCGAGTCTAGGAGGTGCGGGGGCGCTCCACCGGGCCTTCGCGCGGGGGCGTCCCCCGGGGTGGTCGGGGCGCGCACAGTACACGACGGCCCCTCGTGACGGAGGGCACGTCTCGAGCCCG
Organism: Kytococcus schroeteri; assembly: GCF_042433515.1. NCBI lineage: Bacteria > Bacillati > Actinomycetota > Actinomycetes > Micrococcales > Kytococcaceae > Kytococcus > Kytococcus schroeteri. The sequence continues at coordinate 6,854 of NZ_JBHLVH010000022.1, read as the reverse complement.
CTGCACGGGTTGCGCTCAGGTGTCAGGGGGCTAGGTTGATGAGTGAGGCCCCTCTCGAGGGGGAAACGACCACCGGTCCCTCGGGCCGGCTAGGAGGAACCATGATCAGCAAGGACCAGCTCCGTACCCTGCGCGACGGCGACCTCTACAGCGTCGACGGCGACAAGATCGGCTCCATCGGTGAGATCTACCTGGACGACCGCACCAACGAGCCCGAGTGGGTGACCGTCAACACGGGCCTCTTCGGCACCTCGCAGTCGTTCGTGCCGCTGGCCGGTGCCACCGTCACCGACAACGGCCTGACCGTCCAGTACTCCAAGGACAAGGTGAAGGACGCCCCCCGCGTGGACGGCGACGAGCACCTGGACGTGGAGCAGGAGCGCGAGCTCTACCGCTACTACGAGGTGTCCGGTGACTCCGCCGAGGTGACCGAGCGTCGCAGCGACGACGTGGCCGCCGGCACCGCTGCCGCCGGCACCGCTGCCGCCGGTGTCGCCGACCGCGACCGCGTGGACGCCGACCGCGACGACGTGGCCGCCGGCACCGCTGCCGCCGGTGTCGCCGACCGCGACCGCGTGGACGCCGACCGCGACGTGGCCGACCGCGTCGACACCGGCGACGACACCATGGTCCGCCACGAGGAGCGCCTCAACGTGGGCACCGAGCGCGTCGACGGTGGCGAGCTGCGTCTGCGCAAGTACGTGGACACCGAGGAGCAGACCGTGACCGTGCCGGTCACCACCGAGTCGGCCAAGGTCGTCTCCCGCCCGGTGGACGGCAACACCGTGGACAACGGTGAGGCCTTCCGCGAGGAGGAGATCGACGTGCACCTGGAGTCCGAGCGCCCCGTGGTCTCCAAGGAGACCGTCGCGGTGGAGGAGGTCGGCATCGAGACCGAGCGCCACACCGAGAACGTCGAGGTCTCCGACTCCGTCCGCAAGGAGCGCGTCGAGGTCGAGGGTGAGGACGTCGACGGCACCCGTCGCTGAGACCCCTCACCGGACGGTCGACGCCCGTCGCTGACGACCGGGACCCCCGCACC